>NZ_JABCPZ010000023.1 GCF_013283785.1 Nonomuraea antri
GGCTGCGGGCGGTGGGGGCGCCGATCCGGGGGCTGCCCGAGAAGTTGCTGATGGTGTGGTCGGGGGCGTTGATCGTCGCCGCGGTCATCCCGACCACGCCCATCGGCCACGACCTGACCACGACCGCGCTGATCCACCGGTACGTGTCGGTGGCCGCGTTCGTGAGCCTGCCCGCGGCGGGGGCGCTGCTGGTGCCCAGGCTGGCCGCGCACGCCGAGTGGAAGCCGGTGGCCAGGACGGTCGAGTGGGTGACGCTGGCGGGCGGTTTCGGGGTGCTGGCGATCACGTACGTGGCGATGCCGGGCGAGCGGGTGCTGATCGGGCTGGTGGAGCGGCTGCTGCTGGGCGCCGAGGTGGGGTTGCTGGCCGTGCTGGCGGCCTGGCTGGTGCGGGTGGTGTGGGTCCGGCGGACCTCACAGGCCGCAAATTTCACGACTTATCACAGATTTATCGCTAGTCGATCTTAAAATGGTCCGATTTGCTGCTATTCTCTCCCGCGATCTTCTATCCGGGAGCGGGTGTCATGGCATCGGGCAGATCTATCAGGTTCAAGATCTCGACGCTGCTCGTCATCCCCCTGATCTCCCTGGTCGCGCTCTGGGCCTTCGCCGCGAGCACGACCACGGGTCAGGCGCTGAACCTGCTCAAGGTCGAGACGTTCTGGTCCGGTGTCATCAACCACACCGACGCCCTCGTCACCGACCTGCAGAACGAACGCCTGGCCTCCGCTGAGCGGCTGGCCGGCGTCGCCACCGACCCGGCCGCGCTGTCCGCCGCCCGGGCCAAGGCGGACAAGACCAGGAAGGCCCTGACCGACAGCGTCCTGTCGCAGGACGTCAGGGACTCGATGACGGCCGAGATGAAGACGCGCCTGCAAGGCGTGCTGGCCGCCGTGGACAACCTCTCCGACACCCGGCGCCGGGTGGACGAGGGCAAGCTCACCGGCAGAGACCTGATCACCAGGTACGCGACCGTCTCGGACGCGGTGCACCTGCTGTACTCCACGTTCACGATCAGCACCGACGTGGAGCTCTCGCTCCAGGCGCAGGGCCTGATCGCCGCCGACGAGGTACGCGAGCTGCTCAGCCGCGAGCACGCGCTGATCGTCGCGGTGAACGGCAAGATCGAGCACGCGGACATGCACCTGGTGGCCGGGATCGACGGCACCAGGCGCTTCCTGTTCCCCAAGGCCCTGGCCCAGCTCGACCCCGAGCTGCGCGCGCCGTTCGAGAAGCTGGAGGCCTCCTCCAGGTACGCCACGATGGAGCGGGTGCTCACCGGCTACATCGCGGCCCAGCCCGTCGACATGCAGATCTGGCGCGGGCTGGCCGACCCGGTGCTCAAGGAGTACACCGAGGCCGTCTGGAGCACCGGCGGGGAGCTGCTGTCCAGGATGGAGCCTGCGGGCGTGTCGATCCTGGTGCAGGCCGCCATCGCGGGCGCGCTGGGGCTCATCGCGGTCGTCTTCTCGATCTTCATCTCGGTGCGGCTGGGCCGCCGCATCACCAGGGAGCTGGCCGGCCTGCGCCGCACCGCGCTGGACCTGTCGGAGATCAGGCTGCCCGACGTGGTGGCCAAGCTGCGCAGGGGCGAGAGCGTGGACATCGCGTCCGAGGCCCCGGCCATCACCGTCGGCTCCGACGCGACCAGCGAGGTCGCCGACCTGGCCGCGGCGTTCGACAGCGTGCAGAGCACCGCCGTGGACGCCGCCGTCGAGCAGGCCAGAATGCGCGAAGGCATCGCGCAGGCGCTGCGCAACCTGGCCAGGCGCAGCCAGTCGCTGCTGCAGCGCCAGCTCAAGCTGCTGGACGAGATGCAGCGCCAGACCGAGGAGCCGGAAGCGCTCGAGCACCTGTTCAAGCTCGACCACCTGACCACCCGCATGCGCCGCCACGCCGAGGGCCTGGTACTGCTGTCCGGCGGCTCGGCCGGCCGCAGGTGGCGCGGCACGATCCCGATGGAGGACGTGCTGAGCGGCTCCGCCGCCCAGATCGAGGAGTACACCCGCGTCCGCGTCTACCCGATGCCCGAGTACGGGGTGTCGGGCGGCACCGTGGCCGACCTCATGCACCTGTTCGCCGAACTGATCGAGAACGCCACCTCGTTCTCCGCCCCGAACAACGAGATCTCCGTACGCGGTGAGATGGTCGGCCGCGGCTTCGCGGTCGAGATCGAGGACCGCGGCCTGGGCATGTCCGAGGAGATCCGCAGGTCCATCAACGAGCGGCTGGCCAGCCCGCCCGACTTCGACCCGGCGCAGACCGAGCGGCTGGGGTTCGCGGTGGTCGGCATGCTCGCCGCCAAGCACGGGATCAAGGTCACGCTCAAGCCCTCGCCGTTCGGCGGCACGACCGCGATCGTGCTGGTGCCCAGGACGCTGGTCGAGCACGTGCCCGCGCCGGTGGAGCCGCTGCGGTTCGAGTCGGTCTCCGTCTCCGTGGTCAGGCCGGACACCGAGACCACCGGCGACGGCGAGCTGCCGCGCCGGGTGCGCACGACCAAGCGGGGGGTGACCTCACCGGTCGGGCAGCCGCAGGAGCCGGTGCTGCCCCGCCGGGTACGCCAGACGAACCTGCCGCAGCGGCAGGAGCACGTGTCCCACGTACCGGAGGAGCGTTCGCCCGAGCAGACCAGGGCGCTGCTCTCCTCGCTTCAGTCCGGCTGGCAGCGGGGGCGCCAGGACAGCGATCAGGATGGGGGATCTCAATCGTGAGTCGCGACCACGAGTGGGTTGACGAGGAGGCCGGGCCTGTCGTGCGCCCGTACGCGGTGACCCGCGGACGCACCAGGCCCACGTCCGCCTCGCTCGACCTGCTGGCGACGGTCGGATTGACCGGGCTGCCGGTGCCGGCCAAGGCCGAGCTGAGCACCCAGCACCGGCGGTTGTTGAGCTGCGTGGCCGGAGGGAGCCGGCCCGTGGCCGAGGTGGCCTCGGAACTGGGGCTGCCGGTGGGGGTGATCAGGGTGTTGCTGAGCGACCTGCTCGATTACGGGCTGGTCGCGGTGCGTCCGCCGGTCGACCGGGGCGCCACGCCTACGGAGAGCCTGCTGCGTGAGGTGATCAACGGGCTTCGTGCCCTCTGACGGCCCGCGCCGGGGGGAACGGCGGCGCGGGGCCAAAGGGTCCGCAGGGGGATCAGTTCGCGGAGGTCAGAGTCCGCAGTGAGTGCTCGACCAGGGCGATCATGACTTCCTTGGCCGACGCGCGCCGCCGCACGTCGCACAGCAGCACCGGCACGTCGTCGTCCAGGTCGAGTGCGATGCGCACGTCGTCCACGCTGTGCCTGTCGGCGCCGTCGAAGCAGTTCACCGCCACCACGAACGGCGTGCCGCGCTGCTCGAAGTAGTCGACGGACGGGAAGCAGTCGGTCAGCCGCCGGGTGTCGGCGATCACGACCGCGCCCAGCGCGCCGTAGCTGAGCTCGTCCCACATGAACCAGAACCGCTCCTGCCCGGGCGTGCCGAACAGGTACACGACCAGGCCATCACGGATGGTGATGCGGCCGAAGTCCATCGCCACCGTGGTGGTGGTCTTGCCTTCCACGCCGTCGAGGTCGTCCACCCCGATCCCGCGGTCGGAGAGCACCTCCTCCGTGCGCAGCGGCTTGATCTCGCTGATCGCGCCGACCAGCGTGGTCTTGCCCACGCCGAACCCCCCGGCGATGAGGATCTTCAGCGCTACGGGGTCCTCAGAGAGCACGGAGTCCATTGATCACTTCCTTGAGAATGCGCTCATTCGTCCGCGACCCGGCCGATGAGGGTGAGGTCACCGAGACGAGGCCGTGGTCAAGCAGGTCGCCGAGCAGCACCCGGACGACGCCGACAGGCAGGTCGAGCTCGACGGCCAGGTCGGCCACCGAGATCGGGCTTCGCGCCGCCCGCAGAATGAGCTGTTGCTCAGGCCCCAGAGAGTCGTGGCCGGCGGAGGGGCCGCGTACGGCGCGCACGGTCGCGATGAGGTCGAGGCCCTCCCCAGAGGATCTCGTGCGGCCGCGGATGAGAGCATAAGGCCGGACGATCGGTCCCGCCTCCTCATCCATCCACTGCGGGCTGTCGCTCATGGCGTGCCCGTGCGCGGGTTGGTGGTGATGTGCTGGCCCACCCGCTTGACCAGCATCGCCATCTCGTAGGCGATATGACCGACGTCGACGTTCGCGTCGGCGATCACCGCGAGGCAGGTGCCCTGCCCGGCCGCGGTCACGAACAGGAACGCCGTCTCCATCTCCACGATGGTCTGACGGACGTCGCCGCCGCCGAAATGCCGCCCGGTGCCGCGCGCCAGGCTCTGGAAGCCGGCCGCCACGGCCGACAGATGCTCGGCGTCCTCGCGGGTCAGGCCCTTGGAATAGCCGACCGCCAGGCCGTCCGTCGAAAGGATCACGGCCTGGCGTACCGCGGCCACCCTGCTGGTCAGGTCGTCGAGGAGCCAGTTCAGCTCACCGGTGTTGGTGGTCGGCACACTCATGCGTCCCCCTCATCATTGTCTTCTTCTCGTGCGCGCTGATTGCCCCGCTGGAACGCGGAGAACAGGTCGCGTACCTCATCGGGAGAGCGTTCGGTCTTCTTCTCCTCCGGCTCCACGGCCGGCTCGGGAAGCTCTGCGGGCGCTTCCTTGAGCTGTGGGGCCAGATTGGCCTGTCGTACGCGCCGCGGCAGCCCGGCATGGCTTCCCGAGCTGACCACCGCGAGGGCTTTCTTCCTGGTACGCGCGGGCAACGCCGGCATGTCGTCGCCGGATTCGACCGCCCCTGGCTCGGTGACCAGCGTTTTCGGCACCAGCACGATGGCGGTCGTGCCGCCGAAGGGCGAGCGCCGCAGCAGCACCTTGATGCCGTGCCTGGCGGCGAGCCTGGCCACCACGAACAGGCCGAGCCTGTCGCTGTCGGCCAGGTCGAACTCGGGCGGGTCGGCCAGCATGGCGTTGAACGCGGCGTACTCGCTGGGCGACAGCCCGAGCCCGCGGTCCTCCACCTCGATCGCGTAACCGTTGCTGACCAGGTCGCCGCGCACCTGGACGGAGGTGTCCGGGGGCGAGTAGATGGTGGCGTTCTCGATCAGCTCGGCCACCAGGTGGGTCAGGTCGGTCGCGGAGCCGCCGTCGAAGGCGCTGTCCGGCATGGTCTCGACGTTGACCCGGGTGTAGTCCTCGACCTCGGCCACGGCGGCGCGGACGATGTCGATCACCGCGACGGGCTTGCGCCACACGCGGGCGGGGGCCGAGCCGGACAGGATGAGCAGGCTCTCCGCGTGCCGCCGCATGCGCGTGGTCAGGTGGTCCAGGCGGAAGAGCTCTTCGAGCTGGTCGGGGTCGTGCGTGCGGCGCTGCATGCCGTCGAGCAGCGCGAGCTGGCGGTGCAGCAGGCCCTGCTTGCGCCTGGCCAGGTTGAGGAACACCAGGCTGACGCCGCGGCGCAGCGCGGCCTGGCCGACCGCGGCCTGCACCGCGGTGTGCTGCACGGAGCCGAAGGCCCTGGCCACGTCGATGATCTCGGCGGAGCCGCTCACCTTGATGGCCTTGGTCTCCTTCCCCACGTTCACGTCCTCGCCCTTGCGTAGCCGTTCCACGACGTCCGGGAGCCGCTGGGTGGACAGTTCCAGCGCCGCCGAACGCAGCCCCGCCATTTCGGCGGCGAGGCGACGACCGAAGCGTACCGAGATGATGATCGAGGCGAGTACCGCGATCAGGCCGACGCCGCCGGCGAACGCGATCCTGGCCACGGTGCCGTCGACGGCCTCGCCGCCCCGCTCGGTCACGACCGCGGTCGAGGTCACGGCGACCTTGTCGAGCTGGGCGGAGAGCTTGTCGACCGCGGAGTTCCAGGCGCCGGCGTCGTCCGGGGGCTCGCCGGTCTTGATGACCTGGCCCTCCATGGCGGCGAAGGTGAGGAACGGCTCGCCGGCGAAGAGCTGCTCGTAGGACCTGCGCAGCTCGACGTCGAGTCCGGCCAGGCCGCGCGCGTGCAGGAACTTCCTGGTGGCCGCGTACTCGGTGAAGGCGGAGATCTCCGGCGCGGTCAGATCCTCGTCGAGCAGCGCCGCGGTGATCAGGGCGTGCTGCCTGGCGATGAGCTCGCGGGCGTGGCCCATGGTCTGCAGCGAGGCGGCCTGCTGGTAGAGCGCCAGGTCGGAGACGGAGACCAGGTGGTCGTAGAGCGCGTAGAGCGCGTCGAGGAGGTGGTTGTACTCGTTCAGGCCGGTCAGGCGGGAGCTGAGGCCGCCGTCGATGTCGGCCCGGATGGAGCCGAGCCGGTTGAGCCCGGTGGTCAAGGTGTCAAGTGGGCCGCCGAGGTCTTCGCTGACCGCGTCGCCGGCCTCGGAGACGGCCCGCTGGAAGTCGTCGATCGCCCGGTCGGTGCGGGCCCGCTGCGCGCCCAGGTCCTCGGTGAGCTTACGGGTGGTGAGCGCCTGGGCCGAGCGCACCCGCTCGCCCTGTAACTGAATTCCCAGCTCGGTGGAGGAGACCCCGAGGGTTCGGTACAAGGTGTCGGCTCGCAGCAGTGACTGTCCGTCGCCCATGGTGAGGTTGAGTACGAAACCCCAGAGCGCGCTCAGAGACAGGAGGGGTAGCAGCAGCAATAAAAAGATCTTGAACCGAATTGACCGGTTTCGCGAGCCCATGTCCCAACCTCGAGTCGAAGGGCATTTCCACACCTTGTGTAAATACACCTCCGGAAGATCGCACAGGAGACTAGCACCGTTTATGGCTCCGCGCAGTGGGAGGAACGCGATGATTACCGTGATTATTGGGGCAAGTTCCGGCGCTCTCGTTGATCACTCTCCGTCGAGCCATCGTGACCAGGGAAATCACGCCGACCAGACCCGGTCGATCACCGTGCCGCCGCGAGCTCTCGCACGGCCCGGCAGGCGGCGGTGATCGCGGCGTCGGTGCTGTCGGCGGGACCCGTGCCGGCGCCCGCGTCGGAGCCCGCGATGGCGATCCTGCCGAAACGGCGCCGCGCGGTGTCGGCCGGGTACGGGCCGCCGGGGTGGAAGGCGTCCCACGGGCGGCGGTAGCCGGCCGCGACCCCGTGCCCCCACCGGTGCACGGTGACGGCCTCGACGCCGAGGTCCGATCCCGCCCGGCCGAGCAGCCTGGCGAGCTGGTCGCGGACCGAGCGCTCCAGCTGCTCGAACGGCGTCCTGAGCAGTTCCCACCGGGCCGCCGCCGCCCCGGCGCGCGGGCCCAGCTCGGACCGGCAGGGCGCGGCGTACAGGCGCGCGGTGACCGAACCGTCGGCGGCCGGCGCGCCGAGCTCGCTCACGCACCAGTACGCCCCGGTCCAGCGGGTTCGCCCGGCCCGCCACGGCCCGGGCCCGCGCAGCCGCACGACGGCCTCCAGCACCGGCAGCCGGACGGCCGCGCGCAACGCCTGCCGCTGATCGGCGGGCAGATCGGGCACCAGGTACGGGATGAACGCGTGCGGGCAGGCCAGGATCACCGCTCCCGCGGTCACCGTCCTGACCTCGTGGCCGTCGAAGTAGCCGACGACGGCCGCCGGGCCCTCGTCCCTGGCCAGCACGACCGGGCTGGACAGGCGGACGCGGACCCGGTTGCCCGGCCGGTCGAGTTCGCCGTCGTGGATCAGCCGGCCGGTCAGCGCGCGTACCAGCGCCGGGCCTGGCGCGTGCCGGGCCGGGCGCTCGTCCCACCGCCTGCGCACGCCTGCCGCGTTGAACCTGGACGGCTTCCCGCCGTCGAGCCCCAGCCCGCGAAAGCCCGGATAGCCCTGGCCCCAGGCGTCGATCGCGCCGAACGCCCGGGCGTCGCAGGCCCACTCGCGGCTGGGCAGGCTCCGGCAGAAGCGTTCCACGTCAGGATGCACCCGGCAGATCTCCAGCAGGAACCGCGAGTACGTCAGCCCGGCCAGCCGCTCCTGCTTGTCCTCGGCCGGCAGCCCGGGGAACCAGTCGGGCGGGTCCTCGTGGAGCGTCCGCAGCTCCCGCCTGGCCCGCTCGCCGAGCGGCAGCCCGCCGATCCAGTCCTGGCCGAGTTCGACCAGCCGGTCGGCGCCGAACGTCTCGGCGTCGCACATGACGCCGTCGTACGCGGCCGGCTGGTGGTGCGGTGGCGCGGGCGGGAACCCGAGCCGGTCGAGCAGGTCCTCCGTCTCCGGGGACGGTGACCTGATCTCCCCCGAGCTCTCCGGCCCAGGGCCGCCGACCTCGTCGCGGTTGTCCAGGACGAGCACCCGCGACCCCGGATGCCCGCGCAGCCATTCGTGGGCCGCGCTCAGCCCGCTCACCCCGCCGCCGGCCACCACCAGGTCGTAGGTCTCGCCGGTGTGCGCGGGCGGCCCGGCGTACCGCCAGAAGCGGCCGTCGCGCAGCGCGTGCGGGACGGCCAGCGCCTGCGCGGTGTCCCCGAGCAGCCGGAAGGGCGGCTCGGCGAGCGACGGGATCCCGGTGGACGCGTACCCGCCGGCCGCGCACCCGGCGGCGGTCACGGCGATGCCGTCGAAGAAATCGCGGCGGGAAATGGCGCGGTCCATCCCGAGGTCGTCCATGTCGCCGATCCTCGGCAGCGCCGCCGAATGTCGCTCAGTGGCGCGCAGCGGGACGAGGAACATTTTGCGCGACCTATTACGGCGAATGCCCCTTTGGCGTGCTGTCTGGAATGCCGTGAACAGGGGGATCTGGGGTGGCCTGGACGCCGAGGCCCGGGAGCCCGAGCCCGCCGACCTGGAGCCCGTCCGGCCGTCGCGCCTCGCGACGCGACCGCCGAGGCGACCGCAGTGGCGGGCGCCCCTGGGGGCCGGTGAACCGGAAATCCCTCGTGAAACCCCCGAATTCCATTGATAGCGGCGTTGCTCGGTTGTCTGGTCGCCGATTCCTCTAGCGTTTTTTCTGATGCCGCCAGAGGAATTGGAGAAATTCATGCTTAAGGCCTTTTTCAGGATTTGTCTAAGCATGATGGTCGTTGCCGGTTGCGCGGCCGCTGATGAGCAGAAGTCCGGCCAGGCCGGGCAGCCGTCGCCGTCGGCGAGCGTGGACGCGGCCAGGCTGCGGGCCGCGCTGCTGCCCGTGCCCAAGGGCATGACCATCGCCTACGGCCCGGAGACCGGCGCGTTCGGCGCGCTCAAATCCACCCAGCAGGGCCTGGCCGCGGTACGCCAGGCCAAGCTGGAACGCCCGGAGTGCGCGGGCGCCGCCCAGCTCGACGCCGCCAGGCCGGAGGTCGCCAAGGCGCCGGCCGCGGTGATCGCCTTCGCCGCCCAGCGGGGCTCGATCACCCAGGCCGTGGTGTCGCTGCCGGGCACCGCGTTCCCCGACCCGCTCCCCGCGCAGTGCGCCGCCTACCAGGCCGACGTACGCGGCACGCAGGTCACGTACAAGACCCGTGACCTGCGCATGCCGCCACGCGGCGACCGGTCGCGGGCGTACCTGACCACGGCGGCGGGCGGCAAGCAGAACGCCCAGATCGGCTCGGTGATGATCAGGCGCGGGAACCTGATCATGAGCATGCTCGTGGTCGGGCAGCGGGTGAAGCCCCGTGGCCTGTTCGAGCTCGGCCGGCTCGCCGACCAGAACCTGGCGCGGGTGACCAGATAACACAGGTCACCAGATAACACGGGTCACCGGGAAGCACGGGGCGGTGCGCCGCCGGTGCGTACGCGGTGCGCGCCCTCGCCGAGTCTTGATTCATCGCAAGACGACGAGGGAGCACCCGATGAGCAAGAACATCCTGATCTCCGGCGCCAGCCTGGCCGGCCCCGCCACCGCCTACTGGCTCACCCGCACCGGGCACCGCGTCACGGTGGTCGAGCGGGCCCCGGCGCTGCGCGAGGGCGGCCAGGCGGTCGACTTCCGCGGCGAGGCGCACCTGACCATGCTGCGCAGAATGGGCATCCTGGAGGAGATCCGCCGCTGGCAGACCGAGCCGAGCGAGCTGCAGATCATCGACGGGACCGGCCGGGTCAAGATCAGCCTGCCCGCCTCGTTCACCGGCGGCGCGGTGGAGATCACCCGCGGCGACCTGAGCCGCCTGCTGCACGACATGACCAAGGACCGGGCCGAGTACATCTTCAACGACTCGATCGCCGCGATGACCGAGCGTGCCGACGGCGTCCACGTCACCTTCGAAAGCGGCCTGAGCCGCACGTTCGACCTGGTGATCGGCGCGGACGGGCTGCACTCCATCGTCCGCAGGCTGGCCTTCGGGCCTGAGGAGCGCTTCGTGCGGCCGTCCGGTTACTACGCCGCGCTGTTCAGCACGCCGAACCCGCTCGGGCGGAGCGGCAGCACGCTGCTCTACAGCGAGCCCGGCCGCGGCGGCGCCTTCAACGCGGACGCCGACGGCGCCGGCCTGCTGTGCGTCTTCGCCTCGGAGGCGCTGGACTACCACCACCGGGACGTGGCACGCCAGAAGGAGCTCGTCGCCCGCGCGTTCGCCGGGATGGGCTGGGAGATGCCCACGCTGATGTCCGGGCTGGCGGAGTCGCGTGACTTCTACTTCGACTCGATCAGCATGGTGCACATGGAGCACTTCACCCAGGGCCGGGTCGCGCTGGTCGGCGACGCCGGCTACGGGGCGACCATGGGCGGCATGGGCGCGGGCATGTCGATGATCGCGGCGTACGTGCTGGCGGGCGAGCTGGCGGCGGCGGACGGCGACCACGTCACCGCCTTCGCCCGCTACCAGGAGACCATCAGGCCCTACGCCAAGGCGTGCCAGAAGATCGCCGGCAACGCCGGCCCCTTCTTCGCGCCCAGGACGGCCCGCGGCATCAAGCTCCGCGACCTGGCGCACCGGGTGCTCACCAAGGGCCCTTTCCTGCGCCTGCTCGACAAGATGTCCACCAAGGCGGCCAACTCGATCGAGCTCAAGGACTACCGCATCTGACCCGCCCGGGCGGCCGCTCAGATGAGGACGTGCGCGTCCGGCCGCCCGACGAACGAGAACTGCGCGTTACGCGTCAGCTTGATGTGGTCGGCCTGCCAGGTGTGCATCGAGGTGTCGGCGCTGCGCCAGTAGACGAAGTTGAACCGGTCCGCCGAGTAGATCTTGACCCCGTCCTCCTTGAGCCGCCGCACCAGGTGGGTGTCCTCACCCCGGGTGATGTCGGCGAACCCGTACGAGCGGAACATCTCGGCCGTGCCGAGGAACGTCCCGCCCTGCACCAGGAACGAGTAACGATGCTCCAGCCCGGGCAGCCGCAGCATGGTGGTGTTGCTGCCCTCGAAGTAGGAGTAGTGCGCGCCCTTGCCGACCAGCTCGGCGTCGGAGTAGTCGAAGGCGCGCACCAGGTCCGACAGGTAGTGGTCGCCGTAGAGGTTGTCGTCGTCCATCTTGGCGATCAGCTCGCCCTCGGCGGCCGCGATGCCCAGGTTCATGCAGGCCCCGAGCGAGAGCTCGGCGGCGGCGGGCAGCACCACGACGTCCGTGATGCCGGCCATGCGGGCCTTGTCCGCGACCACCACGGGGTCGATGTCCAGGCCGTGCAGCACCATGACGAGCTGCAGCGGACGGTGGATCTGACGGGCCACCGAGGAGATGGCGTGCTCGATCTGCGAGGCGCGGTTGGTGGGCAGCACCACCGAGATCGACCGGGCGCGCGGCGCGGTGGCGTGGCCGAGCAGCTGCAGGATCTGGTCCACCCGGTGCGAGAACAGGTGCTTGTCGAACACCTCGCGCATCGCCAGGTGACCCATCCTGGCCCGCAGCTCGGGGCTGTTGATCAGGTGCAGCACCTGGTTGTACGACTCGATCGGCTCGCGCGCGATGGGGATGAGCTCGCCGAACGTCTCCTCGATCGCCCGCGACCAGCCGGTCACGACCGGGGTCGCGCAGGCCGACAGCTCGAACACGCGCCTGGCGCACATGGTCGGCGAGTCGAGCACCGAGTTGACGTTCAGGAACACCTTGTACATGCGGTAGGCGGCGAGCATCTGGTCGTAGGGCAGCTCGCCGACGATGTGCGGGCGGTACTTCTCCGGCCAGGCGTACTTCTCGTCCACCTCGCCGTTGCGGGCGAAGATGTGCAGGCCGAGCTCGCGGACCGGGTCGAGCACGGTCTCCATCTGCTCGCGGCGCTCGGGGTGCTTGTCGCGGAAGTACATGCCGGCGAAGACGACGTCGTGCAGCCGGCCCTGCTTCTGCTGGATCGGGTTGTGCACCCGGGGCTGGGCGGCGAACTGCAGCACGTCCACCCGGTCGTGTCCCAGAGTTTCGCGATATTTCGGCAGCATGTCGCCGTCGCAGGTGAACACGTAGTCGAACAGCTTGGCCGTGTCGATGAAGAAGTCGAAGTTCGGCGGGTCCTCCTTGTTCCAGAAGACCGTCGGGATGCCCTCCGACTTGCACCAGGCGACCAGCTCGCGCAGCGGCTCCTTGGGCGCGTTCGTGCCGGTCATCTGGTAGCGCCAGCGGCCCTGGTTGCCGTGCCAGGCCGACTCGCAGAACAGCAGGTCCGGACGCTTCTCCGCGAAGATCTCCGGCCAGTCCTTGAGCCCGAACTCGATCTGGTCCCACTCGTATTTGAAGGCCATCCTGGAGAAGTCGTCCAGGATGACGGCGACCTTCAGGTCAGGACGGTTCACCGGCCCCAGCGGCCACTTCACCGCCGGGACCTCGACCAGCGGCGGCCGGTGGTTGGCGAGCTCGGCCGCCTCGGCGACGGGCAGGGGCGGCTTGGGCGCCTTCTCCCTGGACCGCACCGCCTCGACGATCTTCCCCGGGCTCTTGGTGCCCAGCGCCTCGCCCAGCTTGAACGTGCGCTTGGCCTGGGTGGCCTCCAGCTTCCACGCCGAGTAGGCGGCCTTGGCCTCGGCTATCTCCAGGCGCCGGCGCAGCTCCCTGACCTCGGCCTCGTATCGCTCGACGAGCTTGCGCTCCTCGGGCAGCCAGTTGACGGGACCGAGCCGCTGGAAGGTGGGCTCGTCAGGGGTTTCGGCCATGGGGGAACCAATCGCTCTAGCGGAGATATGTCATGGTACGGGGGGTTGGCCCGTTATTCCGAGCGAATGGCCTGGGAAGCCGGCGCCAGATTGTCGCCCTTCAGCCAGGCGGCGATCACCGTGGCGATGCGCGGGCCCGACTTGCCGTCCCACAGCACCGGCAGCTCGCCGGCCGGCGTGGCGGCGCCGTCGGACAGCGCCTTCTCCGCGGCCGCGGGCAGGAGGGCCGGCGTGACCAGGCGGTTCGTGCCGTGCGTGACCGTGATCGGCCGCTCGGTGTTGGGCCGCAGGGTCAGGCAGGGCACGCCCAGCATGGTGGTCTCCTCCTGCACGCCGCCCGAGTCCGTGACGACCAGCGCGGCCCCGCGGACGAGTGAGAGGAAGTCCACATAGCCGAGCGGCTCGACGACCTTGATCGTCTCGCCGTCCACCAGACCGGCCTCGGCCAGGCGCGCCTTGCCGCGCGGGTGCACCGGCACCACGATCGGCAGCTGCCGCGAGACCTCCAGGACCGCGTCCACCAGCTCCTTGGCTGCCTCGGCGGTGTCGACGTTGGCCGGACGGTGCAGGGTCGCCACGGCGTAGCGCGCGGGCAGGCCGAGCCGGGCCGCCACCGGCGCCGGGTCCAGCGACGGCAGGGCGGAGAACAGGCTGTCGATCATCGGGTTGCCGACCAGGTGCACCTTGGACGCGGGAACGCCCTCGGCGGCCAGGTAGGCCAGCGCCTCGGGCGAGGTGGCGAACAGCAGGTCGGCCAGCGCGTCGGTGACCACCCGGTTGACCTCTTCCGGCATGCCCCGGTCGAACGAGCGCAGCCCCGCCTCCACGTGCGCGGTCTTGATGCCCAGCTTGGCGCAGACCAGGATCGCGGCCAGCGTGGAGTTCACGTCGCCGTAGACCACGACCAGGTCCGGCTCCTGCTCCAGGCAGAGCTCCTCCAGGCCGACCAGCAGGGCCGCGGTCTGCTTGGCGTGGGTGCCCGAGCCGACCGCCAGGTTCGCCACCGGTTCCGGCAGGCCGAGGTCGGCGAAGAAGACGTCCGACATCAGCGCGTCGTAGTGCTGGCCGGTGTGGACGATGCCCTGCCGCACGCCGAGCTCAGCGAGTGCTCGCACCACCGGGGCCGCTTTCACGAAGTTGGGGCGAGCACCCAGTACGTGCAGGACCAGGGGGTTCTCCCTCATTGACCTCGCCTTTCATAGCGGAAGGGAAGAAAACGTTGCCTATGGTACGGTCACCGCGTGGCATCCGACGCCAGTCGTCAAGACTCCTCCAAGGTTTCCGCGAAGTCCGCCCGAGCAGGCGTCGGTGGACTTCTCAAGGGCTTCGTCCAGCATCCGATCATCGTCTCCCGCGTCGTCGTGACGAAGGTCAAATCCGACCCCGTCCGGGTGGCCCAGGCCGCCGCCGACGCGCTTCCGCCGCGCCTGCGTCCCGTCGTGGGCAAGGTGGCCTGGCCGGCCGCGCGCCAGGCCAGGCGCATGGTGCGCAAGCTCGGCATGCGCATGATCAAGGCCCCGTGGAACGAGGCGAAGGAACACTGGGACGCCGGCCGGGTCAGCCAGGCCGCCGAGGCGCTCGACGCGCACGCCAAGTACCCGTTCGTCAAGCGCAGGGCCGCCTACTACCGGGGCGAGCTGGCCGCCATCAGCCCTGAGCCGATCCCTCCCGGCCCGAAGGTGGCCATCACCGAGCGGGTGGCGGGCCGGGTGCTGCACCTGGTCACGAACGCGCTGCCGTACACGCAGGCCGGCTACACCGTGCGCACGCACCGCATCGTCACCTCGCAGCGGGCCGCCGGGCTCGACCCGCACGTGGTCACCAGCTGGGGCTGGCCCATGCTGCAGGGGCACGCCGACGCGCCGCCTTTCGAGGAGATCGACGGCACCCCGTACCACCGGCTGCTGCCCGACGGGCGCGGGGAGATGCCCTTCGAGATGCGCGGACGCATGATCAAGGGCGCGGACGAGGTCACCAAGCTCGTCACCCAGCTACGCCCGCAGGTGCTGCACGCGGCCACCGACCACCGCAACGGCTCTGTCGCGCACGCCGTGCGCGACAGGACGGGCACCCCCTTCGTGTACGAGGTCCGCGGCTTCCTGGAGGAGACCTGGGCCTCGCGTGACCCGATCCGGGTCGGCAGCCAGCGGCACGTGCTCCAGCGCGAGCGCGAGGCGTTCCTCATGCGCGAGGCCGACGCGGTCGTGACGCTGGCCGAGACGATGGCCGTGGAGATCGTCGAGCGCGGGGTGCCCAGGGAGAAGATCCACCTGGCGCCCAACGCGGTGGACGATTCCCTGCTGAGCGCCCAGTACGACGGCGCCTCGTTCCGCCGCGAGTACGGCATCGCCGACGACGAGATCGTGGTCGGCTCGGTGTCCAGCATCGTGGCCTACGAGGGTTTCGCCACCCTGCTGCGGGCCGCCGCGCTGCTGCGCGACCAGCGCAACCCGGTCCGGGTGCTGATCGTGGGCGACGGCACCGAGCGCGAGAACCTGCTCACCCTGGTCGGGGAACTCGGACTGAGCGACGCGATCCTTCCGGGACGGGTCGGCCCGGAAGAGGCGCTGCAGGCCCAGGACGCGATCGACATCTTCGCCTGCCCGCGAGAGGACCTGCGGGTTTGCCGACTTGTTACGCCATTGAAACCCGTCGAGGCGATGGCGCTCGGAAAGCCGGTGGTGCTCAGCGATTTGCCTGCGTTGTCCGAGTTGGTGGGCTCTGACGGGGCCGGAATGCTGGTCGCGCCCGGCGATCCCGCCGCACTCGCCAAGGCGATCGCGGATCTTCGTGAAGATCCCGCACGCCGCGCGGAGATGGGTGAAGCCGGTCGCGCGGAAGTGGCGGCGAAGCGCACCTGGGGCCGCGTTGCCGAGACTTATCAAGCTCTATACCGATCTCTTGCGGAATGATGACCTCCAAGTTGGCTGTCTGTTGTGACGGGTTCGGTCGCATTAGGCGTGAGCTAGGTGGACTTGAGATAACCTTTGCGACCATGAAGTGTTGTTTCCGGCTCTCTAAGGCACAGCTGTGACAGAAATCGACTTGGCTGTCATCGGCCTGGGCTACGTCGGCATGCCGCTCGCCAAGGAGGCAGTGGCCGCCGGCCTGCGGGTCGTGGGCGTGGACGTCGACCGGAACAAGGTCGACGCGCTCAACGCCGGGCAGTCCTACATCGATGACCTCACCGACGCCGACCTCGAGCACATGCTGGCCAACGGGTTCAGCGCCACGCTCGACGAGTCAGTGCTGGCCAAGAGCAACACGATCGTCATCTGCGTCCCCACGCCGCTGGACGAGGACCACCGTCCGGACCTCTCCGCGGTCGAGGGCGCGACCAAGTCCGTCGCGCGCAACCTGAGCAAGGGCACGCTGGTCGTGCTCGAATCGACCACCTGGCCGGGCACCACCGACGAGGTGGCCCGCCCGCTGCTCGAAACCTCGGGCCTGGTCGCCGGCGAAGACTTCCACCTGGCCTTCTCGCCCGAGCGCATCGACCCGGGCAATCCCAAGTTCGGCCTGCGCAACACGCCCAAGGTCGTCGGCGGCTTCACGCCGACGTGCCGCGACCGGGCGACCGCGTTCTACGGCCAGTTCATCGAGCAGGTCGTGCCGGTCAGCGGCACCCGCGAGGCCGAGATGGCCAAGCTGCTCGAGAACACCTACCGGCACGTCAACATCGCACTCGTCAACGAGATGGCGATCTTCTGCGACGAGCTGGGCATCAACCTGTGGGAGTCGATCGAGGCGGCGGCCACCAAGCCGTTCGGCTTCCAGAAGTTCCTGCCCGGTCCCGGCGTCGGCGGACACTGCATCCCGGTCGACCCCTCGTACCTGTCCTACACCGTGCGTAAGCTGGGGTACCCGTTCAGGTTCGTGGAGCTGGCACAGGAGATCAACGAGCGGATGCCTTCCTACGTGGTGGCCCGCGTCCAGCGATTGCTGAACAGGCATAAGAAGCCCGTGAACGGCGCCAGAGTGGTTATGCTCGGCGTCACTTACAAGCCGGATATCGCGGACGAGCGTGAGACCCCGGCCCTGCCCGTGGCGCGTGCGCTGCTGGAGCTGGGCGCCGAGCTCTCGTTCGCGGACCCGTACGTCAAGGAGTGGTCGGTCGACGGCACGCAGGTGCCGCGTGAGGAGGATCTGGCCGAGGCCGTGGTGAACGCCGACGTGACGCTGCTGCTGCAGCAGCACGCCGCGTTCGACCTCGACATGGTCGAGGCGAAGGCCAGGCTCGTGCTCGACACCCGCGGTGTTCTCACCGAGGGTGAACGCGTCGAGCGGCTGTAGCGACGGAGGGCTGCGCGCAGTGCACGTGCTCGTCATGACGGTGGTGCATAACCCCGAGGATGCCCGGATCCTGCACCGGCAGATCCGCGCCCTCGTGGATGCCGGTCATGAGGTCACGTACGCCGCATCCTTCAGTGCGCACGGCGTCGTCCCCAGGCCGTGGGTCACCGGCGTCGACCTGCCCAGGGCGGCGCAGCGCAAACGGCTGGCGGCCGTATGGGCCGCAAGACGGCTGTTCAAGCGCATGCGCGACAAGGTGGACCTGGTCCTCATCCACGACCCCGAGCTGCTGTTCGCGGTCTGGGGCGTGCGTAACAGGCCGCCGGTGGTGTGGGACGTGCACGAGGACACCCCGGCCACCCTGTCGCTCAAGCCGTGGCTGCCGGCCCCGCTGCGGCCGCCCGCGCGCTTCCTGGCCCGCCTGCTCGAAGGCACCGCCGAGCGTCACATGCACCTGCTGCTGGCCGAGACCGCGTACGCGGGCCGGTTCAAGCACGCCCACCTGATCGTGCCGAACGAGACCTGGGTGCCCGACTCGGTCACCCCGCCGGGCGACGACCGGGTGGTCTACCTGGGCTGGCTGTCCAGGGCCAGGGGCGTGGCCGAGGCCATCGAGGTGGCCAAGCTGCTGCAGCCGTACAAGGTGGCGGTGGAGCTCATCGGCTACGCCGACCCGCAGAGCCGTCCGGTGCTCAACCAGGCCGTCACCGAGGGCCTGCTGGAGTGGCGCGACTTCATGCCCAACGACGAGGCGCTCAAGCGGCTCGACGGCGCCCTGGCGGGCCTGTCGCTGCTGCACGACGAGCCGAACTACCGGCACTCCATGCCGACGAAGATCGTCGAGTACATGGCGCACGGCATCCCGGTCATCACCACGCCGTCGCCGCGCGCGGTCGAGCTCGTGGAGCGCTACGACAGCGGCGTCGTGGTCCCGTGGGAGGACCCCAAGGCCGTGGCGCAGGCCGTGCTGACGCTGCGCGACGACGTCAGGGAGCGGCGGGCCCAGGGGGCGCGCGGCTACGCGGCTGCCCGGGCCAACCACCACTGGCCGAACTCCGCCAAGCGTTTCGTGTCCCAGCTCGAGGCCTGGGCGGGCGTCAAGCAATAGCCGTTTATTCTCGGCACATCCAGAGGGCGGTAGGTTCCTGAACGTGCGCTGGCTGTTCGTGCTCGTGGGCGCGGTCGCCCTGGCCGCGGTCGCGGCTGTGGTCATCGTGCTGCCCTCGTCCTCGGAGCGGCCGCCCGCCGCGTCGCCGCCGCCGTCGCGTCCGGCCACCTCGCCGGCGCCCAAGGCGAGCGAGTTCACCGACCCGTGTGGCACGTTCGAAACGGACAAGGAGGCGTCCTACGCCGTCACGGGCTACTGGATCACCCCCAAGTCGAACCCGTGCACCTGGCGTCACCAGCTCCAGGAGATCCACCGGGTCGGCGGCGACACGATCATCAGGATCGGCTACGGCCTGCAGTACCGCTCGGTCCGGCCCGACGACGGCGCGATCCTGCTCAAGGACGAGAGCGACGTCGACCCGCTCTACCGTGGCTGCGAGGCCGGTGGCCTGAGCTGCACCCAGCTCATCGACCAGGCGCTGAAGAAGGCCGCGCCGGGCAACCGGGTCAGCCGCACGTACGTGTACCGGACCGACGAGGCCTTCGGCAAGGACCTGTTCCGCTGCCCGGGCATGGAACGTACCGTCGACGGGGGCAAGCGCGTCTACTACCTGGTGGTCACCCCGGAGGACGGCTCGGACCCGGCCTCGTGCGACTTCGGCAAGGGCCAGAAGTACGACCTGATCGTGATCGCCGGCTCGCCCCCCGGCAAGGACAGCCTGGGCGAGCTGCTCGACCTGGCCGACCGGTTCGACATGCGGGTCTACCCGGCGCTGCCGCTGGCCCCCCGCGACCCCAAGACGCCGACCAGGGCCAACCCGAAGCACCTCATCACGCTGACCACGCTGACCCGCCGCATCCTGCAGGACTACGGCCTGCGCTTCGCCCAGCGGGCCTCGCTCGGCGGGGTGTACCAGCCGTTCGAGGTGCAGATGGGCGCCACCCTGGTGTCCAACCCCACGCTGGACGTCTACGCCACCCAGCACAAGATCGTCGAGCAGGAGCTGCCCGGCAAGGACATCCTGATCAGCCCGTACCTCGACGCGCGCAAGCGGGTCGGCTTCGGCCAGACGCCCGCCCAGGTGGCCGAGGCGTTCAAGGCGCTGGCCAGGACCGGGGTCGGCATCATCGCGCCGCAGGACAGCCGGGGCACCGGCAAGGTGGGCCTGTTCTGGCCGGACGAGCGCGACGACGAGGTGGACGAGCGGCTGCGGCCGGTGGTGGGCGAGTCGACGTACGGCACGGCGTACCACGGCTCCACCCGCGACTACTACCGCGAGATGGCCCAGGCCCGCAGGCAGATGCTGCAGGAGGGCCACGAGGTGCAGCTGTGGGCCAACGTCGAGGCGTTCGAGCCCTCGGGCGACCGGCCCTGCGCGCCCCAGGGCACCCGCGGCAAGACCGACAAGAAGCGTCTGGACCAGGCCGTGGCGATGGCCGGGCGGTACGTCCAGAAGATCGTTTCGTACATGTGGAGCGACTTCCTGACCTGCGGCTCGCCCTCCCTGGAAGAGGAGATCAGGAAGGACTGGACGCGTCCGATCGCGGTGGACGCCATCAGGCGCCCGCGCGACGTCCAGGACGGCGTGGAGGTGCGCGGCTACAGCCTCAAGTCCGGCACGGTCACCGTGGAGTGGTCGGGCGGCGTCAAGGAGCTGAACGTGGCCGCGGAGGGCTGGTTCGAGGAATACCCGGTCGACGAGCAGGACGACGGCATGGAGGCGCTGCCCGACGGCATGCAGACCGCCTGGGTGCCGTTCGACTGGGCCCAGGTGCCGGCGGGCGAGTGGGTGCGCATCGGCGTCAAGTCCGACTCCGGCCTGCCGGCCAACGAACTGTTGCACGTGCGGATCACGACCTGATCCTGCTTCCGTTCGATGGCGACCGCACCAGCGTGTAACGTGCCGAGCATGGTCCCGAGCATCCCGGTCAGCGTCGACCTGGTCGTGCTCACCGTACGCAACCACGCGCTCAGCGCGCTGTTGTGGCGGCGCGACAACCCGCCGTTCCTGCGCCGCTGGTCGCTGCCCGGCGGCTTCATCCAGCTCGACGAGGACCTGCCCGCCGCCGCCGCCCGCATCCTGGCCGAGCGGGCCGGTCTGCCCGGCGCGCCGGTGCACCTGGAGCAGCTGCAGACCTACGGCTACCCCGACCGCGACCCGCGCCAGCGGGTGCTGAGCGTGGCCTACCTGGGGCTCGCGCCCGACCTGCCGGCCTCGGAGAAGGCGCACATGAGCTGGCAGCCGGTCGACTCACTGAGCGTGATGGCCTTCGACCACCGGCGCATCATGCTGGACGGCATCGAGCGGGCCAGGGCCAAGCTCGAATACACCTCGCTGGGCGCGGCCTTCTGCCCGCCCGAGTTCACCGTGGCCGACCTCAGGCGGGTCTACGAGATCGTCTGGGGGCGGTCGCTGGACCCGCGTAACTTTCACCGCAAGGTCACCAAGGCCGAGGGCTTCCTGGTGGAGACCGGGGGCACCACCACCAGAGACGGGGGGCGTCCGGCCAAGCTTTACCGTCGGGGGCCGGCCGAGCTGCTGCATCCGCCGATGCTCCGGTCGCTCAAGGAGTAGCGGCCCGGAAGGGCGTGGTATTGCGCGTGGGGGCGCTTCGCGCGTGACAGCTTCAGGCGTTCTGCCGGTCGGGGCGGGCCCCGACTCCTGTAGGGCCTCACTTCGTTCGGGCGTCCTGCTGAGGGGCGCTTCGCGCCCGGGCGCGGGCTTCGCCCGGCTCGTCCAAGCACGGTCTTGCGCGTGGGGGCGCTTCGCGCGTGATAGCTCCAGGCGTTCTGCCGGTCGGGGCCGGCCCCGACTCCTGTAGGGCCTCACTTCGTTCGGGCGTCCTGCTGAGGGGCGCTTCGCGCCCGGGCGCGGGCTTCGCCCGGCTCGTCCAAGCACGGTCTTGCGCGTGGGGGCGCTTCGCGCGTGACAGCTTCAGGCGTTCTGCCGGTCGGGGCCGGCCCCGACTCCTGTAGGGCCTCACTTCGTTCGGGCG
This sequence comes from Nonomuraea antri, assembly GCF_013283785.1. Lineage (GTDB taxonomy): Bacteria > Actinomycetota > Actinomycetes > Streptosporangiales > Streptosporangiaceae > Nonomuraea > Nonomuraea antri. The sequence goes on from NZ_JABCPZ010000023.1 coordinate 21,292, forward strand.
TCCTGCTGAGGGGCGCTTCGCGCCCGATGCGGGCTTCGCCCGCCTCGCGCGTTCTGGTGAAGCGGTTGGGTGTTCACTCTCCGGTGCCAGCGATCATCAATACACGGGCCAGGCCGCGCTTGATGGCATCGCGAACGTCGGTCGGCGATCTGGAGAATGGCGACCAGGCACGCCGGGGGTATAAGCCACCCCATCACACATTCCGTCCGGACGTTCGTCGCCATGGCGGGATTCACCTGCTCAGGACCGTGCAGGCGGGGACGGGTGATGCTTCATTTGGCGGCGCCTCTTAAGGTAAGGCCATGCCTCGTTTCCGTCAGATTCTGGACACCATGCCGGCTTACAAGCCGGGTAAGGCCGTCGCCACCCCCGACGGCCGGTCGTACAAGCTCTCCTCCAACGAGTCGCCCTACGATCCGCTGCCTTCCGTGGTCGAGGCGATCGCCGAGGGCGCGCGCCAGATCAACCGGTACCCCGACCCCGGTGCGATCAAGCTGACCGAGGCCATCGCGGCGAAGTACGGCGTGCCGGCCGAGCACGTCGCGCTGGGCGCCGGTTCGGTGACCGTGGCGCAGCAGCTGTTCGAGACCGTGGGCGAGCCGGGGGCCGAGGTCGTCTACGCGTGGCGGTCGTTCGAGGCGTACCCGCTGCTGGCCGACCTGGCCGGGGTGCGTTCGGTGATGGTGCCGCTCAAGGGCGAGGACCACGACCTCGACGCCATGGCGGAGGCGATCACCGACGACACCCGCATGATCTTCGTGTGCAACCCGAACAACCCGACCAGCACCGCCGTCCGCCGCGCGGAGCTGGAGGCGTTCCTGGACCGGGTGCCCGAGCGGGTGCTGGTCGTCCTGGACGAGGCCTACCGCGAGTACGTGCGCGACGAGGACGTCCCCGACGGCCTCGACCTCTACCGCGACCGGCAGAACGTCTGTGTGCTGCGTACGTTCTCCAAGGCGTACGGGCTGGCCGGGCTGCGGGTCGGCTACCTGATCGGGCACGAGCCGGTCGCCGCGGCCGTCCGCAAGACGATCATCCCGTTCGCGGTGAACCACCTGGCCCAGGTCGCCGCCATCGCCTCCCTCCAGGCCGAGGACGAGCTGCTGGAGCGGGTCGACCGGGTGGTCAAGGAGCGCGCCAGGGTGCGTGAGGCGCTGCTCGCGCAGGGCTGGACGGTGCCGCCGACCGAGGCCAACTTCGTCTGGCTGCGGCTCGGTGAGCGCACGCTCGACTTCGCCGCCGCGTGCGCGGTCGAGGGCGTGGCCGTGCGGCCGTTCCCCGGCGAGGGCGCGCGCGTGTCCATCGGCGACCCGGAGGCGAACGACGCCTTCCTGGCCGCCGCCGCGGCCTTCCCGCGCTGACGGGTACGTATCAGGGCCCTCGCCTGGAGGGCCCTGATCAGACCTTGACCTCTTCCCGTGCCGGGGCCTTGGATCTGCGTTCTGTCGACACCACCAGGGCGACGCCGATCAGGATCACCACGCCGCCGAGCACGATCTGCGTCGTCACGTTCTCGTTGATCACCAGCACGCCCAGCAGGACGGCGACCACCGGGTTCACGTACGCGTAGGTGGAGACCAGCGAGATGGGCGCGTTGGTCAGTAGCCAGGTGTAGGCGGTGAAGCCGACCAGCGAGCCCACCAGCACCAGGTAGATCAGCGCGGCCCAGGAACGTCCTGAGACGGCGGCGAGGTCGAGCCGCTCGCCGAACGCGGTGCCGGTCACGGCCAGACCCGCCCCGCCGACCAGCATCTCCACCGTGCTGGCCGCGAACGGGTTGGCGGGCATCGGGATGCGTCCGGCCAGGAACGAGCCGATCGACCACGACAGCGACGCCAGCAGGATCACCACGATCCCGGTGGTGCTCGACGCCGACCCGTCGGCGCCGTTCAGCGACAGTGCCGCCACGCCGGCGAACCCGACCAGGACCCCGGCCAGCGTCAGCGTGCCAGGCCTGTCCCTGACCACGAACCTGAACACGACCAGCCACAGCGGCACGGAGGCCACCAGCAGCGCGGCCAGGCCGCTGGAGATGTGCTGCTCGGCCACGGCGACCATGCCGTTGCCGCCGGTCAGCAGCAGTACGCCGACCAGCGCGGCGCCGCCGAACTGGCGCAGCGTCATCCTGAAGGGCGCCCAGCCCTTTCTGATGATCAGGAAGCCGCCCAGCAGCAGGCCGGCCGTCACGAATCGCAACGCGCCGTGCAGCATGGGGGGCATGCTCTCGATGACGATCGCGATGCCGAGGTACGTCGACCCCCACACCACATAGACGATCGCCAACGCTCCCCAGACCAGGAGCGGAGCTCGGCTGTCAGTGGCGTTTGAAGTCATAGGTCCTGACTTTAGCGGGCGAGTCCGACAAAGCACTCGCGGGTATCAGACTGTGCGTCATGGCGGGATATTAGCGATAGGCGGCATTCGTGCCACTGTTGGGGGTAAGTGGCCCGCTGGCAGGATTCAACCCGTCAGAGCACCCCGCACCCGCCCCGCCCTGAAGGGACAAGTCAGGAAATGTCCGCCGTCACCGCCGCCGTAGCCGGCGCCGTCACTACCATCCCGGCCGCCGACAACGCCGCCGCGCTCGCCCACTTCGCCGCCCGCCTCGCCTTCGAGACCGACGTCTCCGACGTCGCCGCCGACCTGGCCGCGGGCGTCCCCGGCGTGGTGGTGGTCGACTCGCGCAGCCAGGAGAGCTGGGACCAGGGTCACGTCCAGGGCGCCGTCCACCTGCCCACCGGGGAGATCGCCGCCAGGGCGGCCACGTCCATCCCGGCGGACGTCACCGTGGTCACCTACTGCTGGGGCCCCGGCTGCAACGGCGCGACCCGGGCGGCGCTGGAGTTCGCCAAGCTCGGCTACCGGGTCAAGGAGATGATCGGCGGCTTCGAGTACTGGGCCCGCGAGGGCTTCCCGGTCGAGACCCGCTCAGGCGTCTCGCGCAAGCCCATCGACCCGCTCACCGCCCCGGTCTCCGGCATCGCCTGCGCCTGCTGAGCGCGAGAGCCGGCCTGGCCACCACCTACGTGGGCCGAGCTCCAGCACCAGCGCGGGCAGGACGCCCTCCCCGGGGTTCCGGTCCAGGCAGGGCGCTCAAGGCGGCTCTGAGCCCGTCCAGGGCCGCGTCGCTCGTCTCCTTGATCGCCCGGTAACACGACCGGCGCCTGGTCCGGCCGCCGGTCCATCACGTGCGGCGCCACCCGGGCCCGCGTGCTGGTCACCGCCGGCGCGTGGCCGACCACGTCGGCACCTCCCTGGCCCGTGCGCAGCCGCGTCGACGCTCCCGTGGATGACCACCTGGTGATCCTCGGCTGGATCGTGGCGCCCTGGGCGGACGGTGGGGGGATGGCCGGGACGGGCCTGGTACGCCTGACGCCACCGCTCGGCCACGGCCCCTGGGCGCGCGAGCCGCAGAACCGGCCCACAGGGATGGCCCAGCCACAGGAATCTCACCCTCGCGCGTTAGGCCACCGCGTACGGCGAAACCCGACGGAACCCCAGGCCCGCAACCATGCCCCCGATGAGCCGAAACCCAGCCAATCGATACCAGGAACGCGCGTATCGCCGCCCACAACGGCGTTCACGGCCCCCTCGGCCGCTCCGGCGCCCGGCGCGAAGGCGGGCAGACCGTCCGCGATCAGGACGTGCCGCCGCGCGAATCCCCGCAGGGCCAGCCAAAACCGTCCACGACAACAGTGCGACGGGGAGAGGCGGTTGACATCGGCGTCTCGACGTAGTCGTGCGTACGACGCCGGATCCAGAAAATTTGGTGCCCCCGTCCGAATCCCGTCGATCGGGGGCGTCGGAGAACATACCCGCATCTACTCGGGTCAACCAATAACTTCACAAGAGTCGGCACTTAGTCCGGAAGCGCGCTCAGGCGAAGCGAAGACGGGGGCCCGCCGCCCGGAAGGGGAAGGAGGGCGACGGACCCGTATTGGGGGCACCGCTGATCCGGAACGCGCGGATCGGTCAGCGGGGGCCGAGCCGGCGCGGCCGGGTCAGCGGGGGCCGAGTTTCTCCACGATCAGCCGATACAGCTGGCGCGGACGGCCCGGCTGCGGCGTGCGGTTCGGCGGTAGCGGCCACGCGAGTCCCTCGTCAACCAGCGTGCGCAGCAACCGCCGGGCCGTACGAGGCGTCACGCCCAGCATCTTGCCCGCGCCTTCCGCGTCGACGACCGTGTCGCCGCCTTCGAGTTTCGCCGCCAGCCTGGCCAGCACCTCCACGCCTTTCGGCTTGAGCGTGGTCGTGCCGGTCGGTGGCATCCTGGGCGCCGGGATGAGCGCGCGGCCCTCCCGGTCCACCGCGAACCCCTGTGCCTGCTTGCCCGCCTGCGTACGCGCCAGCGCGGCCCTGGCGTGCGACTCCGCGTCGTGTGTCGTGCGGCCCATGCCCACGCCCACCTCGACCGCCAGACCCAGCTCGTCCCTGATCCTGGCCGCGAACGGCAACACCCTGAACCCGTCGGTGGCCGCCGCGATCGAGCCCCTGGTCGCGGTGACCAGGTAGCTGTGATCGTCGATCGGCCAGACGGTGGCGTTGATCCGGTTCGCCTCCTGGACCAGCAGCCGGTGCAGCGACAGCCGCAGCTCGTCGCGCCAGTAGCGGGGCGCCGCCCGGCGTACCGGCTCGCGCAGCGTCGGCACCTCCACCAGCACCACGGTGAGCTGCGACTCCTCCAGCCGGTGATGCGCGCCCAGCAGCGCCGCGGTGTGCAGCGCGGTGCGCACGGCCGCCGAGGTCGGCTTGATCCTGATCACCGCCACTCCCGCCGCTTGCAGGCGTTCGGCCACCGCGGGCAGGCACGTCAGCGCTCCCGTCGTGGCGCCCTGGCGGGCCAGGCGTTCGTGGTAGGCCGCGATCGTCCCGGTCGCGCCGGGTTCGTCGCGGCTGTGCACATCCGTGGCTGGTATCCCCAGATCTGTGTACGCCTCCTCGACGTCAGCCCGGCTCACCACGTCGATGCTGACCCGTTGCGGGTCCATGCGCGCATCGAGCGCGGCCTTGGCCAACGCCGCCACCAATGCCGCTCCGCCGAGTTGCACGTAGGTCGCGGGCATCGTCAGCACGCCTGAACGCCTGGCCAGGTCATAAGGGACCGGGCTGGCGAACAGGCAGGCATCGACACCAGGACCGAGCCGCGTCACCTTGTCAGGTGCCTCTTGCTCATCCCGGTAGGCGGCCGCCACCAACCGGCAAGGCAGCGGCGCGGCCGCGTGTCCCATCAGCATGACTCTTTCGACCAGGTCGTGGGGTCCGACCACGCCGATGGTGAGGTCCGGTGTCATGGCGCCCGGGCGTGACACTCGGGGAGTTTCTTCGGCCCTCTCGACCAATGTTCGTCCCATCCTGCCGTCCGTTGCAGTGCTCTCTTTTGGAACGATCGCTCGCGGGGGCCGTAATGTCACGCCCGACTTTTCCGGAAAGCCGTTCTGGTTGACCGCCCGAGAAGGTGTCTCAGCAGCTCATCGGGGATTTTCTCACGTTTTTCAACGCTCGGAAATCTCTCGTGTAATGTCCGCGCCGAGTGCGCGCATTCGCGCCGCGAGATGTGCGTGGCCGCGATCGATCAAGTATCCGGACTCGATCACGGTCTCGCCTTTCGCCGCCAGTCCGGCCAGCACCAGTGCAATCCCCGAACGCAGATCGTGTGCCGTCACCCGGGTTCCGGTCAGCGGGGTGGCGCCGTGCACGACCGCCCGGCTGCCGTCGACCTCGACCGCGGCGCCCATCTTGTTGAGCTCGCCGGCCAGTGCGAACCTGCCGTCGAAGATGCGCTCGTGGATGTAGCTGGTGCCGTCGGCCAGCGCCGCGACCGTCATCATGGGCGACTGCAGGTCGGTGGCGAAGCCAGGATAGGTGTCGGTGATGATGTTGATCGGCCGCAGCGGGCCCTCGCACCGCACGTGCAGCACCGCGCCCTGGCGGGCGAACTCCACGCCCATCTGCTCCAGCTTGTAGCGGACCACGCCCAGGTCGAGGCCGGTGCCGACGAGGCTGAGCTCGCCGCCGGTGATCGCCGCGGCCATCGCGAACACGCCCGCGTCGAGCCGGTCGGGCATGACCGTGTGCTCGACCGCGTGCAGCTCCTCGACGCCTTCGACGGTGATGAACCCGGTGCCCGCGCCGCTGATGCGCGCGCCCATCTTGGTGAGCATGTCGATGACGTCGAGCACCTCGGGTTCGAGCGCCGCGTTCTCGATCACCGTGGTGCCCTTGGCCAGGGCGGCGGCCATGATGAGGTTCTCGGTGCCGGTGTGCGACGGGGTGTCGAGGTAGAGCGTGGCGCCGGCCAGCCCGGACGCCTTGACGTGGATGACGGTCTCGCCCTCGTCCACGATCGCGCCCAGCCGTTTGTAGCCGAGGTAGTGGAAGTCGAGGTTGCGGCTGCCGAGGTTGCAGCCGCCGACCCCTTCCACGATCGCCTCGCCCAGCCGGTGCAGCAGCGCCGGGGTGAACAGGACCGAGCCGCGGAAGCGCCGCGCGATCTCGGCGGGCAGCACCGGGCTCGACAGCCTGGAGGCGTCGATGACCAGCGTGCGCTCGGACTCGTGCAGCTCGACGTACGCGCCGACGGCCTCGGCGAGCTCGACCGCGCGGCGGACGTCCTCGATGATCGGCACGTTGCGCAGGACGGTGCGGCCCTTCGCGGCGAGCAGAGCCGCACCGATCATGGGGAGCACGGCGTTCTTCGCGCCCTGGATGAACGCGGTTCCACGCAGTGCGTTGCCACCGCGCACGCGGTAACGGACCATTCGTGCGGCTCCTTGAACAATTAACGGTCGGGCTCGATCGGGCCAACAGTAGCCGCTAACACCACGTGACCCAGCCGAATCATCCGCTAAAGGGAGCTCCGGTGATGCGCTCATACGCTTCTAGGTATCGCTGCCTGGTGCGTTCGACCACATGATCGGGAAGCACTGGTGGGGGGTTTCCGGAGGATTTGTCCCATCCTGATTCGGATGAAGTCAGCCAATCCCTGACATATTGCTTGTCAAAAGAAGGCTGAGCGCGGCCCGGCCGCCACTCGTCGGCCGGCCAGAAGCGCGAGGAGTCGGGGGTGAGAACCTCGTCGCCCAGCGTGAGCACGCCGTTCTCGTCCCAGCCCAGCTCGATCTTGGTGTCGGCCAGGATGATGCCGCGCTCCCTGGCGATCTCCGCGCCGCGCGTGTAGACGGCCAGCGTGATGCGGCGCAGCTCCGCCGCCGTCTCCTCGCCGACCTCCGCGACCACCTGCTCGTAAGAGATCGGCTCGTCGTGCTCGCCCATGGGCGCCTTCGTGGACGGCGTGAAGATCGGCTCGGGCAGCCGGGAGCCGTCCTCCAGCCCCTCGGGCAGCGCGACGCCCGACACCATGCCGTCGCGGCGGTAGTCGGCCAGCCCTGAACCGGCCAGGTAGCCGCGCGCCACGCACTCGACCTGGACCATCTTCAGCGGCTTGCACAACACGCTGCGCAGGTCGGGGCCGATGCCCGCGAGGTGGTTGGGCACGACGTCCTTGAGCTGGTCGAACCACCACAACGACATCTGGGTGAGGATGGCGCCCTTGTCGGGGATGCCGGGTTCGAGCACGTAGTCGAAGGCCGAGATCCGGTCGGAGGCCACCATCAGCAGCAGGCCGTCCTCGGTCTGGTAGAGGTCGCGTACCTTGCCGGAGTGCACGTGCTTCATCGGGCGATGTCCGTCCTGTGGTGCGAGCCGCGCAGCTGGACCCTGGAGACCAGCTCGTAGGCGTGGGCCCGGGCGGTGTCCTGGTCGTGGCCGGTGCCGACGACGGTGAGCACCCGGCCGCCGGCGGAGACGACGTCGCCGCCCGACCGCGCGGTGCCCGAGTGCAGCACGTAGGCGTGCTCGGTCGGCTCCAGGCCCTTGATCACGTCGCCCTTGACCGGCGTGGCCGGGTAGTTCTCCGCCGCGACCACCACGGCCACCGCAGAGCCGGGCTTGAACACCGGGTCGGGGCCGAGCTCGCCGGTGGCGCAGGCCATCAGCAGGCCGCCCAGCGGTGTCTCCAGCCGGTCGAGGACGACCTGGGTCTCCGGGTCGCCGAAGCGCGCGTTGAACTCGACCACCTTCGGGCCCTTGGACGTCAGCGCCAGCCCGACGAACAGCACGCCCTGGAACGGCAGCCCGCGCTTGGCCAGCTCGCCGATCGTCGGGTGCACGACCTCCCGCATGAGCTGGTCGGTCAGCCCCTCGGGGGCCCAGGGCAGCGGCGTGTAGGCGCCCATGCCGCCGGTGTTGGGGCCCTCGCCGCCGTCGTAGGCCCGCTTGAAGTCCTGGGCGAGCTGCAGCGGCACCGCGGTGCTGCCGTCGCAGAGCGCGAACAGCGAGATCTCGGGGCCGTCGAGGTATTCCTCGATCACCACGCGCTCGCAGGCCAGCGCGTGTGCCAGCGCCGTGTCGTGGTCGTCGGTGACGACCACGCCCTTGCCCGCCGCCAGGCCGTCGTCCTTGACCACGTACGGGGCGCCGAACTCGGCGAGCGCGGCGGCGGCCTCGGCCTCGGTCACGCAGGTGCGGGAACGCGCGGTGGGCACGCCGGCCGCGGCCATGATCTCCTTGGCGAACGCCTTGGAACCCTCGATCATCGCCGCCTCGCCGGACGGCCCGAAGCAGGCGATGCCCGCCTCGCGCACCGCGTCGGCGACCCCGGCGACCAGCGGCGCCTCCGGGCCCACCACGACGAGGTCGACCCGCAGCCGCGTGGCCAGCTCGGCCACCTGGGCCGGGTCGAGCGGATCGACGGGATGCACGGTCGCGACGTCCTCGATGCCCGCGTTGCCGGGGGCACAGTGGAGTTCAACGACCTGGGGATCGAGTTGAAGCGAACGGCACAGGGCGTGCTCACGCCCTCCGGAACCAATGACTAGAACGCGCACGCGCCCCATTGTCGCAGCACCGCCCGGCCGCCGCTCACGGGTCCATCGCCGGCGCCCGGCCGATGTCTGCCGCACACCAAATGCAGGAATAGTCCCCGATCTTTGTCGAGTTCTACCTGATACCGAGGCCCGCCGACCGGTATCGTCGGTTGGGTTCACCCGCCTGTGGTAAGTTAGGGCGGCTTTGCGGCGTCTCGTGTGATTGGAGGTGGTCCGGGATGAATCCTGGTGATCCCAGCAGTACGTGGTCAAACACGTACATCTTGCATACCCCCGACCACTCCAATCCGGCAGCCTGATCGTGCCTCCACGCATTTGTGTCGATTGAGGTGACTTTTCATCGCGCGTGGAGCGTGCCAGGTCGGGCGGAAAGGGACTGCCATGCGCTCGTCCACGCTTTTCCGTCGCATCAACCGTCACCCTGTCAAGCCGCACACCGTGCACCCGGCGCCCAAGCCGGTGCGTGAGGTCTGCGTGCCTCCTGTCGACTCCATCGTCGAGTACGGCGCCTACATCGAGGGCAAGAAGGTCAACGCCTCGGGCATCGTCGAATCGCTCGACCTGGTGCGCGAGCACAACAAGGGCTCGGACGGCGTCAACGCGTTCGTCTGGGTCGGCCTGCACGAGCCCGACGCGCCCGAGGTGGAATGGCTCGCCGAGGTGTTCGGCCTGCACCCGCTGTCCGTCGAGGACGCGGTCAAGGCGCACCAGCGCCCCAAGGTGGAGCGGTACGGCGATTCCCTGTTCATGGTGCTGAAGACCATCGCCTACCTCGACCACGACGAGCTGACCGCGACCAGCGAGATCATCGCCACCGGCGAGATCATGGTGTTCCTCGGCGTGGACTTCGTGGTGACCGTGCGGCACGGCGACCACTGCCCGCTGTCGGAGGTGCGTGAGCGGCTCGAGGACCGGCCCGAGCTGATGAACCGCGGCGCGGCCGGCGTCCTGCACGCCATCTCCGACCACGTCGTCGACCAGTACCTCCAGGTCGCCGACCTGATGCAGCTCGAACTCGAAGAGGTCGAGGCCACCGTCTTCGCCGACGTCAGCTCCCGCGACATCAACCGGATCTACCAGCTCAAGCGGGAGATGCTGGAGATGAAGCGGGCCATCACGCCGCTGATGGCGCCGCTGTCCGCGCTGCCGCAGCGGCGCGTCATCCCGTCGGAGATGCGCGAGTACTTCCGCGACGTGGGCGACCACCTCTCGCGCGTGTGCGAGCAGGTGGAGTCGTCGAACGAGCTGTGCAGCTCGATCCTGCAGGCCGCGCTGGCCCGCTCGAACGCGCTGGCCAACGAGGACATGCGCAAGATCTCGTCGTGGGTGGCCATCCTGGCGGTGCCCACGATGATCGCCGGCATCTACGGCATGAACTTCGACTTCATGCCGGAGACCAAGCAGGTCTGGGGCTACCCGGCGGTGCTCGCGGTGATGATCACCGCGTGTGTCCTGCTGCATCGCGGGTTCCGCCGCAACGGCTGGCTCTGAGGCGAGCCGGGGCTCAGACTCCCACGGGCCTGAGCGGCCCGATGGGGTCGGGCAGTTCGAGCCCGCGCTCGCGCCACAGCTGACGCATCCGGTCCGGGTAGTCGGTCACCACGCCGGCCACGCCCAGGTCGAGCATGCGCACCGCCACGGCCGGGTCGTTGACCGTCCAGACCGCCACGTCGAGGCCGGCCGCCGCGACCTGGGCCATCAGGCTCTCGTCGACCATCACGTGCTCGGGCGAGAGCGTGGTGGCGCCGGCCGCGCGGGCCGCGGCCGGGACGTCGTCGCCCAGGTCGCCGTTCCAGTGCAGCGTGTCGAGCTCGATCAGGGCGAAGCGGCGGGTGCCCGGCGCGAGCTCGGCGGCCCGCGAGACGATCCGCCAGTCGAAGCTCAGCACGGCCGCGTTGCCCAGCCTGCCGTGCCGGTCGAGCTCGTCGATCACCAGCTCGGTGAACATCGCCGGGTCGGCGCTCAGCTCCGGCCTGGTCGGGTCGGACTTCAGCTCGACGTGCAGCCGGACGTTCTCGGCCTCGAAGGCGTTCAGCAGCCCGAGCACCGCGCCCAGCGTGGGCATCCTGGTCTCCGGGATGGCCGCCTGGGTGAGCGCGAACGGGTCGTCGAGGTGGCGCGGCCACCTGATGCCCACGTCGAGCGTGCGGAGCTGGGCGAGGGTGAGCGCGTTGATCGGCTTGCCCACGTACGGGTAGAGCGGGTCGCCGGGGCTGAGCGGCCGGGTGTCGGCGCTGGTGACGGCCGAGACCGTGAGGTCGTGCGTGAGCACGAGGCGGCCGTCGGCGGTGAGCGCGACGTCGATCTCCAGGGCGTGCACCCCGAGCTCCATCGTGCGGCTCAACCCGGGCAGCGTGTTCTCGGGCCACAGGCCCCTCGCCCCTCGATGACCGTGAATCTCAACGCGCACACCGGGGACACTACCCGCCGCATGCCGCGATCCCTGTGCCGCCACGCCGTGTCCTTTTTATCCCTCTACGCCCGGTCAGGGGTTATTCGACACTAAATGCAAGTAAATGGCAATAAGGTGAATGTCATGACCGAGGCTCTCCAAACGGTCCATCCCGGAACCGTTCGTGCATGGGCGGACGGATGGGCGATCTCCCGCAGCGTCCCCCGGCCGGTCACCGAGCCCTGGGGCGCCCGGATCGAGGTCGGCCTCCCCGGCCACGTGACCAGGCACATCATCCCGAACCCCACGCAGGAGACCCTCGAACGCCTGACCGCCGCGATCACCGTCCCCGGCACCTGGCTGAAGATCTGCGCCCCGGTGGAGACGGTCGCGCCGTGGATTCCCGGCACCTGGTCGGTCAAGGTCGAGGAATACATGATGACCGCGACGCTGACCCGTGCCGCTCCCCGGCCGAGGGCGGTCGCGCCGCCCGGCTACACGCTCGCGATCACCACCCGCTCCGGCGTGACCGTCGCCCGGCTGCTCACCGACGACGGGGAGATCGCCGCCAGGGGCCAGTTCGCCGTCTCGGGCCGCACCGCGGTCGTCGACCAGGTGGAGACCGCGGTGAACCACCGACGCCGCGGACTCGGTACCGTGATCATGCGCACGCTGGCGGCCACGGCCTGGTCGGCGGGCGCGCGCACCGGCGTCCTCGTCGCCACCGGGGAAGGCCAGGCGCTCTACCGCACGCTCGGCTGGTCGCTGCACACGGAGGTCACGGCCGCCGTACTCACCTAGACGGCGACCAGAGGCGGACGGGGCCGCGTCGAGGAGTGATTCCCGGGGAAGTCACTTCTACGATGTCGGCACGTCTTCCTGAGGAAGAGGTTTCATGCTCGCCAGGACCAGGTCGCGCGGCCTACGCGTGGTGCTGTCGTTATCCGCGGCGTTGATCCTCACCGCCGCCACGCTGACCGTGGTGATCAGCCGTGAGCCGCCCGCGCCGGGGCGTGACTCCGGCCAGGAGTGGCGGCTGGTCTGGTCCGACGAGTTCGACGGCCCGGTCGGCCCGCCCGACCCGGCCAAGTGGAACCTGGTCGACGACCACCTCGGCTACAACAACGAGCTGGAGTACTACAGCCCGCGCAACGCCGCGCTCGACGGCCGCGGCAACCTGGTGATCACCGCCCGCGACGACGACGCGCACCTGCGCGACTGCAGCCCGCGCGTGTGCGCCGCCACCTCCGCCCGGCTGTTCACCGCGGGCAAGTTCGCGCACCGCTACGGCCGCCTGGAGGCCAGGCTCAAGCTGCCCGTCGGCCAGGGCATGTGGCCCGCGTTCTGGGCCAGGCGCTCGCCCCAGGGCAGCGGACGCGGCGAGATCGACATCATGGAGTACCTCGGCCACGAGCCCGGCACCGTCCACGGCAACCTGCACGGCGAGCGCGGCTACGACGCGGTCAACTCATACCGGTTGCCCGGCGGCGCCAGGTTCTCCGACGACTTCCACGTCTTCGCCGCCGACTGGTACCCCGACCGCATCTCCTTCCTGGTCGACGGGCAGGTCTACGCCACCGAGCACCGCTCCGCCGCGCCGCCCGGCGGCTGGGACTTCGACGTGCCGTACTACCTGCTGCTGAACCTGGCCGTCGGCGGCGACTGGCCGGGCCCGCCGGACGACACCACCCGCTTCCCGCAGCGGCTCGTGGTGGACCACGTCCGCGTCTACGCCGCTACCGGCCCGCCGCAGTGACGCCCCGGCGGCCCGTGGCGAAGCTCGACACCAGCACGCCCACGCCGAGCAGCAGCGACAGCCCCTGGGCCAGCGCCCACCCGAGCGCCGCGGCCTCCAGCCCGACCGGCAGCAGCACCGCCACCAGCCCCAGCACCAGGACCGCGTTCACGCCGTTCATGAAGACGTAGGCGCCGGTGCGGTCCCTACTGATCAGGATCGTGTCCACCAGGTAGTTGCCGCCGCTGACCAGCGCCGCCAGGCCCAGGATCCGCAGCGTCTGCGCGGCCTGCGCCGAGTAGCCGGAACCGAACGCGGCCAGCAGGTACGGCGCCCCCAGCACGACCACCGCCACGGCGGGGACGAGCAGCCCGTAGACCCCCACCAGCGCCTTGCGCAGGTACCGGCGCAACGAGATCCGCTGCGCCTCGGCGAACAGCACCTGCGCGCTCGCCGAAGGGATGAAGTTGAGCACCGCCGCCACCTGGAAGGCGATCGCGAAGTACGCCGCCGCCTGCGGCCCGCGCACCGCCAGCACCTCCAGCGGCACCACCGTGCTCGGCAGCATGCCCAGCGCGGTCGCCACGTATCCGGCCGCGGAGAAGGGCAGGTACCTGCGCAGCAGCTCACCGGGCCGGGCCCGGCGCACCGCCCGGGTCAGCCGCGGCCACAGCGCGGCCCCGCCGAGCACGGTGGCCAGCAGCGTGCCGCCGCCGTAGGCGAGGATCAGGCCGTCGACGCCGAGCGGCACCAGCGGCACCGAGGCGCCCACCTTCACCGCGATGCCGGCCAGGTTCTTGGCCAGCAGCGGCCCGGTGCCCCTGGTCGCGATCAGCCCGGCGTCCAGCGTGCCGCCCACCGCGGTGACCATCACCAGGACGGTGACCATCGCGACCGTACCCGGCTGGCCGACCAGCTCCGGGCCGCCGGGCAGCAGCGGGGCCAGCACCAGCAGCGACGTCAGCGCCAGCGCCCCGCCGGCCGCGCCGACCGCGGTCACCGCCATGGCCGCGAGCCCGCGCGGATCGGCGGCGGTGGTGAGATGGCGCAACATCGTGGTGGGCAGGCCGAGCGCGGCGACGGTGGACAGCAGGTTCACGCTCGCCGTCACGGCGGTCAGCCAGCCGACGGCCTCCACCGGGTAGTTGCGGGCGGCCAGCGTGAAGAACGCGAACCCGCCGGCCGCCAGCAGCACCGTGTTGACCAGCAGCAGGAACGTGCCCCGCACCAGCACGTTTCGCAGCAGCGAGGCCAGCCTGGAGTCCCCGGTCCCGGTGACGGTCGCGTAGGCGCCCCGGGTGGCGCGGGCGATCCTGGGCCAGCCCGGGCTCCTGACGTGCGCCAGCGCCGCGGCCGACATCGCCGCCAGCGTCGCCGCGTCGTACGCCACCGCCTTGCGCAGCGCCGCGCCCAGCCCGGCCACGCCGCCCTCGTAGCGGACCAGGGCCTCGGCGGGCAGCGCGGCCAGCTCGGGCAGCGCGGGCACGATCAGCGGCCGGCCGTGCCCGAGCGCGAGCAGCGCGCTGCCGCTGGTGGTGACCTCCCGGAACGGCAGCACCACCACGTCGGCGGCCGCGAACAGCGCCGCCACCTCGCTCTCGGGCACCTGGCCGAGCCGCAGCTCCACCCGGCGGTCGGCGGCCGCGGCCAGGCGGGCGGCGAGCGCGGGGTCCGGGCAGGACCCGGCCACCACCAGGCGCACCCCGGGCCAGTCGGGCAGCGCGGTGAACGCCGCCAGCAGGTCCTCCACCCCCTTGTACGGCTCGATCCGCCCGAAGAACAGGAACGTGCGCGGCCCAGGGGCCAGCCCGGGCGGCGGCAGCGGCGGCGCGGGGAACGGCCCGTGCGGGATGACGGCGGCCCGCGACGGGACCGCGCCCAGGGCGGCCAGCCGCTCCAGCGCCGACGAGTGATGCGCGATCACCAGGTCGCAGCGCCGCACCAGGGCGCGCCTGGCGGCCACGTCGTCGGCGAACACCTGCCGGTGCGGCAGCACGTTGTGCGCGGTCCACACCAGCCGCAGCCCGAGCAGCCGCACCACGGCGAGCACGACCGAGAACCAGAGCTGCGCCGGTCGCCGCGTCGCCGCGCCGCCCGGCAGCGCGAACTTCCACACCCAGTGCAGGTGCACGACCCTGGCCCCGCCCAGCCGCCGCACCGCCAGCTCGGCCGGCAGCAACACCAGGTTGAGCGTGTGCGAGAAGGTCAGCTCGCCCAGGTAACGCACCCGCACGCCGGACGCGCGCAGCTCGTCGTGCAGAAGCTCCTGGTACGGGTTGGAGTCACGGGGAAAGACCAGCACCTTCATCGGACGGCACGGCCCAGCAGTGAGGCGAGCCCGGCCAGCACGCCCGCGCCGTACAGCAGGTGGTCGGCCAGCACCCGCACCGGCCCGTTGCGCCGGTTGCGCCAGGCCGGCACCAGCAGCAGCAGCGGATAGAACGGGAACCACACGGTCAGCGGCAGTCCGAGCAGGAAGAGGGGATAGACCACCACCATCGGCTCCCTGCGCAGCAGCAGCGCGCGGCGGGCGCGATGCTTGGCGTACAGCCGGGCGCGTGCCTTGCCGTAGACGAACGAGCGGCGCAACTGCCTGCGCGTGTCACCCCACTCGTGCGTGACGACCGCGTCGCCGGCGCTGCGGATGCGGTGCCCGGCGTCCTGGACGCGCCAGCTCAGATCCACGTCGGAGCCGTAGCCGAAGCTCTCGTCGAAGCCCGACACCCGGTCGAGCACCGCCCGGCGTAACGCCAGGTTGCCGGTGCCGCACTCGTGCAGGTAGCGGTCGGCGGCCCGGCGGCGGGCGTCGTGGTCGTAGAGGCTGTCGCGGCCCGCCGGCGCGGTGACCAGCCCGCACACCACGCTCTCGCCCTCGTCGAGCATCGGCGCGACGAGGTTGCGCAGCCAGTCGTCCTGGGGCAGGCAGCCGGCGTCGGTGAACACCACGATCTCGCCGGCGGCCGCGCGCACGCCCGCGTTGCGCTGGTGCGCGATCGACACGCGCACTCCGGGCGGCGGCGTGTAGGCCGTCCAGCGCACGTGCGGGTGCGCGGCGGCGATGGCGTCGAGCCTGCCCCGCGAGGCGTCCACGACCACGATCTCGTACGGGTGCCCGGCGGACTCGGCCGCCCGGGTGACGCCGTGGAGCGTGTCGTCGAGCTCGGGTTCGTCCTTGCTGACGATGACAATGGAGATCATCGGTGGAACACCTTCGTGGCTCCGCTCGTGTACACGAGATCGTAGTGCGCCTCGAGGAAGGCGGTCGGGAACGCGTACAGGGCGAGCTGGTTGTCGAACAGCGACCTGGCCCGGCCGACGGCCGTGTTTGTCCAGCTCGCGTACACCCAGGCCTTCTTGTCCAGGGTGTGCGGCGTGATGTCGGTGTGGATCCGCCGGCCGGGGCCGAGCTCGGCGAACAGCCGTAGCTGGGCGTACCTGTCGGCGTAGAGCCGGTCGGGCGAGTCGCCGATGGCGTCCTTCAGCCAGCGGGCTCCGGCCAGCTCGGCGGCGTACATGCAGTAGCGCTCGCAGTCCTCGCCGCGCGTGGTGAGGTGGGCCGCGCGCTCGCCGCCGAGCAGCGCGTTGTCCAGGCCGCTGCCGGCCACGAAGACGGCGACGACCGCCGCGCCGGCCAGCCCGGGCACCGGGCGGACGAGCCCGCGCAGCACCGGCGTCCACCGGCGGCGGCGCCGCGGCGGGCGGAGCGCGGCCGCCCTGACCCGGTGCAGCAGCCAGAACATCGCGACGGCGACCAGCGTCAGCGCCTGCAACTGGGCCCGGCTCTGGTTGTAGGCGGCCGACAGGGTGCCCGACAGCCGCAGCAGCACCAGCGCGCCCAGCATCGGCACGGCCAGCGCCCCGCACAGCCGCACCAGCCTGGACGAGCGCCGGCTCAGCGCCATCACCAGCGCGCCCACCAGGCCGAGCAGGTTCGCCAGCTGCTGGGCGAGCAGCACCCCCAGGTCGAGCGCCGTGCTCACCCCGGGGGCGAGCTTCCGCGGCGCCGGCACGCCCGCGTCGCCGAGGGTCCAGCGCGGGTCGTCGACGTCGGCCGCGGGCGTCACCGACGCCTTGGGCGGCCGGTACTTGAGCACCACCCGCTTGGAGTACAGGTACGTCGAGATGCGGGTCACGTCGGTGCCGCGCAGGTAGGCGGCGACCAGGTTCCCCGCCGTGTCGGCCCCGGGCAGCAGCCGCAGGCCGTCGGCGCTCAGCGCGGTGCGGAACTCGCCGATGTTGGCCGTCGAGCCGGTGATCGGCACGTACCACAACACGCCGGCCAGCAGACCGGGCACCAGCGCCGCCACCACCGCGCGCGGCGCGACGCGCGGCCGCCGCGCCAGCCACGACACGCCCTGCACCACCAGCGCCCCGCCGAGCATCGCGGCGGTGAAGTACGCGGTCGTGTAGTGCGAGACGACGATGCCCGCGCCGAACAGGCCGAGCAGCCCCGCCTTGGGCCACCTGGGCAGCCGGGAGTCCAGCAGCGCGCCGCACAGCGCGGCGAACAGCAGCATGGCGATCTCCTGCCTGGCCAGCGCGGGGAACTGCTGGGCCAGCGCGCCCTGCGCCGTCACGAAGCCCGCCGCCGCGAACGCCCATCCCACCGGCACGAACCGGGTGGCCAGGTGGAAGATCGCGACGGGGAACATCGCGAAGATCGCCGGATAGACGAGCTTGAGCACCAGCACGACCGGCAGGCCGGTCAGCGCGTGCAGCTCGGCGGGCAGCACGGTGATGCTGAGCATCGCGCCGTAGGCGTCGGGGTGCGGCCCGGTCACCCAGATCCCGGACGTCACGCTCTCCTGGGCGACGGCGTACTCGGAGGCGATGTCGAAGCCGTAGACCAGGTCGCCGCGCAGCGCGTACGACCACATCATGGCCAGCGCCACCGCGTACAGCAGCACCGCCGAGCGCCCCCGGCCCAGCCGCCCGGCCAGGGCGATCCCGGCGGCCAGCACGAGCGCGCCGCAGGCGACGGCGGCGATCGCCACCGCCGGGCCGTGGCCGTGGTTGAGCCGCAGCGCCCCGGCGGCGGCCAGCAGCGGCAGCAGCAGCGGCAGCGCCAGCCACCCGGTCGCGGGCAGCGAACGCCACGGGACGGCCGTGTCGGCCGGCGCCCGCACCCCGGCGAGCAGCAGCGCCAGGCAGACGAGCTGGAACCCGGCGAGCAGTGGGCCCGGCCGCAGCGGCGTCGCCGGGTCGAACGTGGCGCCGAACACCGCGTCGAGCACCGGCCCTGGCACCGCGCCGAGCAGCGGCACGAGCAGGGCCACCGCGAGCCCGGAGACCATGAGCACGATCAGCGAGGCGGCGGGCACGTACAGCGGGAACGCCGCCACCCTGGCCCCGGGCACCCGCAGCGCGCGCAGCAGCAGGCAGCCGGGCACGATCAGCAGCAACGGCACCAGCAGCAACTGGGCGGCCCACAGGTGACGAACCTGGGTCAGCCCGACGATCAGGGCGAGAGCCGCGCCGTACAGCAGCACCCGGCCGTCACGCTCGCGGGCCGTCGCCTGCCCGTCGCGCTCGGGAGCCGTCACCCGCCCCGCCCTTCGAAGCCGCCGCGGAAGGCCCACAGGCCGTGCAGGAAGCCCAGGTTCTCGCCCGTCTCCTGGGCGAGCTTGACGTAGGGGTCGGCGAGCGATTCGAGCCCGCCGCCCGTCACGGCGTGCCGAACCCCGGCGGGGTAGAGCAGCAGCGGCAGCAGCACCGGCACGACCGCGAGCACCGGCGATGCCACCGCCGTCAGCGCGAGCAGCGCGACCAGCACCGGCCAGGGGAACAGCGTGGGCCGCACCCCCGGCCACTTCAGGTACTGCATCGCGGCCCCGCGCCCGTAGGCCAGGCTGCGCCGCAGCAGGCCGCGCAGGGTGGGCACGCAGTGGTGCAGGACCGGCGCGTCGGGCACGAAGACCAGGCGTCCCGCGCCGTGGCGCCGCAGCCGGCGCGACAGGTCCTCCTCCTCGGCCGCGTGGCGGAAACGCGGGTCGAAGCCGCCCGCCGCCAGCAGCCGGTCGCGCCTGAACGACATGTTCCCGCCGCTGAAGGCGTAGACGTCGCGCCGCCCGTTCCTGGGCGCGCGCGGCCGCCACTGCCGCCGCAGGTACAGCCAGAGCCGGTACGGCAGCGCCGCGCTGACCGTGAGTTCGAGCTCCAGCGGCTGGTGCCGGTTGTCGCGTTCGAGGAAGCGCGCCAGGAAGCCCGCGCCGGTCGCCGGGACGATCGGGCCGCCGACCCCGGCGACGTCGTCCCCGGTGTAGCCGGACAGCAGGGTCTCCGCCCAGCGGGGGCCCGGCTCGCAGTCGTCGTCCAGGAAGGCCACGACCGGCGCGGCCGCCGTCCGCAGCCCGGTGTCGCGGGCCGCCGCCGCGCCCCGGTTGACCTCGTGGCCGACCACCGTCGCGCCGCCGGCGCGGGCGACGTCCGAGGTGGCGTCGGTTGAGGCGTCGTCCACGACGATGATCTCCAGGTCGGCGCGCACGGTCTGGACGGCCAGCGCGCCGAGGGTCAGGCCGAGCCGGGCCGAGCCGTTGTAGGAGCAGATGACGACCGACAGGCTAGGGGACATGACGCCCCGGCACGGTCGAGCGGGCGGCCGCCAGGTAGAGGTCGATCGTCCGGGTCACGACGGTGTCCAGGTCGGTCCCCCGGTCGCGCGGCACGGCGGTGTCGTCCCCGCCGCCGCTGTCGAGGAAGTCGGCGATCGTCTCGGCCAGGCGGCCGGGGGAGCCGGGGGGAACCGTCCAGCGGGAGCCGTCGAACAGCTCGCCGAGCCCGCCCGCCGTGCTCGCGATGACCGGCACGCCGTAGGCCGCCGCCAGGTTGGCCACCCCGCTCTGCTCGGCGTCGCGGTAGGGCAGCACCACGGCCTCGGCGGCCTCGAACCAGGCGGCGATGTCGCCGTCGGGCACGTACCCGGTGAAGACCAGCCGGTCGCGCACCCCGGCGGCGCGCGCCAGGCGGCGCACCACGGCCCGGTGCGCGTGGTCGCGGGCCTCGAACAGGCGGAACGGCCCGTGCCTGCGGCGTACCGCGCCGGCGACCACCACGCGCACGTCACGCAGCGTCTCGCGCGGCAGCAGGCCCAGCGCGCGCACCAGGTCGTCGAGCCCCTTGCTGACGTGGATGTGGCCGAAGGCGAGCAGCACGCGGGCGTCGCCGAGCCCGAAGCGCATGCGCAGCGCGGCGGCCGAGCCGGTGGCGCGCGGCGGCGGCACGGAGAAGTGCGGGATGACCACGCCCTTGCCGGCGCCGCCCAGCTCGCTCAGCGTGCCCGCGGCCGCCCGCGTGTGGACCACGACCCGGTCGCAGCTCGCCACGATCCGCCGGTACAGCGCGCGGCCCGGGCCACGCAGCAGCGCGGTGTCACGGCTGACCTCGTGCAGGGTGGCCACCACCGGTACGTCCACGCCGGCGGCCAGCCAGCGGGTCACGGCCGCCACCCGGGCGCCGAACGCGGGCACGGCGAACTGCACGTGCACCACGTCGGGACGGAACCCGGACACCGCCCGGCGCAGCGGCTCGGCCGAGCCGGGTCCGCGCAGCGCGCCGACGACCTCTTCCGGCGCGTCCGGGTGCGGGCGGGCGGCGACCACCGCCACCTCGTGGTCCCGCTCACGGACGGCGTGCGCGAGCACCCGCATGTAGACACCGATGCCGTCGCGGGCCGGGGGATAGGGGCCGACGAACAGGATCCTCATGGCAACATCGCCTTCACCACGTGCGCGGCGATCGATTCGAGCGCGTACTCGCCGACCCACGACTCACGCTCGGGCTCGTCGCCGTCGGGCGCGTCGAGCGCCCGCGCGAGCGCCGCCGCGAACGCGTCCAGGTGGTGGTCGCAGACGATCCCGCGCCGGGTCCGCAGCACCAGATGCTGGGCCAGGTTGTCGCGTGCCGAGGTCGTCACCACGGGCACGCCGCAGGCGATCGCTTCGAGCACGGCGATGCCGAACCCCTCGCGCGTGGACGGGAAGGCGAACACCCGGGCCGCCTTGACCAGCGCGTACACGTCCTTCTGCTCGCTGACGTCGTGCCGGAACTCCACCGCGTGCGCGATGCCCAGCCGCTCGGCCTCGCGGTGCAGCGCGTCGCGCTCCGGGCCGTCGCCGATGATCCGGCAGCTGACCGCGCGGCCGGTGGCGTGCAGCCGGGCGACGGCGGCCAGCAGCAGGTCCAGGCCCTTGTGCCGCATCAGCCTGCTGACCACGACCAGGTCGGTGCGCCGCTCGTCCGGGGATGCCTGTTCCACCTGGGCGAGGTCGATGCCGTTGGGCGCGATGGTGATCCGCGCCCGCTCGCCGAGCTCCGCGCGCAGCCGCATGGCGGTCTGGGGCGAGACGGCGATGATGCGGTCGGGCGCGCGCATCGCCAGCCGCTCGATCCACCACGCGGGACGCCAGCGCCCGCCCATGCTCTCGCGCCAGTACTCCGGCCCCCACACCTCGTGCCAGGTGGCGACCAGCGGCTTGCGGCGCAGGGTCGCCACCAGGCGTAAGGGCAGCAGGTGCAGGAACGGGATCTGGTCGACGTTGAGCACGTCGAAGCGGTGGCGCAGCAGCCGCAGGCAGGCCGCCGCGAACGTCAGCGCCTGCCAGACGGAACGCACGCCCTGCCGGTACATCGGCAGCAGGCGGGAGATCGCGTGGAAGGTGATGCCGCCTTCCGTGCGCACCCGGGGGCCGTCCCACCAGCGCATGGTGAACACGTGCACGTCGGCGTACGGCGCCAGGTGCGGGCCGAGCTCGTGGTAGCGCATCTCCCTGCCGCCGAAGCTGTAGGGATGGATGGCGTCGGTGACCAGGGCCACGATCGGCCGCTTCCCCCCGTGGAACACCGGCTGGCTCATCCGGCCTACCCCTCGTCGATGTCGGCCGAGCAGACGGCCCGGTGGGTGATGGCCTGGCCCCCGGCCAGCTCGACCCTGATGGTGATCGGTCCCGGCGCGCACAGCGCCTTGGTCGGCGGCGTGATCGTCACGGACTGGCCGTCGGCCAGCGTCACGCGCCCGTTCGCGACGGCCCGGGTGCGGCCGGACTCGACGAGCCGTACCGACCAGGCGTGCTCGCGCTGCCGGCCGGTGACGTTGCGGATCGTGAAGGCGGGCGGCACCAGGAACGAGGTGGCGGGCACCCGCCCGGGCAGCGCCGTGGGCGTGGCGAAGGCCAGCTCGGTGTACCCGGCGGGCGCGCCGGCCAGGCCGGCCGCGAGGAGCAGGTCACGCCCCTGTTCGGTCTGCGCGCCCAGCCCGGCCGCGACGACCATGACGAGAACGACGGCAGCCGTTGACGAGTTAAGGCTGGGGAAAAATCGCGTCATGTAGGGCGTGACTTATCCATTGTTGCGAATAGGACGACTGATCCTAATGCACTTCAGGGGAAATTTGTCACTTTGTATGACTGATGGTGCAAATGTTATGAAGGACCGTTCCAATCGGACATTTGGCTGTTTATCCGGCTAGGAACTGCGGAAATCAGCCGCGCCCGATCTGCCGGTACACCCGCACCCAGTCGACCACCATCCGGGCGGGAAAGCGGGTCGTCGCGTTCGGGTTCCCCACCCAGCCGCCGCCCACCTGCAGGTTGAGAATCAGGTAGAACGGCTTGTCGAACGGCCAGCCCGGGTAGCGGGGGTACTGGGCGTACGGCTCGCCGTCCACCCACCAGGTGATGCTCTCCGGCGTCCAGTCGACGCCGTAGACGTGGAAGCCCGCGTCCAGCCGGTCCGGCAGGTAGACCTTGCCGCCGCCCTTGCGGTCCTTGGAGTGCGTATAGCCGCGGACCAGGCGCGGCTCGTGGCCCCGGTTCTCGACGATGTCGATCTCGCCGTACGTGGCCGAGCCGGACCGGCCCGCATCGACGCGCTTGAGCCAGAACGCCGGCCAGAGCCCCTGGCCGAGCGGCAGTTTGATGCGGGCGGCGAACCTGCCGTACGCCTGGGCGAAGCTCGTCCTGGTCTCCAGCCTGGCGGAGCTGTAGCGGCACGGGCCGTACCAGCAGGGGGTGGCCGGGGCCGCGGCCCCGGTGCGCTGGGCGGAGATGACCAGGTGGCCTGAGCCGTCGAGCGCGGCGTTGGACGGGCTGTAGTAGTGCAGCGCCTTCCTGTTCGACCAGGCGGTGCCGGTCAGCGCGTCCCACTTGGCAGGGGTGCCGCGCCCGGCGAACTCGTCCGACCAGCTCAGCTTCCACCGCACGGCGGGCAGCGCGAGCGGCGGCGGCGCGATCGACTGCAGCGGGGCGGGCGCGCTCGGCGGCCGGACGGGGGCCGCCTCGCCCAGGCTGCGCACCCCGGCCGCGCTGATCGCCAGCACGGTGACGCAGGTGCCGATCGCCAGGGCCCAGGAACGTGAACGGCCGCGGCCGTCGGCCGCCGGACTTCGTTTCGTCCCGCTTCCCATAAATAATGACTTCCGGCGAGGTTCCGTCCTGGCCGGGGGAGAATACCAAAGGGAGAGACGCAGTGACCGGAGGTGGCTGGAAGGGCGGGGCGGTCGAGCCGGATGGGCCGTCCGGTCAACACGAGCGCATTTCCCAGCCCTCGCTGCCGCCGACCACGGAGTTGACCGATCCCGGGCCCGTTTCCGGCTCCGGCCGCCTTTGGGCGGCCACCGACCCGGTGCGCGCGGCCGAGCGCAAGAGGTTCCGCTCGCTGCTGATCGGCGGGGTGTCGGCGGTCGTCGCGGTGCTCGTGGCGGGCGGCGTGCTGGTGGCCACGCGGAACAGCGGCGAGACGCCGGCCGCGGAACTGGCCGGCAACCTGTTCGCGGCCGGCCCTGCGGGCAGCCCCGACGGACGTCAGCGCGAGCTCAACGGGGTGGCCGCGCTGGGCGGCACGGTGGTGATCGCGGGCGGCGAGGACGTCGACTCCGGCTACCGCACCGAGTTCTTCGCCTCCAAGGACGCCGGACGGACCTTCGCCCAGGCCCCGGTGCGCACCGCCAAGGGCGAGCCGCCCGCGGCCGGCGAGGTGCCCAGGCATCTCGCCGCGGGCCCGGGCGCCTGGGTGGCGCTCGGCGAGCGGATGGACCGGGGCGCGTCGGGGTCGCCGCCGGGAGTGCGGCAGGCGTCCCGCGGCACGGTGGTCTGGACGAGCGCCGACGGCGCCTCCTGGACCCGCCAGCCCGACGCCACCGCCGGGCTCGCGTTCGGCCCCCGCGACCGGGTCGCCGACGTCGCCTGGACCGGCGACGGCTTCACCGCCGTGGGCCGGACCTCGGAGAAGGGCGACTTCACCGACGCCGCCCCCGTGGTGTGGCTCTCGCGCGACGGCCGCAGCTGGGAGCGGCGGGCCGGCTGG
The DNA here is from genome assembly GCF_013283785.1 of Nonomuraea antri. Classification (GTDB taxonomy): domain Bacteria; phylum Actinomycetota; class Actinomycetes; order Streptosporangiales; family Streptosporangiaceae; genus Nonomuraea; species Nonomuraea antri. Next base: position 45,602 of record NZ_JABCPZ010000023.1, read on the forward strand.
CGGCTGCACCCGCCCACCGGCGGCACCCTGGCGCTGACCGACGTGGCCGCCGTCAAGGACGCCATCGTGGTGCGCGGCGAGAGCTCGATCAAGCCGTACGACGTCACCTGGCGCTCCACCGACGCCGGCGACACCTGGCAGGCGTTCGCGGTGCCGGGCACGTCGGACGAGCCGGAACTGACCCTGGCCGCCACCGCGACGACCATCCTCGCGGTACGCGGGGAGTCCGGCCACGCCGTCACCTACACCTCCCCCGACGGCATGCGCTGGACCACCGCGGCGAAGATCGAGGCGGCCGGCTACCGCGGTCTGCTGCGGCTGACCGCCACCGCCGAGGCCGCGGTGGCCGCGGTCGAGACCGACGCCGGGGTGCGGCTGCTGCGCAGCGCCGACGGCCGCTCCTGGCAGCCCGTGGGCGCGAATCCGATCAGCGCCCAGGTCCGCGACACCGCCTCCGTCTCGGGCCACACGGTCGCCGTCGGCGCCGACACCGCGGCCGGCGGCTCCGGCGCACTGCTCGCGGTACGCGACAAGTCCGGCAAGGACGTGCCCAGCGGCGTGCCCAACCCCACCGGCAGCGGCCGGGTGGTCGACGCCCTCGGCACCGCCGGAGAACGCGTGGTCGCCGTCGGCGGCGCCGACGGCGACGCGGCCGTCTGGTCCTCGGCCGACGGCGCGGACTGGCGGCGCGCGGCCGACCGGCACAACGCCCTGGCCGGGCCGGGCCGCCAACGGCTCACCGACGTCACGCCCGGCATCGCCGGCTGGCTGGCCGTCGGCTTCAGCGGCCAGTCGCCGGCCCGCCCGCTGGTCGTCACCTCGGCCGACGGCGAGAGCTGGCAGCCGGCCGCCGCCCAGGCGCTGCCCCCCACCGGCTCGACCCCGCCGATCCCCCGAGGAGTCGCCGCCAACCCGGACGGCTACGTGATCGTGGGCGAGGACGGCTTCGGCGCGGGCACCTGGTGGTCACCCGACCTCAAGACCTGGGAACGCGGCATCCCGGCGGGCAAGGACAACCTGGCCGGCACGGAGACGACCAAACGCTGGATGAACGCCGTCACCAGCGGCCTGTTCGGCTACGTGGCCGCGGGCGGCGTGACCGACCCGAACGCCTACGGCGGCGTCTACGTGCGCCGTCCGACCGTGTGGATCTCGCCGGACGGCCGCAAGTGGTCGCTGCTGCGGCTGCCGATCCCGGCCGGGGTGAACGAGGGCTGGTTGTCCCACATCGCCTCGACCGACGACCTCGTGGTCACCGCGGGCACCGCCGTGACCGGCAACGGGGTGGGCACGGCCGCGTTCGGTTACGCCTCGCACGACGGCGGACGGAGCTGGCAGCAGATCACGCTGCCGGTGGCGGCGGGAGAGCAGTCGAGCGTCACCGCCGTGGCCGCGACCCCGCGCGGGTTCGTGGTGGCGGGCACCGTGGGCAGGCCGGGCGACGTGGTCGTCTGGACCTCGGCCGACGGCCGCATCTGGAAGGCCGCGCAGCCGTCGGGCACCGGGCTGTCCGGCCCGGGCGACCAGCGGCTGACCGCGTTCACCACGGTGGACGGCGACCTCGTGGGCGTCGGCTCGACCGCGACGGGCCAGGGCGACGAGCCGATCGTGTGGCGCCGCCCGCTGTCCTCCGCCGCCCCGTGAACGCAGGGGAGCAGGGGCGGGATACCGGCGATCAGCGCAGCCCGACGCCCCAGAGCCGGAACACCGGCGATCAGCGCAGTCCGACGCTCCAGAGCCGGAAGGTGGCGTCTCCGGCCACCCCGGCCAGCGTCTTGCCGTCGCGGCTGAACGCCACCGAGTACACCCAGTCGCCAGGGCCGGCCAGCTCGCCGGTGCCGCGCCCGGTCGCCACCTCCCACAGCCGCGCCTTGCGGTCGTAGCCGCCGCTGGCCAGCGTCTTGCCGTCGGGGCTGAAGACGACCGAGACCGCCCACCCCCGGTGGCCGGCCAGCACGTGACGCTCCTTGCGCGCGGCCACGTCCCACAGCCGGATCGTGCGGTCCGCGCTCGCGGTCGCCAGGCTCTTGCCGTCGGGGCTGAAGGCCACCGACATGACCCAGTAACGGTGGCCGGACAGCGTGGCCACGGCCTCGCCCGTCTCCGGGTTCCACAGCCGCACGCTCCTGTCGTGGCCGGCGGTGGCGAGGGTCCTGCCGTCCGGGCTGAACGCGACGGAGTTCACCCAGTCGGTGTGGCCGCTGAGAATGGCCGTGCCGTTGCCGGTCGCGGCGTTCCACAGGCGCACGGTCTTGTCGTGGCTGGCCGTGGCGAGGGTCTTGCCGTCGGGGCTGAACGCCACCGAGCCGACCCACGCGGTGTGCCCGGCCAGCGTGCCCTTGCTCTCGCCGCCGGGCAGGCCCCACAGCCGGACGATCCCGTCGGCGCTGCCCGTGGCCAGGGTCTTGCCGTCGGGGCTGAAGGCGACCGCGTGCACGCCCTTGTCGTGGCCCTTGAGCGAGGCGGTGACGCGCTGCCCGGCCGCGTCCCACAGGCGCACGGCGCCGTCCGCGCCGCCGGTGGCGAACGTCTTGCCGTCGGGGCTGTAGGCCACCGCGTAGGCGGGCGACGGCGCGACGGTGCGGGTCACCTCGGGCTGGATCACCGGGAACACCGGGTACGGCGAGGCGGACGGCGTCACGGGCGCGGTACCCGTCGGCGCGAAGACGAAGAAGGCCCCGGCGGCCAGACCCCCGGCCACGACCACGCCGATCCCGGCGGCGAGCAGCCTACGCCGTGACCTGAGCCCGGCGGCGAGCAGCGTGCGCCGGGACCTGAGCCCGGCCGGCCCGCCTCGCGGCGGTTCCGCCACCGGAACAGGCCCGCCGCCCGGAGCGGCGGCGTGCGCGGGCCACGGTTCCGACGGCGCGGACGTGCCGGCTGCGGGCGTGCCGGATAACGGCGCCGACGCCGCCGCGCCTGGGGCGGCCCACACCCCGGCGCCGCCGGTCAGACTGCCCGTCGGCCCGCTGGTCGGGCTGCTCACCGGACCGCTCGGCAGGCTGCCGCCGCCCACGGGGCCGCTCGGCAGGCTGGTGGCCGACGGGCCGCCGGGCAGGCGGTCCGGGGAGACGGCGGTGCTCGCGGCCGGGGCGCCGCCGTCCGCCGTGAGCAGCGGCTCGCGCTCGGGCGTGTCCCTGGCCGGGTTCGGCACCCCGTGGCCGAGCAGCGTGAACAGCACGTCGGTCGCCGACGGACGGGCCTCGGGCCGCTTGTCCAGGCACGCGACCACCAGCGAGCTCATCGGCTCGGTCAGCCCGGTCAGCTCCGGCTCCTCGTAGAGGATCCGGTGGAAGATGGCCGGGATGCTGTCGTTGCCGAAGGGCGGCCGGCCGCTGGCCGCGTACGCCATGGTGGCGGCCCAGCTGAACATGTCGGAGGCGGCCGTGACCACGCCGGCGCTGAACTGCTCCGGCGCCATGAAGGCAGGCGTGCCGATGATGTCGCTGCCCTCGGCGACGGTGGAGTCGAGCGCGCGGGCCAGCCCGAAGTCGACCACCCGTGGCCCGTCGGGGCCGCAGACCACGTTGCTCGGCTTGAAGTCGCGGTGCACGATGCCGGCCTGGTGGATGGCCACCAGCGCGGTGACGGTGGCCACGGCCAGCCGCTCCAGCGCGTCGGGGTCGCGCACGCCCTGCTGGGAGATCAGCCGGCTCAGCGAGATGCCCTCGACGTACTGGCTGACCACGTACGGCTGGTCGCCGCTGGTGTCGGCGTCGAGCACGCGGGCCGTGCAGAACTGCCTGACCTGGCGGGTGGCGGAGATCTCGCGCAGGAACCGCTCGCGCGCCTCGGGCTCGGTGGACAGCCTGGCGTGCATCACCTTGATCGCCACGGCCTGGCCCTCCGGCGACTCGCCGAGGTACACCACGCCCTGGCCGCCCGCGCCCAGGTAGCCCGTCAGCCGGTAGCGGCCCACATGGCGGGGGTCGTGCGGCCGGAGCGGGCTGTGAGCGGGCACACGGACCTTCCCAACGGAGTTTCAGGCACGGTTTTCGGCACATGCGCACGCTTACGGCAAGCGCGGCGTTAAAAGCCTACTCGTATGGAACGCGCCGCAGCCGGAACCGTCACGGCACGTTTCGCCGTGAAAAGCCGGAGCGCGGCGACCACGCGGTCACCGCCCCCGAAAGATCAGCTCCCTCAGACCAGGGACCTGAGCACCACGGTCTGGTCGCGGCCCGGGCCGACGCCGATCGCGGAGATCGGCGCGCCGCTCATCTCCTCCAGCGTCCGCACGTACGCCTGCGCGTTGGGCGGCAGGTCGTCGAACGACTTGGCGTTCGTGATGTCCTCCTGCCAGCCGGGGAACTCCTCGTAGATCGGCTTGGCGTGGTGGAAGTCGGTCTGCGTCATCGGGATCTCGTCGTGACGCACGCCGTCGACCTCGTAGGCCACGCACACCGGGATGCGCTCCAGGCCGGACAGCACGTCGAGCTTGGTGAGGAAGATGTCGGTCAGGCCGTTGATGCGGGTGGCGTAGCGGGCGATCACCGCGTCGAACCAGCCGCAGCGGCGGTTGCGCCCGGTGGTGACGCCGTACTCGCCGCCGGTGGTGCGCAGCCACTCGCCCATCTCGTCCTCCAGCTCGGTGGGGAACGGGCCGGAGCCGACGCGCGTGGTGTACGCCTTCAGGATGCCGATCACCTTGGTCAGCCTGGTCGGCGGGATGCCGGAGCCGGCGCAGGCGCCGCCCGAGGTGGGCGAGGAGGAGGTGACGAACGGGTAGGTGCCGTGGTCGATGTCGAGCAGCGTGCCCTGGCCGCCTTCGAGCAGCACGAACTTGCCGTCGTCCAGGGCCTTGTTCAGCACCAGGGAGGTGTCGGCGATGTGCGGCTTGAGCCGCTCGGCGTAGCCGAGGTACTCCTCCAGCACGGCCTCGGGCTCGATGCCGCGCCGGTTGTACACCTTGGTCAGCACCTGGTTCTTCTCGGTCAGCGCGACCTCGATCTTCTTGGCCAGGATGCCGGGGTCGAGCAGGTCCTGGACCCGCACGCCCATGCGGTAGATCTTGTCGCCGTACGCCGGGCCGATGCCGCGCCCGGTGGTGCCGATCCTGGCCTTGCCCAGGTAGCGCTCGGTGACCTTGTCCAGCGCCTTGTGGTGCGGCATGATCAAATGCGCGTTGGCGGAGATCAGCAGCCGTTCGGCGGAGATGCCCCGGGCGGCGAGACCGTCGATCTCGCTGAGCAGCACTCCCGGGTCGATCACCACGCCGTTGCCGATCACCGGCACCACGTTCGGCGACAGGATGCCCGTGGGTAGCAGGTGCAGCGCGTATTTCTGGTCGCCGATGACCACGGTGTGGCCCGCGTTGTTGCCGCCCTGATAGCGGACGACGTAGTCGACGCGGTCTCCGAGCAGGTCGGTGGCCTTGCCCTTGCCCTCATCGCCCCACTGGGCACCAACGAGAACGGCAGCTGGCATTGGTTCAGTCTCCCCAGCACAAAACGAAACCCCTGGCGCAAGCGCGACAGGGGCTCTTGCGTAGAGAGACTACCCGAACGTGCCTATTCGTCCCAAGGGCTAGTTCTTCGTCAGCGCGTCGTAGCCCGCCTCGGTGCTGTCCTTGAGGAACTGCACGCACCGCTCGGCCTCGTCCTTCTCGCCGATCGCCTGAGCGGCCCTGGCGAGCGCGTAGAGACACCGCAGGAAGCCGCGGTTCGGCTCATGCTCCCAGGGGATGGGCCCGTGCCCCTTCCAGCCGCTGCGACGAAGCTGGTCGAGCCCGCGATGGTAGCCGGTGCGGGCGAACGCGTAGGAGGTGACGGCGTGCCCTTGGGCGAAATATTCCTCCGCGAGCGCGGCCCAGGCCGCTGGGAAGGCGGGGAAGCGGGCCGCGACGTCGGCGGCCTTGGCGCCGGATTCGAGCGCCTCCCTGCCCTCGGGCAGGTCCGGCAGGTAGGTCGGGGGCGGCCCGGCGAGAAGGTTATCCATAGGACAAGTCATACCCGCCGGGCCATGAAAGTGGCTAGGAGATCTTCATCCCACTCGGCTAGGAGATCTTGGTGCCCGCGGACTTCAGGTGCTGGCACGCCTCGGCCACCCGCGCGGCCATGCCGGCCTCGGCGCTCTTGCCGTACGAACGCGGGTCGTAGACCTTCTTGCTGCCGACCTCGCCGTCGACCTTCAGCACGCCGTCGTAGTTGCGGAACATGTGGTCGGCGATGGGCCGGGTGAAGGCGTACTGGGTGTCGGTGTCGACGTTCATCTTCACCACGCCGTACGAGATCGCCTCGTGGATCTCCTCCAGCAGCGAGCCGGAGCCGCCGTGGAAGACCAGGTCGAACGGCTTGTCCTGGCCGTACTTGGCGCCGACGGCCTCCTGGATGTCCTTGAGCACGCTCGGCCGGAGCTGGACGTGGCCCGGCTTGTACACGCCGTGCACGTTGCCGAACGTGGCGGCCAGCATGTAGCGGCCCTTCTCACCCAGGCCCACGGCCTCGGCGGTGTCCATCGCGTCGCCCACGGTCGTGTAGAGCTTCTCGTTCATCTCGCCGACGACGCCGTCCTCCTCGCCGCCGACCACGCCGATCTCCATCTCCATGATGATCCTGGCGCGGGCGCACTTGTCCAGGAGCTCCTTGGCGATCTCCAGGTTCTCCTCCAGCGGCACGGCAGAGCCGTCCCACATGTGCGACTGGAACAGCGGGTCGAGGCCCTTGGCCACCCGCTCGAGCGAGATGTCGATCAGCGGCCGCATGTAGCCGTCGAGCTTGTCCTTGGGGCAGTGGTCGGTGTGCAGCGCCACCGTCACCGGGTACTTGGCGGCGACCACCCTGGCGTACTCGGCCAGCGCGGTCGCGCCCGTCACCATGTCCTTCACCGTGGTGCCGGACAGGAACTCCGCGCCTCCGGTCGACACCTGCACGATGCCGTCGCTCTCCGCTTCGGCGAAACCGCGCAGGGCCGCGTTCAACGTCTGAGAGGAGGTGACGTTGATCGCCGGATAGGCGAATCCGCCGGCCTTGGCCCGGTTCAGCATTTCGGCGTAGACCTCTGGAGTTGCGATAGGCATGATTCATCTCCCTGAGAAGTACGGCTTCGCGCAGCCCAGTATCGCGTTGTCACTACCCCGGGTGGTAGTGACAACGCGCGCTTGATGGTCGCCTCGGAATTCCCTGTTACGGGTAGGCTCTCGGCGTGGACTGGCTCTGGAATCTCCTCGACCCGACGTGGTGGCTCACCCTCTTCGGTGCTTTCGCCACCTTCGGCGTCCTGGCCATCATCTTCGCCGAGACGGGTCTGCTGCTCGGCTTCTTCCTGCCGGGTGACTCCCTGCTGGTGGCGGCCGGTATCTTCAGCTCTGCCTCGGTGGCCGCGGGCATGGGGATCGAGCCGCTGTCCCTGCCCATCCTGTTGATCGGCACGCCGCTGTGCGCGATCGCCGGCGCGCAACTCGGGCATTTCCTGGGTTCGCGGTTCGGCAGGAAGATGTTCGACAAGCCCGACTCGCGGTTGTTCAAGCGCGAGCACGTGCTCAGGGCCGAGGAGTTCTTCGAGAAGTTCGGGCCGGCCAAGGCGGTCATCCTGGCCAGGTTCGTGCCGATCGTCCGCACGTTCATGAACCCCGTCGCCGGCGTGCTGGAGATGCCCGCCAAGCGGTTCTTCCTGTGGAACGTGGTCGGCGGCCTGGTCTGGGTCGAGGGCCTGATCCTGCTCGGTCACTTCCTGGGCAGCAAGGTCGACCCCAAGCAGATCGACAGGTACATCCTGCCGGGCGTCTTCCTCATCGTGTTCATCTCGCTGATCCCGATCATCGTCGAGTTCGTCAAGAGCCGCAGGGCCGCCAGGCGGCTCCCGCCGCCGAACGGCAAGCACCACCGGGTGCCGTCGGCCACCGACACCAGGGAACCGGGCTACTAGGGAACCGGGCTACCAGGGAAACCGGGGTTACCACCGGGTACAGTGCCCACTGTGGGACGCCACAGGTCAGATCCGATGGGCCTCGCCCGCCTCGCGCTCGCCGTGCTGGCGGCCGTGGCCGTAGTGTCGCTCCTGGTCGTGGGCGGGCGCGCGTTGCTGAGCTCACTCGACACGCCCGACCCGCCGCCCGAGCGGCTGCGTGTCTCCGCGGCCGCCTCGCCGTCCGCGAGCAAGGTGCCGACCGTGCGCATCGAGTGCGTCGCCGACACCTGCCCCCACGTCACCGTCCGGGTGCCGGGCGGTGACGTGCTGCAGCACCGCGAGATGAGCAAGGGCGAGGAGGTCAGGTACTTCAAGCCCGAACTGGACGTCGTGCTCAGCGACGCGGGCACCGTCCGGGTCGCGGTGAACGGCGAGCCCCGGCCGCAGGGCGAGAGCGGCGAACGCGAAGCCTTCACCGCCAAGAGCCCGAAGTAGGGTTGTTACAAGCCGAAGTCCGAGAGCGTGAAGGGGTGGCGGTAGGTCAGCCCCTCCTCGGCGATGCGCGGCGCCGCGCCCCGCTCGACGATGGTGGCGACGGCGACGACCTCGGCCCCCGCCTCGCGCAGCGCCTCCACCGCCGTCATCACCGAGCCGCCCGTCGTCGAGGTGTCCTCGACCGCGAGCACGCGACGCCCCTTCACGTCGGGCCCCTCGATGCGGCGCTGCAGCCCGTGCGTCTTCTGCGCCTTGCGCACCACGAACGCGTCAAGCCTGCGCCCCTGCGCGGCCGCGGCGTGCAGCATCGCCGCCGCGACGGGGTCGGCGCCGAGGGTCAGCCCGCCCACGGCGTCGTAGTCGAGGTCGGACGTCACGTCGAGCATCACCCGGCCGACCAGCGGGGCCGCCACGCTGTCGAGCGTGATGCGGCGCAGGTCGAGGTAGGCGTCGGCCTCCTGCCCGGAGGAGAGCGTGATCTTGCCGTGCACCACGGCCTTGTTCTGGATCTCGGCCAGCAGAATGTCGCGGTCAGTCATGCACCCAAGCTTAGGGTCCGGGCAGGCCACGGCCCCGCCGGGAGGTTCCGGCCGCGTGCGGTCACGCGGGGTAAAGAAGCCGCTTCGGTTTAGTCACGTCCCGGAATGCGCAATGATTACGCGGGGCAACCCCACGTAATCGCGAGGTCACTATGAGTGTGGAATCGCCGCAAAGCGACGCGGATCTGCTTCAGGCGGTCAGAGCAGGCGATGCGGCCGCCTACGGCCGGCTCTACGAACGTCACGTCACCGCGGCCCGCGCGCTGGCCAGGCGGCTCGTCACGGGCGAGGCCGAGGTCGACGACGTGGTGGCCGAGTCGTTCACGAAGATCCTCGACCTGGTCGGCAGGGGCGGCGGCCCGGAGTCGGGGTTTCGCACGTACCTGCTGACCGTGGTGCGGCGCACCGTCTACGACCGCTCGCGGGTGGAGAGCCGCCAGGTCACCACGGGGGAGATCGAGCTGTTCGACCCGGGGGTGCCGTTCGTCGATCCGGCGCTGGCCGGGCTGGAGAAGACGATGATCGCCCGGGCGTTCCTGTCGCTGCCCGAGCGGTGGCGGGCCGTGCTCTGGCACACCGAGGTGGAGAAGTGCAAGCCGGCCGAGGTGGCGCCGCTGCTCGGCCTGACGGCCAACGGGGTGGCGGCGCTCGGCTACCGGGCGCGCGAGGGGTTGCGTCAGGCGTACCTGCAGATGCATCTGGGCGCGCCGCCGCGGCACGCCTGCCGTCCGGTGCTCGGCAAGCTGGGCGCCTACGTCCGGGGCGGGCTGGCCAGGCGCGACTCGAAGAGCGTCGACGAGCACGTGAGCGGCTGCCCGGAATGCCACGCGGTGCTGCTCGAACTGACCGACGTCAACCGCGGCCTGCGCGTCGTGATCGGCCCGCTGATCGCCGGTCCCGCGCACGTCGCGTACGTGGCCGCGCTGGCCAAGGCGGCCGCGGCCGGCGGCGGCGCGGCCGGCCTGCTGCGCCTGGTCGGCCTGATCCGCAGGGTGCCCAGGCAGCAGCAGGCGGCCATGGCCGGCGGCGCGGTGACGGCGATGGCCGTGGCCGTCGCGTTCGCGCTGGTCTCCGGCGAGGAGCCGGTCAAGAAGCCGGCGCCGACGCCCGCACCGGTCGCCCAGCCGCCCGCGTCGGTCGCGCCGCCGCCCACCCCCAGGCGCGACGAACGGCCGCGCCTGGTCCCGCCACCGGCGCGCGAGGAACCCTCGCCCGACGGCGAGCCGCGGCTGCGGGCCAGCATCGCCGCGCTCGGCGCCCTGGTGCGCGACCAGCCCGGCATCGTCGGCATGCGGCTGCGCAACGACGGCGCGGGCCCGAGCGACGACCTGGAGGCGTTCGTCGACCTGCCGCCCGGCGTGCTGCTGATCCCGTCGGCGGCCCGGGGCGCCGCGACGGCCGCACTCGCCCCGGTCGGCAAGGTCGCCCCGGTCGGCACGGTCGGTAAGGCCGCCTCGGTCAGCACGGTCGGCAAGGCCGCCTCGGTCGGCAAGGTCGGCACGGTCGACGGCTGGTCCTGCCGGCCGAGCGGCACCGGCGCCAGGTGTGCCAGGGCGCCGCTCGGCGCGGGCACGTCCACCGCGGTGTTCCTGCGAGTGCTGGTGTCGGCGGGGGCGTCGGAGGGCGCGGCGCCGTCGGTGCGGATCAACGCGGGCTCGCTGCGGCTCCGGGCGCGCGCCGGCGCGGGCGTGGTGACGTCGGGCGCGGCGGCCAGGTTCGCCACCGACGGTCACGTGGCGGTCAGGGCGATCGGCGGCGCGCTGCTGAGCTGCGACGCGCGGAGCGCCGGCTGCGCGGAGACCCGGCGCCGCCGCGGCGACCAGCGCGACAACGACCTGTGGCCGATGACCAGGCTCGACCACGACACCAGCGCGGCCACGGCCTCCTCCAGCGCCGCCAGGCTGGAGTTGCCCGCCGACAACGAGGTCGTGTGGGCCGGGCTCTACTGGTCGGCCGGCGACGCGCCGCCGGGCCCGGTGCGGCTGCGTCCGCCGGGCCGCCGCGCGTACCTGATGATCCAGCCCGACCAGGTGCTCACCAGGGAGCTGCCGTCGGGGGGCGCGTACCAGGCGTTCGCCGACGTGTCGCGTCTGGTCGGCAAGTCGCGCAGGAGCGGGGTCTGGTGGGCCGCCGACGCCCCGTTGGACGAAGGGGTCTCCACGTACGCGGGCTGGAGCCTGGTGGTCATCGTGGCCGACCCCCGGCAGCCCTACAGCCAAGCAGTGGTGCTCGACACCGCCACCGTGATCGGTGGGCAGGAAGACAAAATACGTATTCCGCTGGGTGGGCTGAGTCCGGCCGCCGCGCCCGCTAGGGTCGAGTTGGTGACATGGGAAGGGGACGCCGATCTCAAGGGAGACAAGGTCTCTCTCGGGTCCGGTGCGCTCACGCCCCAAGGGGGCGATCGTGATCAAGCAAACGTTTTCGACGGCTCGTCAAACGGCGCGACGGAGATGACGTTCGGTGTTGACGTCGATACGGTCAGCGCCCAGCTCGGGCCGGCGCCCGGGCTGACGATCGCCACGGACAAGGACGTGGTCCTGTTCGGAGTCGCCGCCGTCAGCGTGCGTGCACGATCGTGACCAGGAACGGGACAAACTGGTACGGTCTGCCTAAATGGTCCGGCGTAGTGTCGGGCGAGGGGCGAATCGTCGGGATTCACCCTCGCGCGATCACCTGCTTTCATTACCCTGAGAGAGGGCCGCCGAGTCCGGTCTCTGACGGTGCAGAGCCAGCAAGGTCGGACCACCAGGAAAGGGGCGGTGTCAGTGGATCGCTGTGCGCTGTTCGTGGACGCTGGCTATCTGCTGGCTGACGGCGCGATGGCCGTGCATGGCACTCGTCATCGCGAGGCCGTCGCCTGGGACTACCCAGGCCTTCTCCAGCTGATGACCAATCTCTCGCGGGAGCGAACCGGCTTGCCGCTGTTGCGTTGCTACTGGTACGAGGCGACCGTCGAAGGCCGCCGCACCCCGGAGCACGACGCGCTCGCCGACATCCCCGGCCTGAAACTCAGGCTCTCCCGCATCCGCCCCGGCCGCCGCGAGGGCGTCGACGCCCAGGTGCACCGCGACCTGATGACGCTGGCGCGCAACAACGCCATCTGCGACGCGGTCGTGGTCAGCGGCGACGAGGACCTGGCCCAGGTCGTCTGCGACGCCCAAGACCTCGGCATCAGGGTGACCGTGATCCACATCGCCGCCGACGGCGGCTGGGCCGTCTCGCGCTCGCTCCGCCAGGAGGGCGACGACCTGGTCGAGCTGGGCGGCAACCACCTGCGCCCGTACGTCAGCCTGGTCACCGGCGCCACCGAGTCGTCCAACGGCCACCAGCCCATCAGCAACGGCCAGGCCACGCACTCCCTGCCGCCGGCCTCGTCTCCGTCGTCGCTGCAGTCGTCCCTGCCGTCGTCGTCGCTGCCGTCATCCCTGCCGTCGTCGTCCCTGCCGTCCTCGCTGCCGTCGTCGTCGTTGCCTTCTGCGTCGAGTGGCAGTCACGCCGCCGGGCCGTCCTCGGGGTCGCCGTCGGCGGGCGCGGGCTCGTCCGGGCACGGTCAGCCGTCGTCCAACGGGCCGTCGCCGAGCCGCGGCCAGTCGTCCACCACGCCGCCCGCGCTGCCCTCGTACTCCTCCTACCAGCAGGAACAGCCTTCGCAGCCCTCAGCGGCGCCGGTGACGGGGCCGATCCAGCAGTCGCCGCAGGCGCCCTCGGCGTCGCCGAGCACCGGGCAGTTCGCCACCCCGTCGAGCGGCGGCTACCAGCCCAGCCAGCTCGGCCCCTACACCGGGCCGCAGCCCGCGCCGGTCTCGCCGCCGCCCGCGGCAACCGCCGGCGCCACGACGCTGGCCGACGCGGTCAAGGCCGCCCACCGCGAGGGTCACGACTTCGGCGAGTCCGTGGCCCGCGACGCCCCGGCCCTGTGGCTGGAGGCCGTGCTCGCCCGCAAGCCGCGCATGCCCTCCGACCTGGAGGCCCGCCTGCTGCAGGGCTCGTCGCTGCCCATCGACTTCCTGCTGCACGACGAGGTGCGGCACGCGCTGCGCCGCGGCTTCTGGGACGCACTCGAACGCGCCCGCCACTGACCCTCGACCACCCGTTTCACGGGGTCGCCGACCCACGACCACTCGTTTCACCCGGGGTCGCCGACCCTCGACCACCCGTTTCGCCAGGTCGCCGGCCTTCGGCACTTGATGCACCCAGTTGGCCGGCCCCCGTACCCAACCTCTCGCCGCTGCGCGCCCAACCCGGGCGTGAACGGCCGGCCGCCCGGACGCGAGTGGCGCGTCCGGGCGGCGAGGCAGATGTTCAGGAGAGCGCGTCGAACCCGGCGCGCAGGTGGGTCACCCGATCGGTCAGATCCGCCAGCGGCACCGCCAGCGCCGGATCCTGGGACTTGCGAGCCAGTTCCCTGACCCTGGCCAACTCATCCTCCACCGCGGTCAGCCGCCGCGACAGCTCGGGCAGCACCGAGGCGTGATCGCCGGCCCCGGGCGGCAGCTCGCCGCTGAGCCGGTCGCGCAGCATGCCGGCCTGCTCGGCCAGCCGTTTGTTCATGTTGTACAGGTCGGTGAACACCGAGACCTTCGCCCGCAGCACCCACGGGTCGAACGGCTTGGTGAGGTAGTCGACCGCGCCGGCCGCGTAACCGCGGAAGGCGTAGTCGGGCGCGCTGTCGACCACGGTCAGGAAGATGATCGGGATGTTCCTGGTCCGCTCTCGCCGCTTGATGTGCGCGGCCGTCTCGAACCCGTCCATGCCCGGCATGCGCACGTCGAGCAGGATGAGCGCGAACTCGGTGTTGAGCAGCGCCTTGAGCGCCTCCTCCCCGGACCTGGCCCGCACCGGCACCAGGTCGAGTGAGCTGAGGATGGCCTCGAGAGCGATCAGGTTCTCCTCGCGGTCATCGACCAGGAGGATCTTGGCTCTGTCCGGCATCAATCACGACCCTTCGGCTGACGTGTCGTTCCCGGACCCCCGGCCACGGCTGAGCCAGCCGCGCAACCGTTCGAGCAGGCGGTCCACGTCCACGGGCTTGGGCACGTAGTCGGAGGCGCCCGAGGCGATGCTCTTCTCACGATCGCCCCGCATGACCTTCGCGGTCAACGCGATGATCGGCAGGTCGGCGAACTGCGGCATGCGGCGGATGGCCGACGTCGTGGCCCACCCGTCCATCTCCGGCATCATGATGTCCATCAGCACGAGAGCGACGTCCTCGTTCCGTTCGAGCTGCTCGATCCCCTCACGGCCGTTCTCAGCGTAGACGACCGTGGAGCCGTGCCGTTCGAGCACGCTGGTCAACGCGAACACGTTTCTGATGTCGTCGTCGACGATGAGGATCTTCGTGCCGTTCAGCGGGTCGTCGCCCTGCCACTGCACGGGCGTCTCGACCGGCGCCTCGACCAGTTCGGGCATCGGCAGGTCGAGCGGCATCGGCGGCTCGGGCGCGGCGGGCGGTTCTTCCACCGGCACCGCCATGAGCTGCCTGCGTGCCGCGCCGCCGTCGGTGGCGGCCAGCGGCCCGGTGTAGGAGGCGGGCAGGATCAGCGTGAACGTGCTGCCCGAGCCCAGCTCGCTCTCGAAGTGGATCTCGCCGCCGAGCAGCCTGGCGATCTCCCGGCAGATCGACAGGCCCAGCCCGGTGCCGCCGTACTTGCGGCTGGTGGTGCCGTCGGCCTGCCGGAACGGCTCGAAGATGACCTCGCGCTTGTCGGGCGCGATGCCGATGCCGGTGTCGATCACCGAGAACGCCAGCAGGTCGTGCGCGTCGTGCAGGGTGTCGTCGTCGAAGTCGATGTCCGGCGGCGCGGGCGAGACGTGCAGTTTGACCTCGCCCTTCGAGGTGAACTTCACCGCGTTGGACAGCAGGTTGCGCAGCACCTGCTGCAGGCGCTGCTCGTCGGCGCGCAGCTCGTGCGGCACGTCCTGGTCGACCTCGACGCTGAACGACAGCCCCTTGTCCTGGGCCAGCGGCGCGAACGCCGCCTCCAGCAGGTCGACCATCTTCGGCAGCGACACCTGGATCGGGTGGATGTCCATCCGGCCCGCCTCGACCTTGGACAGGTCGAGCATGTCGTTGATGAGCTGGAGCAGGGCCGAGCCCGCGCCGTGGATCGTCCGGGCGAACTCCACCTGCTGCGAGGTCAGGTTGCCTTCGGCGTTCTCGGTCAGCAGCTTGGCCAGCACGAGCAGGCTGTTGAGCGGCGTGCGCAGCTCGTGCGACATGTTCGCGAGGAACTCGTTCTTGTAGCGCGAGGAGACCGCGAGCTGCTCGGCGCGCTCCTCCAGGGTGCGGCGGGCCTGCTCGATCTGGAAGTTCTGGATCTCGATGGCCCGGTTCTGCTTGGCCAGCAGCGCCGCCTTGTCCTCCAGCTCGGCGTTGGACCTGCGCAGCTCCTCCTGCTGGCGTTGCAGCTCGTCGGAGCGTTCCTGGAGCTCGCGGGTGAGCCGCTGCGACTCGGTGAGCAGGTCTTCGGTGCGGGAGTTTGCGATGATCGTGTTCATCGTGACGCCGATGGTCTCGACGAGCTGCGTCAGGAAGTCGAGGTGCACCTCGCCGAACGGCGTGAACGAGGCCAGCTCCAGCACGCCGAGCACCCGGCTCTCGAACAGGATCGGCAACACCACGATCTGCGCCGGCGTGGACTGGCTGAGCCCGCTGTCGATGGTGATGAACCCGGGCGGCACGTCGTCGAGGATGATGTGCCGGCCTTCGGCGGCGGCCTGGCCGACGATGCCCTCGCCGATCGAGAAGCGCTGGCGCGGCCCCCGGTCGGGGCGCACGCCGTAGCCGCCGATCAGCACCAGGTCGTGCTCGGCCTCGGGGTCGATGGAGTAGAAGGCGCCGTAGCGGGCCGACACCAGCGGGGTCAGCTCGCTCATCGTCAGCTTGGCCACTTCGAGCAGGTCACGGTGGCCCTGCATGAGGCGGGAGATGCGGGCCAGGTTGGACTTGAGCCAGTCTTGTTCCTGGTTGGCCTGGGTGGTCTCGCGGAGGTTGGCCACCATCGAGTTGATGTTGTCCTTCAGCTCCGCCAGCTCGCCCTGCGCCTCGACGGCGATCGAGCGGGTCAGGTCGCCGCGCGCGACGGCGCTGGTGACGGTCGCGATGGCACGTACCTGCGTGGTGAGGTTGCCGGCCAGCTCGTTGACGCTCTCGGTGAGCCGCTTCCAGGTGCCTTCCACGCCCTCGACCCGGGCCTGGCCGCCGAGCTGGCCTTCCGAGCCCACCTCGCGGGCGACTCGGGTGACCTCGGAGGCGAACGAGGACAGCTGGTCGACCATCCGGTTGATGGTGGTCTTCAGCGCCAGGATCTCGCCCTGGGCGTCGACGTCGATCTTGCGGGTCAGGTCGCCGTTCGCGACCGCGGTGGTCACCTCGGCGATGTTGCGCACCTGATAGGTCAGGTTGTTCGCCATGAAGTTGACGTTGTCGGTGAGGTCCTTCCAGACGCCCGACACGCCCTGCACCCGGGCCTGGCCGCCGAGCTGACCCTGCGTGCCCACCTCGCGGGCGACGCGGGTGACCTCGTCGGCGAAGGACGACAGCTGGTCGACCATCGTGTTCAGGGTGTCCTTGAGCTGCAGGATCTCACCCTGCGCGTCCACGGTGATCTTCTTGGACAGGTTGCCCTGGGCCACCGCGGACGACACGGCCGCGATCTGCCGCACCTGCGAGGTCAGGTTGTTGGCCATCGAGTTCACGTTGTCCGTGAGGTCCTTCCAGACCCCGGACACGCCGCGCACCTGCGCCTGGCCGCCGAGCTGACCCTCGGTGCCCACCTCGCGGGCCACGCGGGTGACCTCCGAGGCGAACGAGGACAGCTGCTCGACCATGGTGTTCATGGTGGACTTGAGCTCCAGGATCTCGCCCTGGGCGTCGACGTCGATCTTGCGGGTCAGGTCGCCGTTGGCCACGGCCGTGGTGACCTGGGCGATGTTGCGCACCTGGTAGGTCAGGTTGTTGGCCATCGAGTTGACGTTGTCGGTGAGGTCCTTCCAGACGCCCGACACGCCCTTCACCTCGGCCCGGCCGCCCAGCTTGCCCTCGGTGCCGACCTCGCGGGCGACGCGGGTGACCTCGTCGGCGAAGGACGACAGCTGGTCGACCATCGTGTTCAGGGTGTCCTTGAGCTGCAGGATCTCGCCCTGCGCGTCGACGGTGATCTTCTTGGACAGGTTGCCCTGGGCCACTGCCGTCGCCACGGTCGCGATGCTGCGTACCTGCGAGGTCAGGTTGTTGGCCATGAAGTTCACGTTGTCGGTGAGGTCCTTCCAGACCCCGGACACGCCGGTCACCTGCGCCTGGCCGCCGAGCTGGCCTTCGGTGCCGACCTCGCGGGCCACTCGGGTGACCTCTTCGGCGAAGCCGGAGAGCTGGTCGACCATCGTGTTGACGGTGTTCTTCAGCTCGAACATCTCGCCCACGGCGTCGACGGTCACCTTGCGGCTCAGGTCGCCCTTGGCCACCGCGGTGGTCACGACGGCGATGTCACGCACCTGCGCGGCCACCCGGGAGGACATCGTGTTGACGGCCTCGGTGAGGTCGCGCCAGCTCCCCGACATGCCGCGGACGTTCGCGCTGCCGCCCAGCCTGCCCTCGGTGCCGGCCTCGCGGGCCACCCTGGTGACCTCGGAGTTGAACAGCGCGAGCTGGTCGACCATGCCGTTGATGGCCTTGCCCAGCCGGCGCACCTCGCCGCGGGCCGACCGGTCGAGGTCGATGCGCCGGGACAGGTCGCCCTTGGCCACCGCGTCGATCACGTCGGCCGCACCGCTGACCGGGCTCACCAGCGCGTCGATCAGCATGTTGACCGACTCGACGCTCTCGGCCCAGGCGCCGACGCCGGGCCCGGGCGTCAGCCGCTCGCCGAAGCGGCCCTCCTTGACAACTTCCTTGCGGACGCGGACCAGCTCGTTGGCGAGGTGCTCGCGCCGATCGGCCACCTCGTTGAGCAGCAACCGCACCTCGCTGAGGATGCCCGCGGGCGCATGCGGGACCCGGCGCCGGAAATCGCCGTCTCGCCAGGAGAAAAGGGTCTCCAGGATGGGAACGAGATCCGACTCCGTGTAGGTCCTCTCCTCGGGACTTGGCGCGGCCTTGGCCGTTGTCATGGGGCCTCCTTCACTCGCGGCTGGCTCCGGCGAGTGATTCAAGTCTGTCACGATGAGTAGCTCGTAGTCCTGTCCTTGGATTTACCCCAAGTCAGCGGGAAGTGTGGTAGGCACGTTGGGATGACTGCTTCTCCCCATGCGGTGCTCGCTGCGACGTTCGCGCCCGGCGAGACCGCTGTGACGGCTGCGATGAGGTTCACGCGCGAGGTGATGACCGCGTGGGCCACCGGTGGCGTGCTCCACGCCGCCGAACAAGTCGCGGGCGATCTGGCGGAACAGGTCGCTGACGAGGCGTTTGAGGTCATATGGAAGCATTTTGGAGACTCCATCCAGGTTGAGCTGAGACAACGCAGCTCCTCCCAGGGCGATCCAAAGGCTCCTTCCGTGGGCGTCGAAGAGTGGGGAATCACCTTTGCGGGCGATTCCCGTGTCCATTGGGCAAGGCTCACGCTACCTGGCTCGGGAGACAGGGTCGCCGCCGAATGGCTGGAGGAGAGCGCCAGGGGCCCGCACTGGCTGGGCTTTCTCGCCGACGCCAGCGACCTGCTGGCCGGCACGCTCGACCCCGACATGGTGCCCGCGATCATCGCGCAGATCGTCGTGCCGCGCCTGTCGAGCTGGTGCGCGGTCTACACCTCCGACAACTCCGGGGTCGGGCCGCTGCGGCTGGTCTACCTCTGGCACGCCGACGAGGCCAGGATCGACGGCCTGCGTGAACAACTGTCCGACATGGACGTCACGGCCGCCGACACCCGCGTCACCTCGGCCATCCACCTGGCCGACTCGCAGGTGCTCGCGGTGCCGCTGACCGCGCGCGGGCGCAGCCTGGGGATGATGTGCCTGGGCCGCCCCGACCGCTTCCCCGACGAGGTCATCCAGTTCGCCGAGGACATCGCCAGGCGCGCCGCGCTGGCCATGGACAACGCCAGGCTCTACGCCCAGCAGGCCGCCGCGAACCGGGCGCTGCAGCGCAGCCTGCTCCCGCCCAACGAGCCCGAGGTTCCCGGGCTCGACTACGGCGTGATCTACGAGCCGGCCGGCGAGGCCAACGAGGTCGGCGGCGACTTCTACGACCTGTTCAAGTCCAGCGACGAATCCTGGCGATTCGCGATCGGCGACGTCTGCGGCACCGGCCCCGAGGCGGCGGCCGTCACCGGCCTGGCGCGTCACACGCTGCGCCTGCTGGCCAGGGAGGGCTACGGCGTGGCGGCCGTGCTCGGCCGGCTCAACCAGGCCATCCTGGAGGAGGGCGAGCGGGCCAGGTTCCTGACCCTGCTGCACGGCGACATCACCCCGGTGGAGAGCGGCCTGGAGGTGCGCCTGGTCTCGGCCGGTCACCCCGAGGCGCTGCGGCTGAAGCCGAACGGCCAGGTCCAGGCGGTCACCACCCCGCAGTCGCTGCTCGGCGTCTTCCACGAGGTGCTGTTCGAGGCCGACACCGTCCATCTCGACCACGGCGACGTGCTGCTCGCGGTCACCGACGGCGTGACCGAGCGGCGCTCCGGCGGGCGGCTGCTCGACGACGACGGCGGCCTGGCCAAGCTGCTGGCCGAGTGCGCGGGCCTGTCGGCCAGGGCGGTGGCCGAGCGCATCCGCAGGGGCGCGGCCGAGTTCGCGGCCGAGCCGAGCGCGGACGACCTGGCGATCGTGGTCCTCCGCGCCCGCTGACCCGCCCGGCGGGTGATCAGTCGCGCTCGACCGTGTCCTCCAGCACGATCCTGCCGATGAGCTCGTACTTGGCCGGGTTGCGCGTCTTGAGGTAGAGGGCCAGCCCGGCGCCGAGTACGGCCAGGCCGAGCACGATCCACGGGATCGCGCCGAACAACGCGCTCTCGGCCGCGTCACCGGCCGCCGCCTTCTGGTTCTGGAAGAGCAGCAGCACCACGAACGCCATGGACAGGCCGCCGACCAGCGGCGCGATCAGGGTGCGCCAGACGTTGGCCGTCTCCGGGTGCTTCTTCTTGACGTGGAAGTAGCCGATCACCGAGAACGAGCAGAGCGTCTGCACGATCAGGATGGCCAGCGTGCCGAGCACCGCGAGCAGCGTGTAGATGTGGACGTAGGGGTCCATCCCGGCGAAGAAGAACAGCAGCACCAGCACCACCGACACGCCGGTCTGCACGAACCCGGCCAGGTGCGGAGAGCCGTGCTTGGCGTGGGTGCGGCCGAGCGTGCGGGCGGTGCCGGGGATCAGGTCCTCGCGGCCGAGCGCGTACAGGTAGCGCGAGGCGCAGTTGTGGAAGGCCATCGAGCAGGCGAACGAGCCGGTCAGGATGAGGATCTGGAACAGGCTGACCGCCCAGTCTCCGACCATCTCCCTGGTCGGGATGAAGAAGATCTCGGCGAACTGGGTGCTCGCGATCTCGGGGGCCTTCGTGCCGTTGGCGGCCACGGTCATCCAGGACACGAACGTGTAGAACAGGCCGATCCCGACCACCGAGACGAGCGTGGCGATCGGGATGATCTTCTTGGGCTCGCGGGACTCCTCGCCGTACATGGCGGTCGACTCGAAGCCCACCCACGACCAGAAGCACATGAACAGGCCCAGGCCGACCGCGCCCGCCTCCAGGCCGGTGACGCGGAAGGCGTTGGCCGGGTTCAGCGTCTCGGCCATGAGGCCGTCCGGGCCGCCGCCGTTGACCAGCGTGACGACCGCGACCAGGCCGAGCATGAAGATCTCGGTGATCAGGAAGAGCCCGAGCACCTTGGCGGTGAGGTTGATGTCGAAGTACGTCAGCACCGCGTTCAGCGCCAGGCCGAACATCGCGAACCAGAGCCAGTGGATGTCGGCGCCGGTGAGGTCCTTGAAGGTCAGGTTGCCCTGGTAGGCGAAGAAGCCGATGATCGAGGCCTCGAAGACCACGTACGCCATCGTCGCCAGGAACCCGGCCACCATGCCCACGACCTGGCCCAGGCCGTGCGAGATGTATCCGTAGAAGGCGCCGGCGGCGGTGATGTGCTTGGCCATCGCCGTGTAGCCGACCGAGAAGATGGTCAGCACCACGGTGGCGAACAGGTAGGCGGCGGGGACTCCGAGCCCGTTGCCCTGGCCGACCACGATGGGCACGTTGCCCGTCATGGCGGTGATGGGGGCGGCCGTGGCCACGGCCATGAAGATGACGCCGACCAGTCCGACCGCGTCTTTCTTCAACCGGCTGACCGGTGCTGTCTCAGTTCCTGTGGTGCTCAATGTGCGCCCTTCCGAATGACAGCGCTGCTGCTGGGGTGGGCGCATGCTGGCAGCGCGCGGGGCCGACATTCAAGGCACCAGATATCGCCAACGTCTTACGACGTGTCAATGGTGCGGAATTCAGCAGGTGTGCTTGCGGGCGAATTCGAGTTGCAGCGCGATCTGCGCGATTCGCTCGGACACCACCAGGGAGCCGCGGATGGCGTCGTAGGTGTAGACCTCGTGCTCGCAGCCGTGCTCGGCGAGCTTGGCCACGTATTTCTCGATCTGACGCAGCGGGCAGCGGGTGTCGTTCTCGCCGGCCAGGATCAGCAGCGGGCTCTTCACCTGCTCGACGTAGGTGATCGGGGAGCTGGCGGCGTAGCGTTCCGGCTGCTCGTCGGGCGAGCCGCCGAGCAGCGCCCGGTGGTAGGCGCGCAGGCTCTCCGCCTCGTCCTCGTAGGAGGTCTGGTGGCAGGCGATCGGGGCCGCCGCGATGCCGGCCCGCCACAGCTCGGGCTGGGTGCCGAGGCCGAGCAGGGTCAGGTAGCCGCCCCAGGCGGCGCCGGCCAGCACGACGCGGTCGGGGTCGGCGATGCCGCGGTCGATCACCCACTGGCGCACCGCGGCGACGTCGGACAGCTCGATGTGGCCCACGTCGCCGTGCAGCGCGTCGCGCCAGGCCGAGCCGTAGCCGGTGGAGCCGCGGTAGTTCACCCGCACCACCGCGAAGCCGGCGTCGACCCAGGCGGCCACCTCGGGCGAGAACGCGTCGCGGTCGTGCGCGGTGGGTCCGCCGTGCAGCAGAAAGACGGTGGGGAACGGCGCCGCGCCGGTCTCCGGGCCGACCTCGGGCTTGGACACCAGCGCGTGGATGCGCCCGCCCGGGCCCTCGACGTCGATGTCCTCGACGGGGACGCTGGGCGGCGCGGCCGGGCCGGTCGGGTTCACCACGACCTGGCCGTTGCTGGAGCGGATGATCGGCGGCATGGAGGCGCTGGACCAGGAGTACTCGACGTGCCCGCCGGGACGCGGTGCCGCCTCGTCGATCACGCCGTGCGGCGTGTCGATCGGCGTCAGGCCGCCGCCGGCCAGGTCGTAGCGGTGCAGGTGGCTGCGGGCCCGGTCGTCGCGCAGGATCAGCAGGCCGCGGCCGTCGGCGTACCAGTCGGCGGTCAGGTCGCCCGAGTCCTTCAACCAGATGTCGCGCTGCTCGCCGGTGGTCGGGTCCCACACCAGGGGCTCGGCGCGGTGACGGCGTTCGTGCAGGGCGAGCAGGCGCGGGTCGCCGGGGAGCGGGGCGAAGCTGAGCCCGATCACGCCCTTGCCGAGGCCGTGGTACAGCTCGCCCACGGTCTCGCCGCCCGGCCGGACGACGCGGAGCGCGGGGTGGCGGAAGTCGCCGTACTCGCCGTGGTTGATCGCGATCAGCGAGCCGTCGAGTGACATGGCGGCCACCCAGGCGGCCTCGCTGTTCTCGTACAGCAGCGTGGTGGGCTCGCCGGCGCGGGCCAGGTGGATGCGGAACGTCCCGGCGCCGGCCAGGCTGATCGCCGCGACGCCGGTGGTGGACAGCGAGATGCCGCCGGGCTGGCCGGGCGGCAGTTCGGGGGCGACGGGCTCGTCGGGGCCGCCGGTGAACGGCTGGCGGTACCAGGTGCCGAACTCGTCGCCGTCGGTGTCGGCGAACCAGTAGATCCACTGGCCGGTGGGGTCGAGCGCCGCGAACGCGGTGCCCTTGGGCTGGTCGGTGACCTGGCGGGTGGTGCCGGTGACCCGGTCCCAGGCGTAGACCTCCCACGTGCCCGTGGCGTTGGAGCGGTAGATGGAGCGGTTCGGGGCTCGGCGTGCCCAGGTCGGCAGCGTCATGCGCGACGCACGGAACCTGGCCTGCCAGCGTTCCTCCGCCTTCATCCGGTGCGCCCCCTCCCTATGAATCCCGCATGTCCGGGTGCGGGTTGTCGTCCAGTATTGCGCCTGAGTCGCGGAAATACCTGGGGAATGTGGGGGAATTTCGGACTAAATGCCCCATCAGTAACACGAGTCGCACATGTCCGTCAAGGAACGGCTCTTGATCACGCCGTCGCCTCGAAGATAGACAGATGAAACGCGGCTCGCGTCACTACCTTTTCCCGTCCTTTCGCGACATTCTCCGCGATGTACGCAGCTATCCGGGCCTGCAGTGACTCGGGCTCCGTGTGCCAGGCGCTCGGCCCCATGCCCGCCACCAGGCCGATGTCACGCCCGTCGAGCTCCATGTCGAAACAGACAGACTGCCGTTCCACCTCCGTGAACCCCTCCAGGCTCCGGGCCACCCGGCGCTCCTTCTCCTCGTCCACCGACAGCAGTCCGAGCTCCGCCACCAGCGGGCTCAGGTGCTCACGCGCCGGAGTCACCACGACCACGGCCCCACCTGGTCGCAGGATCCGCAGGAACTCGGA
Organism: Nonomuraea antri; assembly: GCF_013283785.1. GTDB lineage: Bacteria > Actinomycetota > Actinomycetes > Streptosporangiales > Streptosporangiaceae > Nonomuraea > Nonomuraea antri. The sequence goes on from NZ_JABCPZ010000023.1 coordinate 69,205, forward strand.
ACCGTTCCTCGGCGCGAACACGTTCAGCACCACGTCGGCCACCGCGTTCCCGATCGGCAGCGTCCGCCATACGTCGGCCACGAACGCCCCGACGCCCCCGTGCGCCCTGGCCGCGCGGCGCACCGCGTGCTTGGACACATCGAACGCGACCCCGACGCCACCGACCGCATTCAGCACAGCCGCGAGGTAGTAACCGGTCCCGGTGCCGGCATCGACGATCACGGGCCTCTTCGCCCGCGCCTCGCCTCCGCCGTCCGGCCACTGAGGGCCGGGCTGGGACCCGAACTCCACTCCCGCCCCACGGTACGCCCCGGAACCGCCGCCGTCATTCGTTTCCGCATACCGCTCATGTTTCTCTCGCCGCACCCGCCCGTGCACCGCCTCGGCCAGCGCTCGCGCGAGCGGCGCGTAGTGCCCGGACGCCAGGAACGCGGACCTGGCCTCGACCATCTCGGCGCTGTCGGCGGTGCCCGGCACGCGATCGCCGGGCAGCAGGCTCACGTATCCCTGTTTGGCCACGTCGAAGGCGTGCCCCTGGGCGCAGCGCAGCACCCGGTCGTCAAGACGCACGCCGTGCGCGCAGACGGGGCAGAGCAGGTATTCGACGACGTCAGCCAGCATGCCTACCATTTTCCCGCCGCGCCGGACCGGTCAGGAGACCGCGGCCTCCCTGAGGAAGGCGGCGTTGCTGGGGGTGGCACGGAGCTTGTCGACCAGGAGCTCCATGCCCTGGTGCCGGTCCAGCCCGGTGAGCATGCGCCGCAGCCGCCAGACGACCTGCCGCTCGCCCGTGGGGAGCAGGATCTCCTCGCGGCGGGTGCCGGAGGCGTCGAGGTCCACCGCGGGGTAGAGACGGCGTTCAGCCAGGTCCCTGGTCAGGTGGAGCTCCATGTTGCCGGTGCCCTTGAACTCCTCGTACAGGTTGTCGTCCATGCGGGAGCCGGTGTTGACCAGGGCGGTGGCCAGGATGGTCAGCGAGCCGCCGGCCTCGATGGCGCGCGCGGCGCCGAAGAAGCGCTTGGGCGGGTAGAGCGCGCCGGCGTCGATGCCGCCGGTCAGCACGCGCCCGCCGCCCGGCGCCTGGTTGTTGTACGCCCGCGCCAGCCTGGTCAGCGAGTCGAGCAGGACCACGACGTCCTTCCCCTGCTCCACCAGGCGCTTGGCGCGCTCGATGGCCAGTTCGGCGATCGCGGTGTGGTCGCGGTCCGGGTGGTCGAAGGTGGAGGAGAAGACCTCGCCCGCGATGGAGGCGCGCATCTCGGTCACCTCTTCAGGACGTTCGCCGACGAGGAGGACCATCAGGTGCACCTCGGGGTGGTTGCGGGCGATGGCGGCGGCCAGGGCCTGCAGGACCATCGTCTTGCCCGCCTTGGGCGGGGCCACGATGAGCCCGCGCTGGCCCTTGCCGATCGGCGCGAACAGGTCGATGACCCGGGTGCTGAGCGACTCGGTCTCGAGACGCAGGCGCGAGCTGGGATGGACGGGGGTGAGCGCGGCGAACTCGGGCCGGTCGCGCCAGTCCGTGCCGCCGTTGACCGACTCCACGCCGGCCAGCTTGTTGCCCGCCACCGTGGCGACGACGTGGTCGCCGTGGCGCAGGCCGAGTTGTCTCACCCGCTCGACGGGGACCCGGACGTCGCCGGGCCCGGGCAGATGTTCCGCACGAATGAATGCGGATTTGTCGCGTACGTCCAGCAGGCCGGCGACGGGCCGGAGCTGCGCGGCCGACCGCTGCTGAGGAATGGTGTGAACAGACATGATGGGAACCCTTCAGGGGGTGGTGCGCCGAACCTGGCGGCGCGAAATGAAAGAAGAGGAGGGTCCCGCGGCAGCGCGGGAGCCTCGAACACGGGTCTCGCCGGAAGCGAGCGGTGATGATGCGGCCGGCCCGGCACGCGACACGCGGCGGGGCGGAGATGGAACCAGGCGGAGCTGAAGCTCGACGCCAGTGGCAAAGTACCACACGTTCCGACCCATGCAACGCCTAGCCCGCTTGGACTATTCCCGGCTCATTCTGCTGACTTCCCCGGCGTAGGCGGGCTGCCGGCCGTCACAATCGACAACGTTCTGCCAGGAATTACCGGACCTCATGTGACGAATGGCATAGAACGCCCACCCGTGCAGTGGCACCGTGTCAAGCGACATGCAGGACCCCTGCAATCGGACGGGGTTTCCATAGAGACACGAAGCACTCCTTGGGGGATGACATGCACACCAGCACCCGTTGCCCGCGTTGTCAGCACGAGCTCGACGAGGGCCCGATCATCTACAGGTGCGCCCACTGCCGCCGCGCCGTCTACGCCGCCGACCTCGAGAACGAGTTCGTCCCGCGCCGCCCCGTGGCCGCCTGATCCGCCGCCCGGCGACACGGCGCAGCCGGGAAGGCGGGGCGATCCGCCCGTAATCTAGGCGGATGCCGTACCAGCCGCGCACCGTGTCCGGCGTCGAAGTGACGCCTCTCTGCGACGCCGTGGGCCCGATGGGCCCCGCGATCCGCCGTCCGCTCGCCGAGTTGTTCCCCGGCTCGCACCTGCCTGACGAGCCGTGGATCCTGCACTTCCACTGCTACCTGCTCCGCGACGAGGCCGGCCATCTCACGCTCGTCGACACCGGCGTGGGCGACACGGACTCACCGGCCGCCGTCTGGGCGCCGGTCCCCGGCAGGCTGACCGGTGAGCTGGCCGCGGTGGGGGTGTCGCCGTCCGAGATCGGCACGGTCGTCATCACCCACCTGCACAGCGACCACGGCAGCGGCGCGGTCACCGGCGGCCGGCCCGCGTTCGAGAACGCGCGATACGTGCTCCAGCGGGCCGAGTACGACGCGGCGAGCGGCCCGATGCTCGACCGGGTCGTCACCCCCGTCAAGGACCTGCTGCACCTCGTCGACGGCCGCGAGGAGGTCGCGCCGGGCGTTCACGTGCAACTCACCGCGGGTCACACGCCCGGGCACCAGATCGTCCGGGTGGGCGAGCTGGCCATGACCGGCGACCTGCTGCACCACCCGGCGCAACTGGCCGATCCGAGCCTCGGCTACGCCTACGACCACGACCGGGAGCAGGCCACCCGGGTCAGGATCGAGGTGCTCGACGCGCTCAGGGCCGAGGGCGCGATTCTCGCGACCGCTCACTTCAGCGAGCCTTTCCTGCGTCTTTGAGCGTTTCCGGCACTATGGCTTCCCATGAAGATTCGCTATGTGGCCGGTGCCGTGCTCGGCGCCGTACTGGTGGCCCCCGCCGCCGCGATTCCGGCGTCGGCGGCACCGGCGGCGGCGCCGGCGTCCGCGCCTGAACTGTCGGGCGCCGCCGTCTACGCCGACACGGCCAACCGGCTCAGCCGGTACGAGGGCGGCGAGTGGACCACGCTCGCCAAGGTCGGCAGCCTGCCGCAGTTCGCCGCCTCCCCCGACGGCAAGAAGGCCGCCTGGATCACCAACGGCGGCGCGCTCCAGGTCAAGCAGGACGGCAAGACCACCACGCTGGCCCGCAAGCTCCAGGGCGGCACGCCCTGCCTCACCCCCGTCTGGTCGCCGGACTCCAAGCAGGTGGCCTACGCCGCCGCGAACGACACGATCATGGCCGTCAAGGCCGACGGCACCGGCAAGGCCCGCACCCTCGGCGTCTCCAAGGGCGTCTGTCACCTGAGCTGGTCGGCCAACGGCCGCTACCTGGCCGGATACACCGGCGAGGCCAACGCCCTCTACCGGCTCGACGTCAAGACCCGCAAGGCGGCCAAGGCCAAGGGCGTCAAGTGGATCACGCACGTGCAGAGCCTGTCGCCCGACGGACGCCGCGCGGTCGTGCAGTTCCCCGCCAACCCCGACATCCTGGGCGACGGCAGCTGGCCCACCGCGTTCAAGCCGGTGATCCTGGACATGGTCACGGGCAAGAAGGCGAACGTCCCGGTCACCGGGACGCTCATGGGCGCGTTCTACCTGGCCGACGGCCGCCTGGTGGCGCGCGTCAGCGGCGACGAGCACAACACCCTGGTCGTGCTCGACCGCGCGGGCAAGGAGCTGCAGCGCATCGACGAGCCGGCGCAGGCCAAGAAGCAGGCGCTGCTCCAGGTCCTGGAGTAGGCGCTGTTCCAGGTCCTGAAGTAGGCGCCGCTCCAGGTCCTGAAGTAAGCGCCGCCTAACGGCCGCTCAGGGCGGGCTGGGCGGCCAGGATGGTCGAGGGCAGCGACACCATGGCCGTCAGCCCGCCGTACGGCGACGGCCCGAGCGTGACCTTGATGTCGTGCCTGGCCGCCAGCCTGCCCACCACGAACAGGCCGAGCCTGTCGCTCTGCGCCAGGTCGAACTCCGGCATCTCGGCCAGCCGGTCGTTGAGCTCGTCCAGCTCGGTCCTGGGCAGGCCGAGCCCGCGGTCCTCGATCTCGATCATGAGGCCGTGCGGCGTGGTGGTGCTCCTGATGTCCACCCGGGTCTGCGGTGGCGAGAACAGCGTCGCGTTCTCGACCAGCTCGGCCATCAGGTGGGCCACGTCGGTGACCGCCGTGCCGAGCAGCGAGACCTGCGGCGGCTGCAGCACCTCGACCCGGGCGTACTCCTCGACCTCGGCGACGGCGGCGCGCAGCACGTCGTGGATCGGCACCGGGTTGCGCCAGCCGCGGCCCGGCGCCTGGTCCGACAGGATGATCAGGCTCTCCGCGTGCCTGCGCATGCGGGTGGTCAGGTGGTCCAGCTTGAACAGGTCGGCCAGCGTGTCGGGCGCCTCCGTGCCGCGCTGCATGGCGTCGAGCTGGAGGAGCTGGCGGTGCAGCAGCGACTGGTTGCGCCTGGCCAGGTTCACGAAGACCTGGCTGACCCCGTGGCGCAGCTTGGCCTGGCTCACCGCGGCCTCCACGGCGGTGGTCTGCACCGCGTTGAAGGCCTGCACGATGTCCACGATCTCGGTGGTGTCGGTCTTGACCCGCAGCTCCACCACCTCTTCCGGGGCGGGCGGGCCGGTGCTCGTCCGCAGCCGCCTGACCAGCCCGGCCAGGCGGACGTCGGCCAGCTCGGTGGCGGCGTCGCGCAGCGCGGCCAGCTCGGTCACCAGGTGCTTGCGGAAGCGCAGCGACAACATGATCGAGGCGACGACGGCGATCAGGCCCACGCCGCCGGCCACGCCGATCTTGACCATGATGCTGGTGGCGGCCGGGGTGACCCGGCGCACGATGCCCTGCACCAGCTCGGTCTGGTTGCGCTCGACCGCGTTCCACAGGTTCTGGCCGTCGATGGGCCAGGTGGCGGCGGTGACCGGCAGTCCGGTCAGCGCGCCCTGTCCGGCGATCATGTCCTCGGCCTCGGCGAACTCGCGGTAGACGGGCGAGGTCGCCAGCCGCTCGTACGGCCCGCGCAGCCCGGCGTCGAGGTGCGTCAGCGCCTGCGAGTACAGCAGCCGCCTGGTGGCCACCAGGCCGGTGAAGACCTCGCGCTCGCGCGGCTCCACCCGGCCCCTGGCCAGGATCACCACGATCAGCGCCCGTTCCCTGGACAGCAGGTCCTTGGCCTCGCCCAGCATGGTCACGGCCCTGGCCTGGCGATACAGCGGCAGATCGGGCATCAGGACCAGCGCGTCGAGCATGCGGTAGATGTTGTCGACCATCTCGCTGAACCCGGTGATCACCCACAGCGGGTCGCCGTCGGCCGCCTCGACGCCGCGGCGGATCTCCGGCAGCAGGTTGTCGAGCGCGCCGTACAGGAGCCCGAGCTGCGCGGACAGTTCCAGAGTCGATTCGGGCTGCTCCTGGCCGAGCTTGCGGAAGGCGGCCACCGCCTTGTCGGTCTGGGTGCGGTACTTGGCCAGCCGCGCGACGTTCTTGTTCGGCCGCGGGTCGGCCATGAACTCGATCGAGGCCAGCCGTTCGCTCTGCAGCCTGAGCGCGATCTGCTCTGCCGGGTCGGCCAGGTTCGTCACCAGGTTGTCGGTCTCCCGCAGGCGCAGGCCATCGCCCGCGGTCAGCGCGGCCGCGAACGCCCACAGCCCGACCAGGGACAACAGCGGGACGAGCAGCAGGATCAACAGCTTCAGCGCAAGGGGACGGCCACGCGTGGGGGGCATGCGACCTCCGGGTGCATGATGAGATCGCCTCGCAGATTACACCCCATTTCGGAAGGATTTCTGTGCGTCTTCCGCGTTCTTTTTCCGGCTGGACGATCGCCGTGTTCGGCGCCCTGGCCTTCGCCCTGGGGTTGTTCGGGCTGGTCTCCCCGGACTCTCTGCTGGTCCTGCTGGGTTTCGAGGTGCTGGAGACGCGCCAGAACGGCGACTACACGCACGTCTACATGGCCGCGTCGTCGATGGCGGCGGTGAACATGGGGGTTTATTACGTTCTCGCGGCGGCCGCGAACTACACCCCGTTCTTCCGGTGGACGGTGCCGTTCAGGCTGGTGACGTTCGCGGTCTTCAGCACGCTCGTCGTCACCGGCGCGGCGCCGGCCGAGTTCCTCGGGGTGGGGTTGTGGGA
>NZ_JABCPZ010000240.1 GCF_013283785.1 Nonomuraea antri
CCCCGCTGGAGCCGCCACCCGTGCGACGCCCCCAGCTCCTCGACCACCCTCATCCGCCGCCACCCTCATTCATCGCCGCCCGCATTCATCGCCACCCGCATTCATCGCCACCCGCATTCATCGCCACCCTCATCCGTCGCCACCCGCATTCGTCGCCACCCGCGTTCGTCGCCGCCCGCGTTCGTCACCACCCTCACTCGTCGCCGATCTCGTCCGCGATGTGCTCGGCCACCCCCACCGAGGCCGCCTCCACCAGCGCGAGCACCTCCTCGAACCCCTCGCGCCCGTCGTAGTAGGGGTCGGGCACCTCGGCGCCCTCGGGCGCCGCGGGGTCGAACGAGCGGAACAGCCGCACCTCCACCCCGGCGGGCGCGAGCCGCCGCAGGTTGGACACGTTGTCGCGGTCCATGGCGAGCACCAGGTCGTAGCGGTCGAACCAGTCCTCGGTGAACTGCCTGGCCCGGTGCTCGGACCCGTCGTAGCCGAACCTGGTCAGCGTCTCCAGCGCCCGTTCGTCCATCGGGTCACCGACGTGCCAGCCGCCCGTCCCCGCGCTCTCGACGATGACGCGATGGGCCAGGCCGCGGTCGGCGAGCGTCTTGCGCAGCACCACCTCCGCCATCGGCGAACGGCAGATGTTCCCCATGCACACCAGGCATACGCGATAAGTCATGTCTCCATCATGAGGCTGACCAGCCACGTTCACCGAACGATCCGCGCCAGGTGACCGGCGATCCCCTCCGCCGCCGACTCGATCAGCCCGAACACGCGCTCGAACTCGGCCTCGCCCCGCCGGTACGGATCGGGCATCTCCGCCCCTTCAGGGGCCGACGGGTCGAAGGACCTGAACAGCCGCACGTGCGCCCCCGCGGGGGCCAGTCTCCGCAGCGCGGACTGGTTCACCCGATCCATGGCCAGCACCAGGTCATAGCGGCCGAACCAGTCCTCCGCGAACTGCCTGGCCCGGTGCGCGGACCCGTCGTAGCCGAACCTGGTCAGCGTCTCCAGCGCCTGCTCGTCCATGCCCGATCCGGCGAACCAGCCCTCGGTCCCGGCGCTCTCCACGATCACCCGTCCGTCCAGCCCGTGTGCGGCCAGTTTCGCGCGCAGGACCACCTCGGCCATCGGCGAACGGCAGTAGTTCGCCATGCACACCACACAGATGCGATACGCCATGCCTCCCATCATGTGCCCCCATGGCCACTCATGAGGGTGACCAGGCGCGTTCACCGAACGTTCACCCGCCATAGGGGGTCTGAGTCACTTTCGCTGCATAGCTTCATGGCGACTAAGGACCAAGTGGAGGGACCCAAAACCGTGAAGTATGCAGGCCGGCTCGCCGCCGTCGCCGTCGTCGGCGCGCTCTCGCTCGCTGCGTGCGGCACAGACAACAACACCCCTGGCGGCGCGAACGCGAGCAACACCGCCAGCGCCACCGCCGCCGGCAACGACAGCGGTCTGAGCGGCTCGATCAACGCCGCCGGGTCCTCGGCCCAGGCCAACGCGATCGACCAGTGGAAGCAGACCTGGCAGTCGCAGAACTCCGGCGTCAGCCTGAACTACCAGCCCAGCGGCTCGGGCGCCGGTGTGCAGGCGTTCATCCAGGGCACGGTCGCCTTCGCGGGTTCCGACTCGGCTCTCAAGGACGACAAGGGCGAGCCCGCCGCGGCCGACGCCCGCTGCAAGACCGGCAAGGCCATCAACATCCCGATGGTGACCGGCCCGGTCGCGGTGGTCTACAACCTGCCCGGCGTCGACGGCCTGCAGCTGTCGCCGAAGACGCTGACCGGCATCTTCAACAGCCAGATCACCAAGTGGGACGACGCGGCCATCAAGGCCGACAACCCCAGCGCCAAGCTGCCGTCCACGCCGATCCAGGCCTTCCACCGGGCCGACGAGTCCGGCACCAGCGACAACTTCACGAAGTTCCTCAAGGAGACGGCCGAGTGGCCGTACGAGCCGGCCAAGGCCTGGCCCGCCGAGGCCAAGGGCCAGGGCGCCAAGGGCTCCGACGGCATCGCCTCCTCGATCAAGGACACCGAGGGCGCGATCAGCTACGTCGAGCTCTCGTACGCCGAGAACTCCCAGCTCCAGAAGGCCAAGGTGGCCAACGGCGCGGGCGAGTTCGTGGAGCTGACGCCGGAGAGCGCGGCCAAGACGGTCGAGACCGCCGAGATCAAGGGCACCGGCAACGACCTCAAGCTGGGCATCGACTACGCCACCAAGACCCCGGGCGCCTACCCGATCGTCCTGGTGACGTACGAGATCACCTGCGAGAAGGGCCTGCCGGCCGACCAGGTCAAGCTGGTCAAGTCGTTCCTCACCTACACCGCCAGTGACGCGGGCCAGTCGGAGCTGAAGACGCTGGGCTACGCCCCGCTCTCCGGCGCGCTGCTGACCAAGGTCCGCGCCGCCGTGGACGCGATCTCCTAACACCCCATGACGACCAACGTTCGTACCCGTGGAGGCGGGCCGGCCACGCGCCGGTCCGCCTCGCGGCGCAGCCATGGCGAAGGTCCCTTCCGCTACCTGTCGACCGGCGCGGGCATCGTGCTGCTGGGGATCATGACGGCCATCGCCGTCTTCCTCATCGCCGAGGCCATCCCGGCTCTGCGGGCCAACAAGGGCGACTTCTTCACCGACCTGACCTGGAACCCCAACGGTGACCAGGTCTTCGGCATCGCCGCTCTCGCCTTCGGCACCGTGCTCAGCTCGGCCATCGCGCTGGTGATCGCGACCCCGATCGCGGTCGGCGTGGCCCTGTTCATCTCCCACTACGCGCCGCGCAAGCTGGCCTCGCCGCTCGGCTACCTGGTCGACCTGCTGGCGGCGGTGCCGTCGGTGGTCTACGGCCTGTGGGGCCTGGCCTTCCTGGTGCCGCTGCTGCGCACGCCGTCGCAGTGGCTGAACGAGCACCTGGGCTGGTTCCCGCTGTTCGCCGGCGAAGGCGCGATCGGCGGCAAGACCATGCTCGCGGGCGGCATCGTCCTGGCGATCATGATCCTGCCGATCATCGCGGCGATCTCCCGCGAGGTCTTCCTCCAGGCGCCGAAGATGAACGAGGAGGCCGCGCTCGCCCTGGGCGCCACCCAGTGGGAAATGATCAGGATGGCGGTGCTGCCGTTCGGCCGGCCCGGCGTGATCAGCGCCGCGATGCTCGGCCTGGGCCGCGCGATGGGTGAGACCATCGCGGTCGCGCTGATCTTCCCGGCGACCTTCGACATCACCTTCGAGATCCTGACCCCGCACGCCAACAGCATCGCCGCCAACATCGCCAACGGCTTCGGCGAGATCACCCCGATCGGCCGCGGCGCGCTGATCGCCTCGGGTCTGGTGCTGTTCGTCATCACGCTGCTGGTGAACACGGCCGCCCGCCTGGTCATCAACCGCCGCAAGGAGTACGCGAGGGCCGGAGCATGACCATTCAGCACATCTCCACCGGCCGCCGGATGAAGGACCGCTTCGTCCGGGTGCTGGTCTATCTGGCGTTCGCGCTGGCCGTGGTGCCGCTCGTGTCGGTGCTGTGGCTGGTGATCTCGAACGGCATGGCCCGCTTCGACCTGGAATTCCTCACCCACTCGATGCGGAACATCGGCGCCCGCGACGCCGGCGGCGGCGCTTACCACGCCATCATCGGCACGCTGGAGCAGATCCTGCTCGCCTCGGCCATCTCGGTCCCGATCGGCCTGTTCACGGCTATCTACCTGGTCGAGTACGGCAACGGCGGCCGGCTGAGCCGGGCCATCAGCTTCTTCGTGGACGTCATGACCGGCGTCCCGTCCATCGTCGCCGGTCTGTTCGTGCTGGCCTTCTGGATCCTGTTCCTGGGCCTGCCGTACTCCGGGTTCGCCGGCGCGATGGCCCTGTCGATCCTGATGATGCCGACCGTGGTCAGATCGGCGGAGGAGATGCTCCGCCTGGTGCCGAACGACCTGCGCGAGGCCTCGTACGCGCTGGGCGTGGCCAAGTGGCGGACGATCGTGAAGGTCGTCCTGCCGACCGCGTTCACCGGCATCGTGACCGGCGTCATGCTGGCCGTCGCGCGTGTCGCGGGCGAGACGGCGCCGCTGCTGCTCACGGTGTTCTTCACCGACTCCATCAACAACGACCCGTTCAACGGGCCGCAGATGGGCCTCCCACTCCTGGTGTTCGACCAGGCGGGCCGTCCCAGCGACACCGCCATCGACCGGGCCTGGGCCGGAGCCCTCACGCTCATCCTGATCGTCATGCTGCTCAACCTGGTGGCGCGCCTGATCGCCTGGTGGCGGTCGCCCGCCAGGGGCCGATAGGGGGTAATCGCCACAATGTCCAAGCAGATCCAGGTCTCGGGCCTCGACGCCTATTACGGCGGGCACAAGGCCATCGAGGACGTCTCGATGACCATCGAGCCGCGTTCGATCACCGCGTTCATCGGCCCTTCCGGCTGCGGCAAGTCGACGTTCCTGCGCACGCTGAACCGCATGCACGAGGTCATCCCCGGCGCACGCGTGGAAGGCAAGGTGCTGCTCGACGGCGAGGACCTCTACGCCCCCACCGTCGAGCCGGTCTCGGTGCGCCGCATGATCGGCATGGTGTTCCAGCGGCCCAACCCGTTCCCGACGATGTCGATCTACGAGAACGTGGCCGCCGGGCTCCGGCTCAACGGCCGCATCTCCAAGTCCCAGATGGACGGCGTCGTCGAGGAGTCGCTCAAGGGCGCCAACCTCTGGAACGAGGTCAAGGACCGGCTGAACAAGCCCGGCGCCGGCCTGTCCGGCGGTCAGCAGCAGCGTCTGTGCATCGCCCGCGCCATCGCGGTCAAGCCGCAGGTCCTGCTCATGGACGAGCCCTGCTCCGCGCTCGACCCGATCTCCACGCTCGCCATCGAGGACCTGATGGTCAAGCTCAAGGACGAGTACACGATCGTCATCGTCACGCACAACATGCAGCAGGCCGCCCGGGTCAGCGACAGGACCGCGTTCTTCAACCTGGCCGAGCAGGGCAAGCCCGGCAAGGTCGTGGAGATGGACGAGACCTCCCGCATGTTCACCAATCCCTCCCAGAAGGCGACCGAGGACTACATCACCGGGCGCTTCGGCTGATGACCACCCGGCAGGCGGCATCCATTGTGAACGGGGACACGAGGACCAAGCCCGTACTGCTCATCGCCGATCCGGACAAGACGGTGGTGGAGGACCTGGCGACGGCACTGGAACGCGAGGGCGTGGCGGTCACCGGCGCGCCCGACGGCGCCCAGGGGCTGTTGCAGGCGGGCGCGCTGCAGCCGGACGTCGTGCTCGTCTCGGCGACACTGCCCGTCATCGACGCGGTCGAGTTCGTTCGCGCGGTACGGCTCGCCAGGGCCGTACCGGTGTTGCTCGGGGTCGGCGAGGGGCACGCCGAGCAGGCGGTGCAGGCGCTCGCCGCGGGAGCGGCGGCCTGCGTGGCGCGCCCCTACCGGGTGCCCGAGCTGCTGCCGTTCATCCAGGCGGCCTCGCCAGAGTCGCGCAAGCTGCTGGTCGTGGGCGGCGTGGAGCTGGACGTCCAGGCCTATCAGGTACGCGTCGGCGGCCGGGTGGTGCACCTGCCGCTGCGCGAGTTCGAGCTGCTGCAGTACCTGATGCGCAACGCCGACAAGACGGTGACCCGCGAGCAGATCATGCGGCACGTGTGGCACGCGGCGGCGACGACCTCGACGAACACGATCGCGGTGCACGTGAAGCGGCTGCGGGCGCGGCTGGGTGACGACGACGACCGGCTGATCCAGACGGTCCGGGGGGTGGGGTACCGGCTGGTCACGCCGGGATTGCCCACCTGACACCTATTTCCGACATTTCCGGAACGACGGCATGATCCGCTCGACGATGCCCTCGACGGTCGCGATCCCGTACCCCACCTCGGGGCTGTTCTCCGTGAGGACGGCGACGGCGCTGACGCCCCAGTCCTGCCCGGCCACGACCTCGGACATCAGCTTGAGCACGCGCTCGCGGTCCGCGGCCTTGAGCGGGCTCTTCGGCCGGGCGAGTGCGGCCAGCAGGCGGACCTGGTCCTCGGCGGAGGTCGGGGTGATGCCCCAGCAGTACAGGTCGACGCAGTCACCGGGGATCCCCTGCGTGTGACGCAGGCCGAACCTCCGTCCCGCCTTGGTGAAGCCGGGCGCGCCGCCGACGCGGAGCCACAGGCGGTCGGCGGCGTGGTTGTCGCTGTAGCGGATCATGATCTCGGCGTCGCGCCGGACGTCCTTGGGCAGCTTCCGCCACGGCGTCCTGAGCAGCAGGGCCATCAGGATCTGCACCTTGGCGGTGCTGGCGGTGATCAGGCGCGTCGAGCGGTGGTAGCGGTAGAGACGGCCGGTAGTCAGGTCCTTGACCATCGCGGTGACCGGGCCCGGTCTGGCGGCCAGGTAGCGGTCGAGACGCCGGGTGATCTCCTTGGCCGGGATCTTCCTGACCGGGCTCTTCGGCGCCGCCGTGCTGGTGCGGGCCCGCTCCAGCGGGACCGGCCGCCGGGCGCCGGCGTCCGCGGGGACGGCGGGAAACGGCACGAACGCCGCCACCGGCTCCGGACGCTCGGGACCAGGAAGCAGAGGAGCGGCGGGCACGGGATCCGCAGGGCTACCCGAAGCGGCGGACGGGCGGGCGGTGGGTGGGGCGAGGCGTGGGGTGATGGCCAGATGCAGCAGGAGGGCGAGCACCACGAGTACCCGTGGTAACACCCGCCCCCCGCCCGCGATCATCCGTGCATTATCACGAAAAATCGAGATAAGCCGCTAGACGCCCGTCTCGATGAGTTTGGCGATCAGGTCGTCGTCACACGTGGCCCAGAAGTCACCCACGACGTCCTCCAGATGCTGGAGCGAGTCGGCCTGGAAGAGCACGTCCTGATATTTCGTGATGTCGTAGTGCGTGGTGCCCATCGCCGCCAGGTCCAGCGGCCTGATGTCCATCCCGCGGAACTCCTCGATCTCCCCGTACGACGACAGGATCCCCGCCCCGTACGCCTTGAGCTCGCCGGACTCCCGCATCACCCCGAACTCCAGGGTGAACCAGAACACCTTGGACACGAACTCCAGCGCCTCCTCGCCCTCGACCCGGCGGGCCGCGGCGCCCGCCTGGCGGTAGAGGTCGGCGTACCGGGGGTGGGCCAGGGCGTTGGCGTGCCCGATCACCTCGTGGATGACGTCCGGCTCCGGGGTGTAGAACGGCACGGAGTGGTGGCGGATGTACTGCGTCGAATGGAAGTACCCGTCGTCGAGCACCCCGTAGAAGTCGCGCAGCGGCACCAGCCCGGCGGCCGGCAGGTAGCGGAAGCCGGTCAGCGGTTCGAGCAGGTCCGACACCTCTTCGAGCTGCGGGATCCGCTCGCGCGGCAGGCCGAGCCTGGCGGCGCCGTCGAGGTACTCGGCGGTCGCGTACGTGGCGTGCTTGACCGCCAGCTCCCTGATGACCAGCTCCCAGACCGCGTGCTCCTGGTCGGTGTACTCCGCGGTGGGGATGGGCGTGCCCGGGCGGTGGTTCAGCGCGAGCCCGGCGATCGCGTTGCGCCGCTCACGGTAGACCGGGTCCGCGAATCCCGGATGGGACGCGGCCAGCTCCACCACCACCGACCCGTCGTCCTGGGCCGAGATCGGAGCGAAGTACTGCGCTTCCTCAAACATGCAGAGATAACAGCAAATCCCGGTTTTGCTGGCAAGAGCGAGCAGTTTGACTGCGCGATACGCTGGGTTCAGCGCGACAAATACCGAAATTTCTGGTCGAATCGCACAGCCGCAAAGGACGCAGCCATGGACGAATTGGACGCCAGACTGCTCGTGACCATGCGAGCCCATCCCCGCGTCGGCCTGACCGAGCTGGCCCGCCTGCTCGGCGTGGCCCGCGGCACGGTCCAGGCCCGGGTGGAGAAGCTGACCGCCCGTGGCGTGATCGAGGACTTCGGCCCGACCGTCTCGCCGGCGCAGGCCGGGTACCCGATCCTGGCGTTCGTCTGGCTGCAGATCGCGCAGGGCCGGCTGGCCGAGGCGGTGGTGGCGCTGCGCGACGTCCCGCAGATTCTGGAGGTGCACGGGACGAGCGGCCAGCACGACCTGCTGTGCCGGGTGGTGGCCAGGAGCACCGACCACCTGCAGGAGATCATCGCGCACATCCTGGCCTCGCCCGCGGTGCAGCGCACGGACACCACGATCTCGCTGTCCACCCAGATCCCGTACCGGATCGAACCGCTGCTCCTGGACTGACCGGCCGGCCGGTGCCGCTCAGGCGCGCGGGCGCAGGCCGGTCAGCGCGGCCTCGACCACCGCGTCCGCGTATTCGTGCGTCAGCGGCCCCTCGCGGTGCAGCCACCGGCTGCGCAACGGCCCCCACACCAGCTCCACCGCCAGGTCCAGATCGACGTCCGGATCGAGCTGCCCGGCCGCGCGGGCGGCCCGGAGCCGACGCAGCTTGAGCTCCTTGACCGGCTCGTCGAGGCGTTCGCGGTACTCGGCGGCCAGTACGGGATCCACCAGGATCTCGATGGCCAGCGCCCGCATCGGCAGGTCGTAGCGCGGATCGGTCAGCTCGTCGACCGTGGCCCGCAGGACGAGCTTGAGATCGGCCGCCAGATCCCCCGAATCGGGCAACTCGACCTGCTCAGCGCCCTCGACCTGCACGTCGGCGAGCATCAGCAGCGCGTCGAACAGCACCGCCCCCTTCGACGGCCACCACCGGTAGATCGTCTGCTTGCCCGCCCCGGCCCTGGCCGCGATGCCCTCGATGCTCAGCTTGGCGTATCCGACCTCCGCGATCAGCTCCAACGCGGCCTCCAGGATGGCCTGGCGGGTGGCCTCGCTGCGCCGCGCGGCCTGCGGTTTCTTGCGCTGCTCTGTCATGCGGACGAGCGTACCTCAAACAAGACGAGACGGTTCGTCTTGCATTCTCGCCGAAACCTTGTACAGTTCAGTTCTGCAAGACGAGACGGTCCGTCTCGCAGATATCTAAGGAGCAAGCCTTGACCACCACCTCTTCCGATCGCGTCTGGTTCATCACCGGAGCGAGCCGCGGGCTGGGCCGGGCCTTCACCGAGGCCGCGCTCGCCGCCGGCGACCGCGTGGTGGCCGTCGCCCGGACCCTTTCCACGCTCGACCCGCTGACCGCCCAGTACGGCGAGCGCCTGCTCGCACTCCCGCTGGACGTCACGGACCGGGCCGCCGTCCACGCCACCGTCGACGAGGCCGTGCGCCGCTTCGGCAGGCTGGACATCGTGGTGAACAACGCCGGATACCTCGCCATGGGCATGATCGAGGAGTTCACCGAAGAGCAGGCCCGCGCCCAGCTGGAGACCAACTTCTTCGGCGCGCTGTGGGTCACCCAGGCCGTCCTGCCCCATCTGCGGGCGCGGCGGTCCGGGCACATCCTGCAGATCTCCAGCATCGGCGCCCTCACCTCGGGCCCGCTCACCGGCATCTACAGCGCCGGCAAGTACGCGCTGGAGGGCATGAGCGAGGCCCTGGCCGCCGAGGCCGAGTCGTTCGGGATCAAGGTCACCATGGTCGAGCCCGGCGGCTACTGGACCGAGCTGTACACGTCCGGGCTGGTCGCCACCGAGCCGATGGACGCCTACGCCCCGCTGCGCGCCGAGATGGAGCGCCGCTACGCCGCGGGCTCGGTGGACAGCCCGGCGCACCTGGCCGCCGAGGCGATCATGAAGCTGGTGAACAGCGACGACCCGCCGCTGCGCCTGCTGCTCGGCAGCGCGATCTACGACGTGGCCGTGGACGTCACGCGTCAGCGCCTGGCCACCTGGGCGGCCTGGGAGGAGACCAGCCGCGCCGCCGAGCAGGCCACCCCCACCCCCGACGGATACGGAGGACACCAGTCATAACCCCGCAACCCGCCTGCCCGGCCGCCATCACCACGACGAAAGGGGACTCTCCTATGACCACCGCGCAACTCGCCCTCCAGGGCATCACCAAGCGCTACGACGACCACGTCGTGCTCGACCAGGTCTCCTTCACCGTCAAGCCGGGCGAGAAGGTAGGCGTCATCGGCGACAACGGCGCGGGCAAGTCGACCCTGCTCAAGCTCCTCTCGGGGGACGTGCGGCCCGACCACGGCGAGCTGACCGTGGTCGCTCCCGGCGGCGTCGGCCACCTGGCCCAGACGCTGGAGCTGCCGGGCACGGCCACCGTCCAGGACGCCGTCGACCTGGCCCTGGCCGACCTGCGCGAGCTGGAAGCGCACCTGCGCAGGGCGGAGGCGCACCTCGCGTCCGGCGCCGGCGACACGCTCGACACCGCGCTGGAGGCGTACGGCGAGCTGGTCGACCGCTACGAGGCCCGCCACGGCTACGCGGCCGACACCCGCGTGGACCTCGCGCTGCACGGCCTCGGACTCCCCGGCCTGGACCGGCGCCGACGGCTCGGCACGCTGTCCGGCGGCGAACGCGCCCGGCTGGCCCTGGCCGCCACGCTCGCCGCGGAGCCCGAGCTGCTGCTGCTCGACGAGCCCACCAACGACCTCGACGACCAGGCCGTGGCCTGGCTGGAGGCACACCTGCGCGCCCATCGCGGGACGGTGATCGCGGTCACCCACGACCGGGTGTTCCTCGACCGTCTCACGACCACGATCCTGGAGGTCGAGGCCGGCCGGGTGACCAGGTACGGCGACGGCTACGACGGCTACCTCGCCGCCAAGGCCGCCGAGCGGCGGCGCAGATTGCAGGAGTACGCCGACTGGCGCGCCGAGCTGGCCCGCAACCGGCGGCTGGCCGAGTCGAACGCGGCCCGGCTCGACGGCATCCCACGCAAGTCGCCGATGGCGGTCTTCGGGCACGGCGCGTTCCGCCGGCGTGACCGTGGGCACGGCGCGATGAGCCGCATCCGCAACGCCAAGGAAAGGGTCGAACGGCTCACCGTCAACCCGGTCGCGCCGCCGCCCGACCCGCTCGTCTTCACCGCCCACCTCGACCCGGTCGCGCCTCGCACCGGGACGCTCGCGGGGTCTCCCGCCGTGGTGGCCGAGTTGGTGGACGTGCACGTGGACGGCCGGTTGCACCTGCCGTCGCTGCGTCTCGCGCCGGCCGAGCGCCTGCTCGTCACCGGCCCGAACGGGGCCGGCAAGAGCACGCTCATGCGGGTCCTGGCCGGTGAGCTGCGGCCGGACGCCGGTTCCGTCCGCGTTCGCGGCCGGGTCGGGCACCTGCGCCAGGAGGAGACGCCGTGGTCGCCCGAGCTGACCGTCCTGCGGGCCTACGCCGAAGGACGCGGCGGCGACCTGGACGCGCACGCGGAGCGGCTGCTGTCACTCGGCCTGTTCCGGCCGTCCGACCTGGGCCGTCGCGTCGGAACGCTCTCGTACGGTCAGCGCCGGCGGATCGAGCTGGCCCGGCTGGTCAGCGACCCGGTCGACCTGCTGCTGCTGGACGAGCCGACCAACCACCTGTCACCCGCGCTCATCGAGGAACTGGAGGAGGCGTTGACGTCGTATCGAGGCGCGCTGGTGATCGTCACGCACGACCGGCTGATGCGGGCCCGTTTCACCGGCTCGCACCTGTCGCTCCACGCCGGCCACGCCACCGCACTTCAGGCCGCATGACCGCCGGTCGGGGCCGGGGGTCGTCCCCGGCCCCGATCCGCCGGCCGGTCATCCTCCCGCCATGATCCGCCGCCCGCTCACCCGCTCCGGCGTGATGCCCAGGTACTCGTGCCTCTCGCCCCCCACCCACGGCTCCACCGCCGACGCGACGGCGGCGGCGTGCTCGTCGTCCGTCAGGTGCCGCAGCGAGCCCTGGACCAGCACGCTCCAGCCGCTCCTGGTGAGCTCCTCCATGCGATCCACCTCGAACGCCACCGTGTGCGCGGACTCCACCGGCCCGGCGTGCAGCTCGGCGTCGATCTCGCCGCCGGTGGCGGTGCGGAAGACGATGTCGTCGTCCAGGATCTGGAAGTTGACCGGCAGCACCAGCGGCCCCGAGCTGCCGGTGAACCCGATCCTGCCCACCCCGCCGGCCGTCAGCAGCCGCATGCTCTCGGCCTCGTCCAGGTGGACCATCGTCGGGTGCGGCCCCGCCTCCCCGCTCCCCGAAGGAACGTCGGCGGCCTCGCCGATCAGCTCGTCGATGGTCATGTCGAGCGCGTCGGCGATCCTCGCGACGGTGTCGCGCATCGACTCCACCGTCTGCTCTTCGAGGTATCGGAGGTAGGCGAGCGGTACGTCGGCCCGCCGCGCCAGCTCTTCCCTCCTGAGGTTCAGCTCGTCGCGGCGCGAGGCGATCCTGCGCCCCAGGCCCCAGACCGTCGTCAAGTAGCGTGACATGCGCTTTCGGCCCTCTCCCCCGCAGTCAGGTCCACTGCTCAACGTACCCCGGCCAGGCCCGGCCGCCCCGGAACGCGCGAAAGCGCGCACCCCGTGGCGGGATGCGCGCTTTCATGTACTTGTCAGGCGGCGTAGTTCGGGTAACCGTAACCGACGACCTGGCTGGTGGGACGCTTGCGCTCCTCGACCTTGCCGTTGCCGGTGTTGCCCTCGATCGTGGAGATCGTGCCGTCACCGTTGTCCTTGACCACGAAGCCGACATGCTGGATGTCGCTCAGGTCCTTGCCGCCCTTCCAGGAGAAGAACACCACCGAGCCGGGCTTGGCCTGGCTGCCGAAGCGGCCGTTGTCCTTGAACCACTTCGCGTGCGAGACGGTGTAGGCGTCCCAGCCGATCTGGGCGCGGGCGCCGGTGTGCTCACCGACCCAGGAGACGAACATCGAACACCAGGCGGCATTCAGGTAGTCGGCGCGGGCGCCGCCGTCACGGGCCGCGGTCTCGCCACCACGCGTGGAGGAGGCGTACCACTGCTGGAACTTGGTGCCGCCACCCTGGGCGTTCTCCTTCACGCCCACCTGCGAGCGGGCGGTGTCGAGCACCTGAGCGGCGCTGACCTTGACCTTCGCCTCCTCAGGCTTGGCGGCCTGGTCGGCGTGGGCGGTGACGGCGTTGGCGCCCAGGGCGGAGGCGATGACTCCGGCGCCGAGGACGGCGTGGCTGAGGAACTTGGGCATGCGGGAGGTGAGACGGGCGGTGGCCATCAGGCAGAAGACTCCTAGCTTCCATGCCGCTTACCGGGTTAGCTGACGGGTTCGGGCGTGGAAGCTGCCCTACGACGTGGCCCTGGCGGGCGGTGTCGATTCACCCCTTTTACGGACACGTGGGTCCCCGGTTCCATCGGTGATGGATTCAGCGGGCACAGGACGATCCTGTGCGAAGGGATCGGGACGTCATCCGGCGCTGTTGGCTCGAGACGTCGACCGAAGATGCTTCAACGGTAACCTCTGCTCAAAAAGCAGGGCAAATCCGGTAAAGCGCTCGCAAAGTGCGATCCAGGATGCCGGGCCCAGATGAGGGCATCTCGCGCATCCAGCCATGTACAACACACCCCCGGCCCGGGTAATTCCCAGCCCAAGGGACGTCCACAGACCCGGCATCGAACGCCCATCGGAAACCCCACGCGCCCAGTAGCCTCGTGCCCATGAGCAGCCGAGCCCGGATGACACTGAGCGCCGTGCTCATCGTCACCGTCGTCGTGCTCGCCACCCGCGTCTTCGGCGAGCCGGCCGGCTTCGAGCCGCGCCAGGTCACTCCGCTCTCCGACGCCGCGCTGGCCCCACGCAGCCATCACACGGCCGTCTGGACGGGCACCCAGATGCTCGTCTGGGGCGGCGACGACGGCCGCCGAACCTTCGGCGACGGCGCCGCCTACGACCCGTCACGCAACATGTGGCCACATCTGCCCCGTGCGCCCATCCAGCCCCGCAGCCACCATTCGGCCGCCTGGACGGGTAAGGAAATGATCATCTGGGGCGGCACGGCCAAGCCCACAGAAACCGGGATAACCCCGCTCGGCGACGCCGCCGCCTACAACCCGGCGAGCGGCAGGTGGCGTACGATCGCGCAGTCTCCCAGTTCGTTCTGGCAACTCGACGCCCGCGCCACCGCCGTCCCGGGCATGTCGCGATCGCCGTAGAAAGCATGATCCTGGACTATGACACGGTCGCCGACCGATGGGACACCTACGCCACGAACGGCCCCATCCACGACCTCACCGCGGCGGATGGCCGCATCGTCGCCACCAGTCTGGAGAGCGACCGCCTCATCGACTGGACCATCCTCGACCCCGGCAGGGGCTCCGCCGAGAGCCTGGGCGGCTTCCCCCGAGACAGCCCGATCACCGGCCTGGGCATGGCCTTCGACGGCGAGTCCAGGCTCTGGTATCTGATCGAGGAACAGGACGGCAGCATCCTCGATTACTTCCACCTGGAGGTGTATGACGACCCAGAGGGCGAGGACAGGCAACCCTTCACCGCCGTCGACGGCATGTCCGCCCCGATCGACCTCGACCTGCCTGACCAGACCAGCGGCTACTCACTCTTCTGGACCCGTGCCGGACCGCTCGCGATGACCTCGTCCGGTATCAACCGCTACGTGCTCGCGACCGAGACGGTGGAGGTGGACCGGGACAACTCCGACCACCGCTGCGGCGAGTCGACCAGCGTGTGGACGGGAACGTCCCTCATCGTCTGGGGCGGCAACTCCTGTGGCGGCGACGTGAACGCGCCCCTCGGCTGGCAGATCACGCCACCCGACTAACTCGGCGACAACGGCCAGGTGGCCGTTGCGCCAGAGGCGGCTCGTTGACGATCATCGACCTCATGCGACACCGGCCCGAGGCGCTGATCGTGCACGGCGAGATCTCCTTGCGGCGCTGGCAACGCCCCGAGAAGGACTTCGACGTCCTGTACCGGCTGATCGAGGAGTCCCTGGACCATCTGCGCCCCTGGATGCCCTGGGTGACAGGACACAGCCCGGCGGCCACGACCGGCTTCCTCGCCCGCTGCGAGCCGCGGTGGGACAGCGGCGAGGCGTATGACTACGCCCTCATGCATCGCGGCGCGGTCGTCGGCTGCGGCTCGATCTCCACCGGGGACGATCCCGCCGGCCGGGAGCTCGGGTACTGGCTGCATCCGGCGGCGACCGGTCGCGGTGTGGCGAGCCGGGCCGCGACGAGCATGGCCGAGCAGGCACTCATGCTGCCGGACGTGGCCTATGTCGAGATCGTCCATGACGTCGCCAACACCGCCAGCGGCGCGGTGGCCGGACGCGCCGGCTTCACCCAGTTCGACCGCCGCCCGGCCGCGCCCCCGCTCGCGCCCAGCGACAGCGGGATCGAGCTGGTCTGGCGCCGGTACGGCACCCCCGAGCCCGCGACGACACAGAGATGACGGGCGAGCGATCGGCCGGCTACCGGAACCGCTCGCAGAGTCGTTCAAGGCCGAGGCCGCTGATGAGCAGGCGTTCCTTGGCGTTGCCGAGCAGCTCCGCGCTCCACCCGGTGAATCCGCCGTCGCCGAGGTTGAACTCGTCGCCCTCAGGGGTCACGGCGCGGATCTCGAAACACGCGCCGCGGTAGTAGCCGCGCCCGCTCTCGCGACCGTCGTCGAAGGCG
The DNA here is from genome assembly GCF_013283785.1 of Nonomuraea antri. Classification (GTDB taxonomy): domain Bacteria; phylum Actinomycetota; class Actinomycetes; order Streptosporangiales; family Streptosporangiaceae; genus Nonomuraea; species Nonomuraea antri. Next base: position 15,445 of record NZ_JABCPZ010000240.1, read on the forward strand.
AACCCGATCCGAGGATGCGCCGATGCGAGCCGGTCGAGGACCTGCTCGCGCAGCACCTCCCGATGCCGCCCTCCGGTCAGATCGGTGACGAGCACGCGGATCGCGGCGATCCGATACCCGAGCTCACCGACGCTCTCCAGGAGGTCGAGGTGGACGCGGATCTGCTCGGCCAGCGTCCCCGTCTCGAACGAGAACGAGCCCTCGTCCCGGCCCGCGGTGGCCAGCGCCAGCAGCGCGAAGTGCGCTGACATGCCCGGCCCCGCGAACTTCTGCGCACGCACGACCCGATGGATGCTCGCCAGCCTGACTCGTCGCCGTGCGCGCGGATCGTCCCGCAGCAGCTCCCGGCGACGCACCGCGCACTCCAGCGCCAGCACGTTGGTGGCGTCCGAGACGACCTCGGTGTTGCGGACGGTCGTGACCACCTTGTCCTGAGCCACGGTGGCCACCGCCGAGCTGGTGCCCAGCGGACATACCGGTGACAGCTCCACGCCGGCGAACCCGTGCCGGGCCAGGCGTCCGTACATGAACGCCGTCAGCCGCGCCAACTCACCCGGGTCCAGCGCCGAGGGCCTGGTGAAACGGTTGCGCTCGTAGGCTCGCAGGAGCCCGCTCGGTGTCACCGCGGCCGCGCGCCGACGGTAGACCTCCAGTAACAGGGTCTGCAGATCGGCGGGAGAAAGCCGCTCAGCAAGCGCGCTCAACAACCCAGGAGTGGCGCCTTCACGCAAAACCCGATCGAGCCAGGGACCGACCCCCTCGGCCGCCGACGACGTCTGCTCTCCGCTGCCCCGATCGCCCATCCACCCCATGCTGGCGGACGACCAGCCCGCCCGCACCAGATTTACCACCGGAGCTGCCCAGGCCGGAAATGCGGAAAGGGCCCGCACGCACCCGAAGGATACGTGGGGCCCTCCCCAAAAGATTGTCCGGCGGCGACCTACTCTCCCACACCCTCCCGAGTGCAGTACCATCGGCGCAGAGAAGCTTAA
>NZ_JABCPZ010000241.1 GCF_013283785.1 Nonomuraea antri
GGGTTGATGGGTGGGTTTGGGGTGACCTGGCTGGAGGGTCGACAGGAGTCGACTTTTCGTGTGAACTCTTGGCGAATGATCTAGACTCACCGATGATCTCAATGGCAGCCTTGCCCGCATGCGGATAAAGACCCTAATAGCGGGCATATGCGGCATTGGCCTCCTCCCCTTTGGTGGCATGGGTGTGGCGAGTGCTGAAGCACGGGTGGCGGGGCCCAATTTCCAGCTTCCGTTCCCCTGTGGTGAGACCTGGGTGGGCAGCACCGGCAGCGATGCGCACACCGGCAACGAGATCGACTTCAACGGCAGCGCCACCGACGGTGACCGTGACCGGGGCAAGACCGTCGTGGCGGCCGCCGACGGGACGGTGGTGATGTCGGAGTACCGGACCACGGACGGTTTCGGCAACGTCGTCAAGATCCGGCACTCCAACGGCAATGTGACGCTCTACGCCCACCTCGACTCCCGGTCCGTCCCGTCCGGCGCCAAGGTGCGGCAGGGGCAGAAGATCGGGGCGGTGGGCAAGACGTCCGCCAAGCACAGGATGTCGGCGCATCTCCACTACGAGCAGCGCTCGGCCTCCGGCGCGATCCTGCCCGCGGTGTTCAACGGGGCCACGTTCCGGTACCCGGGTCAGACGCTGACCTCTAACAACTGCGCCGGCGGTGGAACGCCGTCCCAGCCGCAGCCGCAGCCTTCGCAGCCGTCCTCGAAGAACCCGTACTCGCCTGAGCAGGTGTGCGGGCCGGGCTACAAGCAGATCGACTCGGCCTCGCTCGGGTCGCAGGGGCGGGCGGTGTTGCTCTACTCGTCCGCCACCGGACAGAACTGCGTGACCGTCATGCGCAACAGCGGGTCGGGCAAGGTGGCCATGCGGGCGTACCTGGAGGTCAAGGGGCAGGCGCGCAAGACCGACGCGGGGAGCTTCCAGTACTACGCCGGGCCGGTCCGGGCCAAGGCGCCGCGTACGTGCGTCAAGTGGGGCGGGGCCATCGGGTCCGCGAAGTACGACAGCCCGTTTGAGCACTGCGGCTGATCGAGTCAGCCGGGTCATGGCTTCGCTGTGGCGAATGCTCGAGTCGCCGGTGACAGGTAGGTAGGTGTGGGGCGGGCCCGGGGATGGGCCCGCCCCACACTTGTGCGTGCCGGTGGAGTGTCAGCCGAGGCGGTTGCCGACTGTGCCGTCGGCGTCGCCGCCGCCCCACACGTCGTCCTCCTCGTGCAGCCAGGTGCTGGACTCACGGTCCTGCTCGTCCTGCCCGCCGCCCGCGCCCGCCCCCATCGGCATGAAAGGCATCCCCATGCCCGTGGACGCCGTCGCCGCGCGCGTGCCGTTCACCAGGGCCGAGTGCTCGCCCGCCGCGCCGCCGACGCTGGTCCCGCCCGCGTACGTGCCCGGCACGACGGACGGGGTGACGTAGCCGGGCGAGGTGTAGCCGGGGGTGGTGGGCGGCGTGTAGCTCGGCGTGGACGGCTGGGCCGTCGGGACCGTGGTGGGCGGCCGATAGTCCTGCAGCTTGGTGCCGGTGTCGTTCGTGCTCGTGGTCGGGTCGGTGATGGCCGGGTTCGTGGGGTCGATGAGGCCAGGACGTTGCGCGGCCGAAGGATCCGTCGGAGAGTTCGGCGACGGGCTGGAGCTCTCGGGGGTGCGCGACCCGGGCGACGTGCCGGTGCCGTCCGTCGATCCGGGACCGCCGGTGCCGCCACCCGGATTCGTCTGGTTCGACGGACCCGTCGGGCCCGTGGGGCCGAAGGGGGACGATGACGACGATTGAGACGACGGCGGCGTGGACGATCCGGACCCGCCGATGCCCCGGTCAGCGCCCGACAGGTCCGATCCCGAGTAGGGCGGCAGGTTCGGGCCGCCCTGGCGGTTCGGGTCGTAGCCCGGGTAGGTGACCTTGTCCGGGTCCTTGTCGACGGCGACGGGATTGCTGATCGTGGGCAGTTCCGAGTGCACCGAGTCCGGCAGGAGGTCGTAGATCCCCTTCAGCTCGTCGCTGAACTGCTGCAGGTGCAGGCCGGCCAGCTCGTCCTGAGAGCCGAAGTCCGTGCCGGTGGCCCCGTTGCCCTTGTACACGGCGTACTTGTCGGGCAGGCTGTCGTCGAAGGTGACGAAGTTCTGATTCCACGTCTCCAGCTCGAAGAGGCCGCTGCCTTCCAGGAACTCCTGATGCTGGCGGACGACGGTGGCCAGCAGCTCCAGCGAGCGTCCCATCTGGTTCATCTTGTTCGACAGCTCGCGCAGCGTCGCGTGCAGGGTCCTGAGCGCCTTCTGCGCCTCGACGGACGCCTTGCCCTCCCAGACCTGGCTGAGCGTGAAGCTCTCCTGCTTGATCGTGTACTGGGCGGTGGCGACGACGGAGCAGGCGTCCAGGTAGGCCTCGCCGGCCTGGGTGATGCTCTTGGCGTCGAGGCTCTTGAGGAAGTCCTCGATCTCGGCCACGCTGCGGCCGTCGTTGTCGACGCCCCAGGCGCCGCGGCCGGGCTTGAGGTGGTGGGTCTTGGTGGTGTTGTCCGCCATGCCGGGCTATTCCTCGCCCTCGTTCGCGGCGCTGGCCTTGCTGTAGTTGCCCGCGCCGGCGTCGACGAGCGCGATGGCGATCTCGAAGTTGCGCAGGACGTCCTGGTAGGCCTCGAGGAATTCCTGGTGACTCTTCTCCAACGCCTTGGCGAACAACTGGCCGCCCTCCCAGCGGGCGACACCCTGCAGCTTCATACGCAGGTCGGCCAGCGTGCCGTACTCCGTGAGGTCCTCGATGGAACCTCGGCCGCCGCTGCTCTCCTCGCCCTGGCCGTTGAACGCCTTCAACGCCTCACGCAGGACGTTCGCGGACGCGGCGATCTTCTTGGCGTTGTACGTGACACCGTCGCGTTCGGCTTCGAGGCCGAACCACTTGGAGTCGAGGTGCCAGCCCTCGACCGCCGGCTCTTCCGGCTCTGCCATGAACCCTCCCCGAGGCACTCGATCAAGCAGACTACTTGACTCATGCTTTGTCGTACAGAAGACCCCTTTGGCAACATGCGTACCATTAGTCGTCATGCAGACCCGTAAGGATCTCTACCAGGCGCATCGGCTCATGACGCAGCGCCTGGGCCTCGCCCTGCTGCAGGCGGAACCGGACCTGCCGGAATCGCCCATGCGGCGGCAGAACGTGGCGACGTTCGCCGGCATCCTGATCGCGGTGCTGATCACGGCCGGGTTCGGCATCTGGGGAATGCTCAAGCCGGGCAACGCGACCAAGCTCAAAGAGGCCGGGCAACTGCTCGTCGAGGAGGAGACCGGCGCCTCGTACATCTACGACCAGCGCGACGGCACGCTGCGCCCGGTCGCCAACTACACCTCCGCCCGCCTGCTGCTCGACAGCCAGGACGTCAAGGTCAGGACGGTCTCCGCGGAGTCGCTGGCCGGCTTCCGCCGCGGCCAGAAGCTCGGCATCCAGGGCGCGCCCGACTCGCTGCCCAAGCCGGAGCGGCTGGTCAAGGCCCCGTGGTCGGCGTGCGTGGCCGAGGGCGCGGCGGGCGTGGGCGGGGTGCGCAAGCCGTACGTGACGCTGATCGCCGGGACGGACGTCGGCGGGCGGCCGGTCGGCGGCGACGCGCTGGTGGTCAACGACGGGCAGCAGAGCTGGGTGCTCTGGGCGGGCCTGCGGCTGCGCGTGACGAACGTGGACCGGCTCACCGACCAGACGCCGCGCCGGGTGCCGCCGTCCTGGATCAACACGATCCCGGCGGGCGCCGACTTCGCCGCGCCGCCGGTCGCCGCGCGCGGCCGGCGGGTCGCCGGACCCGGCGGCACGCAGGCCAGGGTCGGTCAGGTGTTCACGGTGCCGCCGGCGGCCGGCGCGGCGGCCCGCTGGTACGTCCAGTACCCCGACGGTCTCGCCGCGATCACGCACACGCAGGCGATGTTGCTGCTGCAGGACCCGGCCAGCAAGACCGCTTACGGCAGGCAGCCGGTGCGCGAGCTGACCATCGACGCGGCCAGCGCCAACGCGGTCAGGCAGTCGGCCTCGCGGATCAGGGGCGGCGGCCTGCCCGAGACCATGCCCCGCTTCCGCGCGCCGAGCGTCGCGGAACCGCTGTGCGCCGTGTACGCCGACACGGTGAAGGGGTCGGTGAAGTCCAGTCTGACCGTCGGCGGGACGATGCGGCTCTCGCCGCCCGCGGTCAGCGGCAGCCCGGACAAAGTGGACCAGGTGCTGCTGCCGGCCGGCACCGCGGTGCTGGCCGGGCAGTTGCCCGGCGAGGGGAAGCTGGCCTCGGTGCAGCAGTTCTGGCTGGTCACCGATCAGGGCAGGCGGTTCAGGCTGGCCTCGCCCGACCTGGTGGGCAAGCTCGGCTACAGCGCCGCCGACATCGCGCCGGTGCCGACGCAACTGCTGCGGCTCATCCCGGACGGTCCCGCGCTCGACCCGGTGGCGGCCAGGACGCCCATGGAGGACACCCGCACGATCCCGCAACCGGCAACCCAGTAATCGCACCTCGGGAAGGCCCAGGAGGGCCGGGGCCCGGGTGGCGGCGGCCCCGGTCAGAGGTTGGCCGTGCCGCCCGGGTACTGGCCGTTCATCAGGGACTCGTCCATCTTCGGCATGAGCGACCCGGTCTTCTCGTCGTACTGCAGCCCCGCCCCGGCGAACTCCGTCGACGCCCCGCCCACCGACATCGGCGTCGGCATGGCCTTGAGCGTCGGGAAGATCTTGCCCATCGCCTCGGTCTGCTGCACCACCATGTACAGGATGGTGGCCAGAATGGCGACCAGCTTGCCCTGCTTCATGAGCATCTGCCGGACGGTCTGCGTGGTCGCCGCGCCCGCGGCGGCGGTCGCCACCTCCGACGCCGCCGCGGTGAACGGGTTGAAACTCGATGCCAGCCGGATCACGCCCAGGACCATCATGGCCGAGGCGACGGCGAGGCAGACATAGGCGCCGTAGTGGTAGACCGCCGCGGTCTGGTCGACGGCCTGGCCGGTGTCGTTACGCGTCTCCTTCAGCGTCTTGAGCGACTTCTTGAAGGTCTCGTGGACGCCGGCGAACGTGTCGAACGCCTGCCCGTCCCACTTGCCCTCCTCCTTGAGCCGGTCCTTGAGCCGGTCCAGGCTCCGGTCCAGCTCGTCGAGCTCGGCCGTCGACCCGCCCTGGTCGGTGGTGCGCCAGATCATGGCGGAGTTGGACATGCCGCCGGGGTCGGCGACCATCAACCCGATGGCCGCAGCCACGTAGAACGCCCACTTCTGCCTGATCATGAACGCCGCGGTGACGGCCAGGCCCGCGGCCGTGAGGTAGATGGCCTTGTCGGCTTCGTAGCTCATGTCTATCGCTCCTCACCGATGATCTGGGGAGCGACGTCTTCCTCGCCGCCCCAGACGCCCTCGTCCTCGGGCATCAGCACGCTCTTGTCGCGCTCGCGGTCCTCGGCGTTCGCGCCTCCCCCGCCGCCCATGAACGGCATCATCGGCATGCCGCCCATTCCGGGCACGCCGGCGGCGCGCTGGCCGGACAGCAGGCCGGCCACGCCGGTGCCCGCGCCGCCGGCGCCGCTGGAGGTCATCGGTCCTGCGCCCAGCGCGCTGGGCCCGGTGCGGGTGACCGTCCCCGGCGTGTCGGCCGAGGGCAGCCCGGTGGTGGACGGCAACTGAGCGGCGGGCGGCTGGTACGACGACAGGTCGGTCTTCGTGGACGGCCGGTTCAGCGCCGAATCCAGGTCCGGGATCCGCGTGTCCGCCTTTCCGACCCCTGAACCGTCCGCCGCGGACAGGTCGGGCTGCTTCGGCAGTTCAGGCTGCTTCGGCAGGTCGGGTTGCTGCGGGGCGTCGGGCCGGTCGGTCGGGAGCTTGTCGCGGTCGACGGGCAGGTCCAGGTCGTCGGACGGCTTCTTGCCGTCCCCCGGCAGCTTGAAGTCGTCGGAGCCGTCTCCCGGCCGCTTCAACCCGTCGAGGCCGTCGTCGGGCAGCTTCAGGTCCTTGAGGGACTTGGTGGAGTCCGTGGGGAACTCGGGCATCGACCCGCCACCGCCGCCCGGCCAGTTCCCGTTCTGCGAGCCGCCCTTGAAGCGGTCGGTGTCGAACTGGTCGCCGCTGTCCTTCTCGGCCTGCCGGTAGTTGGCGTCGGCCTTGCGCAGCGCGGGGTCCCAGCTGTCCAGTGCCTCCCTGGCCTTGGACAGGGCGGACACCTGGCTGTCCACCGCGCTGTCGTGCACGCTGTTCACGCCCATGCCGTAGACGCCGAAGTGCGGCCACGGCACGGGCAGCCCGCCCGACTTGGTCTGCAGCGCGTTGATGACCTCGACCTGCGAGGAGATCGTGCGTCCGGCGCGGTCGAGCTCGTCCTCGGAGAAGGAGATGCCCGACGACATCAGCGGCGGTTCGCCGGCACCGCCCGACGTGAGCCCCGCGTAGGGGTTCTGCTGGCCTGTCATCCGATGACGGGGTCGGTCACGTCATGACTCGCGGTCCAGGAACTCGTGTCCTCGCTCAAGTACGTGGTCCTTTCGAAGTCCTGGCCCTCGCCCGCGCCGCCCACGCCACCGCCCATCATGGGCAGGTACGGCATCCCGGCCGCGGCCCCCGTGGCGGCCCGCGCGGCCACCATGCCGCCGCCCGGGGTCGCCACGACGCCGGTCGAGCCGATGACCGAGGGCACGCCGTTCGGGCCGAGCACGCCGACCGGCCCGTTGTTCACCGGGACGACGCCCGGGGGGACGGTGGTCGGCGACACCGTCGGGGTCACGGTCGGGGTGACCGTCGGCGTCACGGTGGGCTGCGGCTGGTACTGGGCCATCTCGGTGGTGCGCGGGTCGTCGGCGCCGGTGGGGTCGGTGGTGGTCCGCTGGTCCGCGCCGATCACCGGCGGAGCCGTGCCGTCGCTCCCGTCACCGGCGCCCGTGCCGCCGGTGCCTGTGTTGCCAGTGCCCGTGCCGTCGGTGCCCGTGTCGCCAGTGCCCGTGTCGCCGGTACCGGTGCCGTCGGTGCCGCCGCCCGGCCGGTCGCCGCCCGTCGAACCGCCGGGGGTCCGCGAATCCCCACCCGGAATCTGCCCGGAGGAGCCGGTGCCGGTCCCGGTGGAGCCCGAGCCGCCGGTCCCGGTCCCGTCCGAGCCCGACCCGCCCGATCCGCCCGACCCCGGGCCCGTGGAGCCCGTGCCGTTGCCGAACGTCGGCCCCTGCGTGCCCGATCCCGTCGGGTACCGGGGATCGCGCGACTCGGACGTCCCGCCGGGCAGCGACACGCCGGGCAGCTCGTAGGACACGTCGCGCGGCACCTGCAGCGTGTAGACGTCCACGATCTGCTTGTTCAGCTCGTGCAGCACCTCTTGGGCGTGCTTGTTCTCGGCGTCGACCCGCAACGTCCGTTCGAGTTCCGTCTCCTGCGTCAGCAGCGGCGGGCGGTCGTTGCCCGTCAGCACGTCGTTCTTCAGCACGGGAGGGTTGATCTGGGACGAGCCGCTCAGCCCGCTCCAGAGCCGGGGCGGCGGCTTCTCGATCTTGGCCTGCGCGCTCTTGAGGTGCTTGGCGTAGACGCCGAGCGCGGCGCCCATCATCTCCAGCTTGGTGGCCAGCTCGCCGCCGCTGGCGTGCAGCAGTTGCAGGGCCTTGCGGGCCTTGGCCGCGTCGGGGCCCTTCCAGATCTTGGCGATCTTCGGGGCGTGCTCCTCCAGCGCGTTGACCGCCTGCTCGATCTTGGTGGACGCGTTCAGGTACTCCTGGCCCGCGCCCTCGATGAGGCCGGAGTCGGTGTTGTTGAGCAGGGCCACGATCTCGGCCCTGGACAGTTCGACCTTCTCGCCCTGCGGCGTGTTGGCGGAGGAGAGGATGACCTCGACGTGCCGCCCGCCCTCGTTGCCCGCCACTACTTCCCGCCCTCGTTCGCCTTGGCCGCCTCCGCGTGGCTGGCCGCGCTGGCCTCGACGGCCTCTACGACGTCGCGGTAGGCGTCGATGAACTTCTGGTACACCTCGACGAACTTGCGCCCGGCGTTGGCCGAGCCGACGCTGGCGCTGAGTGCCACCGCGTCGTCCCAGGCGCCGATCTGGGCGGAGGAGAGCTGGTTGCCGTCCATGATGGCGTTGACGTTGCCGCCGAGCCTGGTGCCCTTGCCCTCCAGGGCGTCGAGGGTGATCCTCAGCTCGGTCGCGATCGCCTTGATGCTGGTCGGCGAGTGGTAGCGCTCGGGTCCTTCATCGAACAGTTCGGTGTCGACGCGCAGGGGGTCGGCGCCCCCGTCTATGGCGTCCCTGCTGGTCATCCCGTCCCCTGAAGAAGAATGAGCTCGGCCATCGCGGTCCGCGATGACCGAGTGGAAGGACGAGCCGGGCTAGTCCGTCCAGATGGAGATGTTGCGGCGCTCGGCCGCCTCGTAGTTGCCCTTGGCGACGTTGACCGCCTCGGCGGCCTGGAAGAGCTGCTTGCCCATCGCCTTCTCGTGGGCGTTCCACTGCTCGCGCTTGGTGTCGAAGTACTCCTGGGCGGCGCCTTCCCAGCTCGCCCCGAGTTCCTTCTTGATGTCGCGGTAGAGGTCGTCGGTGGCCTTGTCGAGCTCGGTGATCACCTTCTTGAGCTCCTCGTAGGCCGACTCCATGCTGCCGAACTTGACGAATGTGTAGTCGTCGGGAAGCGTCACTGCGTTCTCCGTCCTGACAGCCGCGTGGGCTACTTGTTGGCGTTGATGAGGGAGTCGATGCGGCCGGCGGAACCGTCGCGGGTGAGCGCACCCGACAGGTCCATGTTCTGGTCGGCGGCGTTGCGGTAGACGCCGGCGCCGACGTTGAGCCGGTCGTAGATGTCCTCAAGAATCTTGATGACCCCGCGGAACTCGACGTCCCACTGGTCGAGCGCCTGGCTGAACTTCTGCGACGCGCCGCCCTTCCAGCCCTGGCTGGTCAGGTCACCCTTGATCGCCTGGACGCGCTGGCGCATGCCCTCGATGTACTGCGCGGTGTCCTGGCAGTACCCGGCCGCGTTCGTCAGCTGGGTAGGACTCGCTCCATACAGTGACACTGGACCTCCAAGTCGACGCAAACAACATCAAAGGGCATGTTAGCCATCAAGAGCCTCAGAAATCACAGGGTTGACTCGTCCGAAAACCGAACATTCGGAGAACTCGCTGGTAGAAGCCCTGAAGGATCTGACAATCGGCGCTACGCGGGCCGCCCGGCGCGGAGTCAGAGCTCCAACCGGCGGCGGATGCGGTCGAGTTCGCCCATCACGTCCTCGAACGTGCGGTTGTAGGCAGACTCCGCCTCCTTGACCTTGCTCAGCGCCGCCTCGGGGTCGTCGGCGAACCGCATCGGGTTGTCCTCCTCGCCGAACACGTCGCCCATGGCCCGGTTGAGCTGGGCCTGCAGGTCGGCGGTCGCCTCGCGGAGCGCCGTCTTGATCAGGTCGGCCAGCTCGCCCGAGCTCAGCCGCATCGCCTTGGGGTGCAGCTCCAGCTCGCGCAGGCCCTCGGCGCCGTACTCGACGGTGACGAAGCCGCCCTCGTCCTGGGCCCGGCCGACGATCGAGCCGACGTTGCGCTGGAACTCCTCGATGCGGGCGAACTGCTCGTCCGCCCCCTTGAGCAGCTTGTCAATGTCGATGTTCGCGAAATCCCCGAACTCCTGCATCGCCCCTCCAGGCGCTTGAGAAAAACGGCCAGCAACCTATCAGCCGGACAATCCACGCACCCAGCTGTAAACCTCCAGAACACCCAGCGCGAGCGGGAACAACTGGACGATCAGGATGACGTCCACGATGTCGCCCGCACGCCCCCAGAACGGCGACGGCTTGCCGGTCGGCAGCCACAGCCCGATGCCCACCGTCATCAGCGCCAGCCACAACACGCCGATCGCCACGGCCAGCTTGCCGATCGTGCCCTCCTGGGCCACCAGCGACAGCGACAACATGGCCAGCCCGGACAGCCCGGTCGAGACCAGCCACAGCCGCTGACCCAGGCCGCGGAAGACGCGGGCGCGCATGATCAGCGTGAGCGACAGCGACACGGTCATCACCGCCGCCACCCAGCCGCCGTCGAGCACCAGCAGCGCCTGGGCGAGCAGGGCCGTCAGGCCGATGGCGACGATCATCCCGGTGGCGTGGCGCTGCGCGACCCTGGTGCGCTCCTGGATCAGCGCGGCGTCCAGCCGCTGGTTGTCGCCGCGCAGTTCCTCGGCCGTGGTGGGCATGGCCGGCAGCGGCACCTTGGCCAGCTTGAACGACAGCGTCGGCGCCAGCGGGCTGAGCGCCAGCAGCACCGCGACGGTCACGGCCGCGACCCCGGCCGCCGGCACCGCCCAGACCATCGACACGGCCGCGCCGATCGCGCCCGCGGTGGCCGCGATGGCGGTGCCCAGGAACCCGGACAGCCCGTCGGACACCAGCGCCCCGGCCACCGCGGCGGCCAGCGCGGTGCAGGCGAACGCGGCCAGCACGTGCGGCGCGCCCGGCGCGGACAGCCCGCCGCCGCCCGCCGGGGCGAACAGGCCCGCGACGAACGCGAACGGCAGCGCGGCGTGCCCGATCAGCGCCCCGGCCAACGAGTCGCCCACCGCCCGCGACAACATCGTGCCGGTGGCGACCAGCAGCAGGGCCAGCAGCCCGGCCACGATGGTGACGATCAGCGGGGCCAGGCCGGACAACGCCAGTCCGAGCGCGCCGATCACCAGCAGCCCGGTCGCGCCGCCCGCGCCCGTGAGCCTGGTGTGCTTGGCCGTCCAGGCGCCGGAGCCGCCCGCCACGCCGGTGGCGACCACGTCGGCCACGTCGTCGTAGAGGGTGGGCGGCAGGATCGCCGCGCGCGGGCGCAGGTAGAGGATCTCGCCGTCGAGCACGCCCAGCGCGCCCAGGCTCTGGCCGAGGTCGAGCGGGGCGCCGCCGAGCCGCTGCAGCGTCCAGCCGGGGGCGGCCGCGGCGTCGCCGCCCACCTCGTCCAGTGCGCGCAGCAGGCCGGGCAGCACGTGCGGCAGCGGGATGTCGGCGGGCAGCGCGAGATCGGCCTTGCGGCGCGGGCCGACGATCGTCACGTGGCACAGCGTGGGCAGCGGCGTCGGCACCTGCGTCAGCGCGCCCTGCTGGATCGGCCCCTGCGCCACGGCCTGCGCGGGCATCGGGCCGCCTCCCGGGTGCACCGGCCCTTGCGGATGCACCGGCCCCTGCGGGGGACCCGCAGGCGGACCAGGCGGGTACGGCGGACCGCCAGCAGGCCCGTGAACCAGCTGTCCCACGCGAACACTCCCTCCCCGGGGGCATCTCGGACTCCCCGAACATATCTGGTCAATTCTGGTAAGAACGTCCGAGTGAGCAACGTCATCGTCCGCCGCCCCGAGCGACGCCCAGGACCCAAGCCGCCGCGTGGCGAGATCCTGCTCGAATCGCCGCCGGAGATCCCCGAGGTCCAGGGCCAGGGATTCATGCTGGTGCTCACGTACCTGCCGATGCTGGCCGGCGCGGCCGCGATGGCGCTGATGTTCACCGCGGGCGGCAACTCCAACCCGATCATGTACGTCGCCAGCGGCCTGTTCGCCCTGTCCATGGTCGGCATGACGCTCGGCCAGCTCGGCCGCCAGGCCGGCGAGCGCAAGCACAAGCTCAACGGCGCCCGCCGCGACTACTTCCGCTACCTCGGCCAGGTGCGCAAGAAGGCCAGGCGGGCGGCCAAGCAGCAGCGCGAGGCGCTGGAGTGGAGCGGCCCCGAGCCCGACTCCCTGTGGTGGATCACCATGAGCCCGCGCCTGTGGGAGCGCCGGCCGCGCGACGAGGACTTCGGCACCGTCCGCCTGGGCACCGGCGTGCAGAAGCTGGCCGTGCAGCTCATCCCGCCGGACTCCAAGCCGGTCGAGGACCTCGACGCCCTGGCCGCCGGCGCGCTGCGCAGGTTCATCAGGACCCACTCGACCGTCTCCAGGCTGCCCGTCGCGGTGGCGCTCGGCTCGTTCGCCCGGATCAAGCTGACCGGCGACCCGGCCGCCGTCCGCGACCTGGTGCGGGCCGTGATCGGCCAGCTCTCCGTCTTCCACTCCCCCGACGACCTGCGGATCATGGTGTGCGCCGGGCACGAGCGCATGGCGCACTGGGACTGGGTCAAGTGGCTCCCGCACGCCCTGCACCCGGAGGAGGTGGACGCCGCCGGCCAGGTGCGCCTGATGGCGCAGAACCTGAGCGAGCTGGACCGGCTGGTCGGCGGGGAGCTGAAGGAACGGCCCAGGTTCCGCCCCGGGTCGGCGGGCGACTCGCTGCCGTACCACGTGCTGATCGTGGACGGCGGGCACGTCCCGCACGACTCCCAGCTCGGCAGCGACGCCATCCTGGGCGTGACGGTGATCGACCTGACCGACTCCACCGGCGCGGTGGAGGAGAAGAACACCCTGCGGCTGGAGATCAGGCCGGACGGGTTCGAGATGGTCAAGATCGACCACGCGGGCAAGGAGCACAAGACGCGCCTGGGCGACCCCGACCAGCTCGACTACCTGCGTGCCGACGGCCTGGCCAGGCAGCTCGCGCCGCTGCGCGCCTCGGCGGTCAGCGGCGGCGAGCCCGAGGACGTGCTGCAGGTCAACACCACGCTCACCGACCTGCTCGGCATCGGCGACCCCGGCCGCCTGGACCCGGCGCTGACCTGGCGGCCCCGCGCCGGGCGCAACAAGCTGCGGGTGCCCATCGGGCTCGGCGCCGACGGCCGGGTCGTCGAGCTGGACATCAAGGAGTCCGCGCAGGGCGGCATGGGCCCGCACGGCCTGGTCATCGGCGCGACCGGCTCGGGCAAGTCGGAGCTGCTGCGCACGCTGGTGCTCGGCCTGGCGGTCACGCACTCGTCGGAGATCCTGAACTTCGTCCTGGTCGACTTCAAGGGCGGCGCGACCTTCCTCGGCCTCGACTCGCTCACCCACGTCTCCGCGGTCATCACCAACCTGGAGGACGAGCTCCCGCTGGTCGACCGCATGCACGACGCGTTGCACGGCGAGATGGTGCGCAGGCAGGAGCTGCTGCGCTCGGCCGGCAACTACGCCTCGCTGCGCGACTACGAGCGGGCCAGGGAGCAGGGCGCCGACCTGGCCCCGCTGCCCACGCTGTTCGTGGTGCTGGACGAGTTCAGCGAGCTGCTGTCGGCCAAGCCCGAGTTCATCGAGCTGTTCGTGATGATCGGCCGGCTCGGCCGGTCGCTCGGCGTGCACCTGCTGCTGGCCTCGCAGCGCCTGGAGGAGGGACGGCTGCGCGGCCTGGACACCCACCTGTCCTACCGGATCGGCCTGCGTACCTTCTCGGCCATGGAGAGCCGGGTCGTGCTGGGCGTGGCCGACGCCTACGAGCTGCCGTCCGCGCCGGGCAACGGGTATCTCAAGTTCGACACCAGCGGCATGACCAGGTTCAAGGCCGCGTACGTGTCGGGCCCGTACCAGCCGGACGCCCGCCGCGCCGGCGGCGAGGACGGCAGGGCGGTCATCCGCGAGGTCGTCGAGTACGGCCCCGGTTACGCGCCGCTGCCGGTGGTCGAGCAGCCGAAGGAGGTCGTCCCGGCCGGCGAGGACCGCCGCGGCCCCCAGGACAGCCTGCTCGACCTGGTGGTGCGCCGGCTGAACGGGCACGGCCCGGCCGCGCACCGGATCTGGCTGCCGCCGCTGGGCGAGCCGCCGACGCTGGCACACCTGCTGCCGCCGCTGTCCGTGACGCCCGAGCTGGGCCTGTCCACCCCCGGCTGGGACGGCCGGGGCCGCCTGCACGCCGTCGTCGGAATCATCGACAAGCCTTTCGAGCAGCGGCGCGACCCGTACTGGCTGGACCTGTCGAGCGCGGCCGGGCACGTCGGCCTGGCGGGCGGCACGCAGAGCGGCAAGAGCAACGCGCTGCGCACGCTCATCGCCAGCATGGCGCTCACCCACACCCCGCGCGAGGTGCAGTTCTACTGCCTCGACTTCGGCGGCGGCGGCCTGTCCGCGCTGGAGGGCCTGCCGCACGTGGGCGGCGTGGCCAGCCGCCTGGACGCCGACCGGGTGCGCAGGACCGTCGCCGAGGTGGCCACCGTGCTGCAGCTGCGCGAGCGCGACTTCGCCGAGCGCGGGATCGACTCGATCGCCACCTACCGCAGGCAGGTCGCCGACGGCGCCATCCCCTTCGACGGCTGGGGCGACGTGTTCCTGGTCGTGGACGGCTGGCTGACGATCAGGCAGGAGTTCGAGAGCCTGGAGGCCACGATCACCGACCTGGCCGCGCGCGGCCTGGGCTACGGCATCCACGTGATCGCCTCGACGAACAAGTGGTCGGAGTTCCGTCCCGGCATCAGGGACCTGTTCGGCACCAGGATCGAGTTCAAGCTGGGCGACGCGTACGAGTCGGAGATCAGCCGCAAGGCGTCGCTGGCCGTGCCGGAAGGCGTGCCTGGACGCGGACTGACCAAGGACGGCATGCACTTCCTGTCCGCGCTGCCGCGCATCGACGGCACGCCGGGCACCGACGGCCTGGCCGAAGGCGTGCGCGCGCTGGTGGACATCGTGCGCGAGTCCTGGCAGGGGCCGGGCGCGCCGCCCGTGCGGCTGCTGCCCGCGCTGCTGCCCGCCGCCGCGCTGCCGGTGCCCGCGCAGACCGGTCCCGGCAGGATCGCGATCGGCATCGACGAGGCCACGCTCTCGCCGGTCATGCTGGACTTCGACGCCGACCCGCACTTCGTGCTGTTCGGCGACACCGAGTGCGGCAAGTCGAACGTGCTCAAGCTGATCATGGAGGGCCTGGTCGCCAGGAAGACGCCCAGCGAGGCCATGATGATCGTGCTGGACTACCGGCGCGCGCTGCTCGACACGGCGGTCACGGACCACCGCATCGGCTACGCGGCCTCCAGCACGGCCGCCGCCGAGCTGATCCAGGACGCCCGCTCCGCGCTGCTCAAGCGCCTGCCCCCGGCCGACCTCACGCCCGAGCAGCTGCGTGATCGAAGCTGGTGGCAGGGGTCCGACCTGTACATCGTGGTCGACGACTACGACCTGGTGGCCACCTCGAACAACCCGCTGCAGCCGCTGGCCGAGCTGCTGCCGCAGGCCCGCGACATCGGCCTGCACCTGGTGCTGGCCAGGCAGATGGGCGGCGCGAACCGGGCCATGTACGACCAGGCCGTGCAGCGGCTGAAGGAGATGGCCACGCCGGCGCTGATCATGTCGGGCAACCGGGAGGAGGGCCAGCTCTTCGGCAACGTCCGGCCGCAGCCGCTGCCGCCCGGTCGCGGGTTCTACGTGGACCGCAGGTTCGGGGCGCGGCTGGTGCAGACGGCCTTCCTCGACCAGCCGTAGCCCCTCGGTGAGTGGTCAGCGGGTGGCGGGCGGATCGACGATCGAGCCGCTGCCGCCGCCCGCGTGGCCGGCGATGCCCGTCCAGCGCTCCATCAGCGCCGCGTACCAGTCCTGCCGGTCCCTGGCGGCGAAGTTCGGTTCGAGCTCGCGCAGGCGTTCGCCGATGCGGGCCACGTCCGCGCCGGTCAGCGGGTTGCCGTCGGCCCAGTGGAAGACGAAGCCGGGCTGGGTCGTCTCGTCCACGACCTCGGTGCGCTCGATGAACGGCTTGGCCAGTTCGACATGCCGCGCGGCACGAGCAGGTCCGCCGCCTCGCTGAAGCAGAACTCGTGGTCGATCCCGGCCACGCGGCCGTCGTCGGCGGACATGAAGTTGTTGCGCCACCGGTCCGTGTTCAGCACCAGGGCGTCGCCCAGGCCGATGAGCAGGACGTCCTTGCGGTTACGCAGCCCGTCCGGGCGCTGGAAGCCGTCCAGGTGCTCCATCAGCAGGCGCGCCGGGCCCATCCGGTACACGCGCGGGGCGCGGGCGCCGACCGCCTCGTAGACCAGCGAGGCCAGCTCCTCGGAGTCCGCGCGCCTGCGGGCCAGCTGCGCCTCGACCTCGATGACCTTGGGCTGGACGACGTCCTTCATGACCGCCGTGGAGCCGTCGTGGAACGTCACCCGCCAGACGTGGCCCTGGTTCATCATGCCGCCGCTCAGCTGGACCGACTCCTTGATGCCGGACATCAGGCCGCGTACCAGGTCGCCGGGGAAGGTCCAGTGACCGATGCGTGACGGCTCGCGGAAGCCCTCCTGCGCGTGCCAGGGCTGCGGCCGGCCCGCCTGCGCCGCGTGGGTCGTCGTGTCCGCCTCGCGGGTGCGGACGGTGGGGGCGTCCTCGATCCGGCCACCGCCGTGGACGCCTTCGCGCAGGCGGAGGGTGGGGGTGTCCTGGAGGCCTTCGCGCAGGCGGAGGGTGGGGGTG
>NZ_JABCPZ010000242.1 GCF_013283785.1 Nonomuraea antri
GAGTACGACTGACCGCCGGGGACCGGCGACGGGCGGGCGACGGGCGGGCGACGGGCGTGACATGGTGCGACCGGGTGCGACCGGGGGCGGCTAGCGATGGCCGGGGTCCGCGGGGCCGAGTGACGACAGCGCGCGCAGGACGGCCGCCTGCTCGGCGGTGACGCCGCGCGACCGCTGCGCCGCCGCCTCGCCGGGCGTGAACCCGGCCGCGCACCAGACGGCCACCTCCTCCAGCGGCACCGCCCCCCACCACGCCGTCATCACCGCCACGGCCGGAACGCCGGCCCGGACGGACTCCGCGGCCGTGAACCCGAGCGCCGCGAACACCCGCGCGTCCCCCTGGTCGACCCGCCGCCGCGCCCATTCCACGGCCGCGTCGCCGTCCCAGCCGGCGTCGGCGTACGGGCGCGCCACGTCGGCCGGCACCCCGGCGCGCAGCAGCCGCCGCAACGCCTCGGTACGCTCCGGGTCCAGCTCCGGCTCCGGGACGGCCATGCGGGCCAGCCACGAGACCCGGCGCGGACGCTCACCGGCCACGTGCCGCCTGGCCGCGTCGTGCGGGGCCACCCCGAGCTCGTGCCAGCGCACCGCCTCGGCCGGGGTCATGCCGGCGCGCTGCCAGACGACGACCGACTCAGGGGTGGCCGACACGGTGCGCCACAGGCGCGCGTCAGCGGGCGCGAGCACCCCGGACCGCCGCCACGCGCGGGCCTCCCCGGGCTCGAAGCCGGCCGCCCGCCAGCGGCGCGTCTCGCCCTGCGTGAAGCCATCCCATCCGCTCATACCATCCCCCCTTCAGTGCGGAACCCGCCACCGGCCGCTCTCCCGCCCGCCGCATCCCCGGCAGGGACGTGGACCACGGTCGCCCAGGACGGCGCCGAGCCGCGCGTCCCGGAGCTGTGCGGGGTGGAGCCGGGTGGGCCGAAGAGGCAGATCACCACGGCCGCCCGGGGACGCCGGTCCGGCCACGGCGTCTCACCGTCGGTCAGCACGACCAGCAGGTCGGCGGGGCCGGCGGCGGCGAAACCGGCCCGCAGGTCCGTCCCGCCGCCGCCGACCAGCGCCACGTCGGCGGCCCGCCGCACCACCTGGGCGGGATACGCCCGCGCGTCGCAGCAGATCACCGGGACCTGACGCCGTCCGGCCGCGCGCAGCACCCCGTCCAGCTCGCCCAGCACCTGCCTGAGCCGCGCCTCGGTCACGCTGGCCGACGTGTCGACCAGCACCACCACCCGAGGCTCGGGACGTACCAGGGCGGGCAGCACCACCGACGGCACCGTGGACGAGCGCCGCGACGGCCGCCGGTAGCTGTGGTCGACGCGTCCCGCGGCCTGGCTCATCGAACGTCTGACCAGCGCGGCCAGCAGCGTCCGCCAGTCGGCGGCGGGCCGCAGGGTGGACTCCGCCCAGCGCCGCCATCCGCCGGGCACGTCGCCGCGGGCGTCGATCTCGGCCGCGACGGCCCGGGTGAGCAGTTCCCGTTCCAGCGGCGTCAGCGCGGCCGGGCCGGTGAACGGGGCACGTCCGCAGGACACCAGGTGATCGGGGACGTCGATGAGGTCCAGCAGCTCCACGTACCGTTCGGCCAGCAAGCCGCCGGGCAGGCCCAGTGTCTCCGGTGAGACCGCGTCGGCGGGCCCGCCTCGACGCCCCTCCACCGCGCCGGTCCCGGCCGCATCCGCGAGGTCGCCGAGGTCGCCGAAATCGCCGAAATCGCCGTGGTCGCCGAAGCCGTCGAGGTCGTCGTTGATCTCCGCGTCCGCCGCCCGGTCCCAGGTCAGCTCGTCGCCCGTGGCCCGGCCGTGATGCCCGCGCAGCAGGTGGCCGACCTGGTGGAGCAGCCACCAGCCCAGCTCGGGCACCGGCGTCCGCGCCACCTCGGCGGCGTCCAGGTGCACGTTCCAGTGCTCGTCGGCGGGCAGGCCGGGCGGCACCGGCCCCTCGTGGGCCAGCGGACGCAACGCGAACAGCGCCGTGGTCAGGTACGGCGCCCGGTCGGCGGCCCACAACCGCGCCGCCGCGAACCGCGCCCCCACCGAGTCGCCGGCCGAAGAGCCGCCGCCTGCCGGGCTGCCGGAACCACCCGGCAGCGGGTCGTCGGGGAAGGCCGTGGCCGTCATGGCATCAACCCCGCTGACCGCAGGATCGGCGCCAGTTCCAGCACCGCGGAAGGCAGCACCGCCCCCTCGGGCCGCCGCGCAGCCAGGGACCGCGCGGCCGTGGCGGCGACGTCCGGGGTGCGCCTGGCCACCCGTCCCACCAGGGTCCAGGCCCGCTGCCAGGAGTCCGCGCCGCCGTCGGCGGCCACGTGGGCGACCACGGACCCGAGCACCGCGTGCACCCGGTCCACCCGGTCGGGCAGCGGCGCGAGCGGATCGGTCAGCAGCAGCTCGGGATCGGGCAGGTCCAGGTCACGCAGCCACGACAGCAGCTCGAACCCGGCCGCCGCGCCCACCGCCCCCACGACCAGCTCGGCCCGCACCCGCTCGTCGCCGCCCGCGCAGGCCAGCGCCGTCGCGGTCAGCTCCCACGTACGGGGGCTGGGCCAGGCGCGGACGGGCTCGTCCGGGACGGCCAGCACCAGCTCCGGCCTGACCCGCAGGAACGCCCCCACCAGCGCCCTGGCCCGGCCGACAGCGCCGGGCTCGGGCGGCGTCCAGTCACCGGGATCCCGGACGTCGAACCCGGCCGTGAACCCCTCGGCCACCGACGCCGCGCTGACCTCCCAGTCCAGGTGGATCAGCCGGTTGGCCAGCGGCGCGGCCAGGTCCCACCCGTCGGCGGCCAGGGCGGGCGGGTTGGCCGCGGCCACGATCCGCACCCCGGACGGCAGCGTGAGATCGCCGACGACCCGTTCCAGCACCACCCGCAACATCGCCGCCTGGACGGCCGGGGGCGCGGTGGTCAGCTCGTCCAGGAACAGGATGCCCTCGCCGGCGGCGGCGAGGCGTTCGGCCCAGCGCGGCGGCGCGAACCAGGTGCCGCCGTCGCGCAGCACCGGCAGCCCGGCGAAGTCGCTCGGCTCCCTGATCGAGCCGACCACCGCCTCGACCGGCAGCCCGAGCCGCGCCCCGAGGGCGAGCACCGCCGACGTCTTCCCGGTCCCCGGCGCGCCCCAGAGGATCACCGGCAGGTTGGCCCGCACGGCCACGGACAACGCGTCCACACACCCCTCCTCGCGTCAACTTCTATTGACGTATGCCGTCAACATAAGTTGACGCTCGCGCGCTTGTCAAACCGCCGCCAGTCTCACCGGCTCCGGACTCACCGGCTCCGGACGAAGCCGCCGGCGCGGCAGGACGCGCCCCGAGGTCACCAGGCGGTCCACGGCGGCGGCCGCTAGGCGTCGCCCATGTACTGGTGCAGGTAGACCAGCAGCGGCCGGGTGGCCAGACGGCTGCCGCCGAGGCCGACCGTGCTGATCAGCAGGTGCCTGCGGCCCGTCCCCGCGTTCGGCGAGCCGTGGGCCATCCGCGACCAGGCGTGCCGCACCTGCGCCTCCAGATACACCGTGTCGCTGCCCGGATCGGCGAGCACCAGCACCCGGCGGATCGGGAAGCGGTCGATGACCCGCTGCAGCTCGTAGCCGGTTCCCGCGTTCTCCCCGCGGAAGCCGGACAGGTCGATCACCACCACGTCGGCCCGGTCGAGCAGCACGTCCACCGCCTGCTTCCAGAACCCGCCGTGGCACAGCAGGGCGCGTACCGGATAGCTGCCGTAACGGTCGCGGACGCGCACCGGCGAGCCGCCGATCGAGCGCAGCGTGTGCCGGCCTTTCGGCAGCGGGTCGGCGGGCTCGCGCGCCAGCTCCTCGATCATGCGGTGCCGCGAGGCGAGGAACACGCCCGAGCCCGCCCTGGCGCGCTCGGCCGACTCACGTTCCGCCCGCCCGACGGAGGCGGCGCTGCGCAGCAGGTGGACGTAGCCGAACTCGCGGAAGGCGCCGGTCAGGAAGTCGCGGACGCGCACCTCGTTCTCGAACAGCCGGAAGTAGGCGATCTGCCACGGCCGCCGGCCGATGAGGTTGCGGCTCGTGCTGATCGGCCGCAGGCCCGTCGTCCACACCGGCTGGGCGCTGTAGTGGTGCACGCGCAGCTCCGGGATCGCCGCCGCGCGCCGTGGCGAGACCTCCGCCGTCCAGATCGTGGTCTGCTCGGCGTACGCGGCGTCCTGGGACAGCCGCTGGACGGCCCGCGCGTGCAGCCTGCGGCGCATGCGCACCCCCCAGACCACCAGCCAGGCCAGGACGCCGAGCGCCCCGGCGAGCAGCCAGAGCGCGATCTCCGTGCCCGAGGCCGAGTCGATGTACCGGAAGAGCGGCGAGCGCGACCGTCCGCCCAGGTACAGGACGCCGACGAACGCCGCGATCACCAGCAGGGTGACGAGGAACGTCCTGGATGGCTTGAGCACCGAGTCGTGCCCGGCGGCGGCCGGCAGCCGGGGGGCCCGGCTCGGGTCGCGGGCCATCCGCAACTGGGCGCGCGCCCGGGTCCAGCGGATCGCACGCACCGCGCTGACCAGGGCGTGCACGGCCGCCAGCACGCCGAGCACGACGCCCGCCCACTTGAGCAGCTCGGTGATCCCCGAGGTGTCGACGCCGAGATCCACCTCCGGCAGGTCACCGGCGGCGTACGCGCGCACCGCCCAGGCGGCGGCGCCGAACAGCACCGCGTAACCGGCGTGGCTCAGCGCCTCCCGGCCCTCGTGCTCGGCCTCCAGCCGGACGCGCATGCTCCTCCCCGCCCCTCGTGCTCGGCCTCCGCGCGGACGGGCATGCTCCTCCCCGCACCCTCGCCCCGCCGGTGAACACGTTCCCCCATGAACCCGGGATGGCGCCTGAGTAGCCCCATACTCAGAGATCGGCGCGCGCCCGCGCCGATACTGATCACGTGACGCGGCTCAACACCCGGTTACGCGCCCGCTTCGGCGCCACCGATTCCCCCGACCCGGCCCTGATCAGGCAGGCGCTGTGGAGTTCCGCCGAGGACGAACCCGGCCAGACCCGCGCGCTGATCCTCCTGGAGCAGTACAAGATGTACGTGGAGATGGCCGACCGGGTCAGCGCGCGCCGGGGCCTGGCGAACACGTTCTTCCTGTCGCTGAACACCGGCATCGGGGCGCTGCTCGCCAACGGCTGGCAGGGCCTGGCGCGCAACTTCTGGGTGCTGCTCTTCCTGCTGGCCGTCATGGAGCTGCAGTGCCTGGCCTGGTTCTGGATCGTGCGCTCCTACCGCCAGCTCAACAACGCCAAGTACGCGGTGATCGGCATGATGGAGGAACGCCTGCCCGCCTCGCCCTACTGGCGGGCCGAGTGGGAGGCGCTGGGCCGCGGGCTGGACCCGGCCAGGTACCGGCCGCTGACGCACATCGAGCAGTGGATCCCGGTGTTGTTCTGCACGTCGTACCTGGTGGCCTTCGCGGCGTCGGTGGCCGCACTGGCGGCGTAGGGGGAGCGGCGTTCACAGCGTGCCGTGATTGAATATTGTTCCATCCAGCCCTTGATCACCCGTTCGGCCGGGGAGACACTCGGCGCTGTCCGCACGCTGATGCGGCACAGTATCCGGAGGTTCACTTGGCTCACCACAGGACCGGTCTCGTGGCGCTGCTGACCTGCGCGGTCGTCGCCGTCACCCCCTTGTCCGCCGTCGCCGAACCGCCCACCCACCCTGGCGGCCCCTGCCTCCAGGACGAGCAGAACGTCAGCAGATCGAGCGTCGCGGGATACGCCGACGTGGTCCGCGGGCTCGACCGTATCGCCAGGACCAGCAAGGGCCTGGTCACCGTGCACCGGGCCGGCGCCTCCGGCGAGGGCCGCGACCTGCTCTACGCCAAGGTCGGCACCGGGCCCGAGGTGTTCTGGCTGCAGGCCCGCATCCACGGCAACGAGCTGCACTCCACCGAGTCGGCGCTGCAGGTGCTCGACCACCTCGCCTCCGGCGACCCGGACGCGAAACTGATCCGCGAACGCATGACGCTGATCGTCATCCCCATGTACAACCCGGACGGCGCCGAGGCCAACATCAGGCAGAGCACCACCCCGGCCAGGGTCGACCTCAACCGCGACTGGGAGAACTTCGCCCAGCCCGAGTCGCGTGCCTGGTACGCCCTGTGGCAGAGCGCCCGGCCGAGGCTGGCGCTCGACCTGCACCACATGGGCGAGTCGCCGGTCATCGCCGGGACGAACGAGCTCAACCAGTTCCAGATCGGCATCAGGCCGATCGACCCGTCCAGGCTGACGGCCGCGCAGTGGCTGACCAACCGGCAGATGTCGATGGTGTCGGTGAACGCGCTGTCCGGCTTCGGCCAAACGCACGTCGCGAAATATCAGGACATCGACATCACGAACGCCGTCTTCTCCCGCATGCTGCTCGGCGGCCCGGGCCCCGACGGCTCCGACTCGGGCTTCGCCACCCAGGGTGCGATCTTCTTCGAGGTCCGCTCGGTCGGCCAGAAGAGCAACGGCTACCTGGAGCGGCTGTTCACCGTCCCGACGATGGCCCTGCTCAACTCGGTGGCCAGGGGCGAGCTGGCCGGCACGGACGTGTCGGGCATCGACGCCATCCCGCGCGCCGCCTCCGCCCCGTGCGGCGTGTGACCTGACGGGCGACCGCCGTCCGTCCCCGGTGGAGCGAGGACGGGCGGCGGCCAGTAGAGGGGGGTCAGTCGAGCCGGCGCAGCCGCGCCCACAGCAGGAACGCGCCGCCGAACACCGCCATCGCCAGCCCGGTCCACAGGTTGACGGCCTCGCCCAGCAGCCCGGCGACGATGAGGATCACGCCGTACAGCGCGAAGAGCCCGCCGATCACCACGCGGATGTCACTCACAAGATCACCCCATACAGCGCCACGGCCAGCACCAGCGCGCCCGTGCCGAGCAGCATCGGCGACCGGTACCACCGGGCGTCGCCGCTCAGCGCGTCGTCCTCCAGGTCCACCGCGCTCAGGCCGTAGACCAGCCCGCGCAGCTCGGAATCGGGCTTGGGCGCGGTGACCAGCGTGACCGCCACCGACACCAGCAGGTCGACGGCGAAGGCCACCCCCGCGCCCCAGAAACTCGCGTTCAGCTCGGTGCCGAAGTCCAGCAGGCCCGCCTTGTACCCGAAGTACGACACGAAGGCCGCCGCGGTGCCCGCGAGCAGCCCCCAGAACCCGGCCCACGCGGTCATCCGCCGCCAGAACAGGCCGAGGATGAAGGTCGCGAACAGCGGCGCGTTGAAGAACGAGAACAACGCCTGCAGATACTCCATGATGTTGGAGTAACCGGCCGCGATGAACGCCGTCCCGACGCCCAGCAGCACCCCGGCCACCGTCGCGACGCGGCCCACGCGCAGGTAGTAGGCGTCGTCGCGGTCCCTGGCCAGGTGCGCCTGCCAGATGTCGTTGGTGAAGACCGTGTTGAACCCGCTGATGTTGGCCGCCATCCCGGCCATGAACGAGGCCAGCAGCCCGGTCACCGCGACGCCGAGCACCCCGTTCGGCAGCAGGTCGCGCATGAGCAGCGGGATCGCGTTGTTGTAGTCCTGACCCTTGCCCAGGTCGCCGAACAGCACCAGCGCGATCATCCCCGGCAGCACCGTGACCAGCGGAATGAAGATCTTCGGGTACGCCGCCACGATCGGCGTGAGCCTGGCCGCGTTGGTGTTCCTGGCCGACAGCGCCCGCTGCACCTCGGCGAAGTTCGTCGTCCAGTAGCCGAACGACAACACGAACCCCAGCCCGAACACGATCCCGATCCAGTGCGCCTGCATCGGGTTGTCGCCCGCGGTGCCCGCCCAGGTGTGCAGCCCGCCCTCGCCGAGCGGGCTCTGCCGTACCTTCTCGTACAGACCGGACAGGCCGCCCACCTTGATCAGCCCGAGCACGGTCAGCGGGATCAGCCCGGCCAGGATCACGAAGAACTGCAGCACCTCGTTGTAGATCGCCGAGGACAGCCCGCCGAGCGTGATGTAGGCCAGCACGATCACCGCGGCCACCACCACCGAGACCGGCAGCGGCCAGCCCAGCAGCAGCTCCAGGACCAGCGCCAGCGCGTACAGGTTCACCCCGGCGATGAGGATCTGCGCCACCGCGAACGTGATCGCGTTCAGCAGTTGCGTGCTCGGGTTGAAGCGCCTGCGCAGGAACTCCGGCACGCTGCGGACCTTGGAGCGGTAGTAGAACGGCATCATCACGATGCCGAGGAACACCATCGCCGGCACCGCGCCGATCCAGTAGTAGTGCACGGTCATCGCGCCGTACTGCGCGCCGTTGGCCGCCATGCCGAGGATCTCGATCGCGCCGAGATTGGCCGACACGAACGCCAGCCCGGTGATCCACGCGGGCAGCCCGCGCCCGGCGAGGAAGAAGTCGAGGCTGGAGCTGATCCGGCGGCGCGCGGCGAAGCCGATGGCGAGCACGGTCGCGAAGTACAACGCGATCAGTACGTAGTCGAGGAGGTTCACATCAAGCCGCACGTCCCGCCCGCTACCCGGAAATTTCTCGCCATCACTTGGTAAAGAAATGAAGACAAGTAATGTCGGTGGTGTGGACGTCGCCGACCTGAGCCCCGCGCAGGCGCGGGCGCGCTTCCGCAACGGCGAGCGGGTGCCCACCGCGGGCTGGTGCCGCGGCTGGACCCAGGCCAACCTGATCGCCGTGCCCAAGCCGCTGCGCTACGAGCTGCTGCTGTTCGCCCATCGCAACCCCCAGGCCTGCCCGGTGCTCGACGTGGGCGAGCCCGGCCAGTGGACCACCGCGCTGTTCTCCGGCGATCTGCGTACCGACCTGCCCGGCTACCGCCTCTACGTGGACGGCCGGGCGGTGGCCGACCTCGGCGAGGTGGTGCGCGAGTGGCGGGCCGACCTGGTGCCGTTCCTCATCGGCTGCAGCTTCACCTTCGAGTCCGCGCTGCTGGCCGCCGGGGTGCCGGTGCGGCACCTGGAACAGGGCGTGAACGTGCCGATGTACCGCACCGCCGTCGAGTGCCGGCCGACGAGCACGCTGTCCGGGCCGCTCGTGGTCTCGATGCGGCCGGTGCCGCAGCCGCTGGTGCAGACCGCGGTGGAGGTGACCGGCCGCTACCCGCTGGTGCACGGCGCGCCCGTGCACGTGGGCGACCCGAAGGCGCTGGGCATCGCGGAGCTGGACCGGCCCGACTACGGCGATCCGGTCGAGGTCCGCGACGGTGAGCTGCCGGTCTTCTGGGCCTGCGGGGTGACCCCGCAGGAGGCGGTCATGGCCAGCGGGGTCGAGTACGCGATCGGGCACCTGCCCGGTCACATGGCCATCACCGACGCCCGGGACGAGAGCTATCTAGCGATTTAACGAGATATTTCGCGGTATAGGTGGCTGCTTCCGTCAAATCGGTCGGGGTGCCTTCGAAGACGACCTGGCCGCCGTGCTGCCCGGCCTCGGGGCCCAGGTCGATCACCCAGTCGGCGTGCTTGACCACGTCCAGGTCGTGCTCGACCACGATGACCGTGTTGCCGTCGTCCACCAGCCGGTCGAGCAGCGTCAGCAGCGTGTCGATGTCCGCCATGTGCAGCCCGGTCGTCGGCTCGTCGAACACGTACACCTTGCCGCGTTCGCGCAGCCGGTGCGCCAGCTTGAGCCGCTGCCGCTCGCCGCCCGACAACGTGCTCAGCGGCTGCCCCAGCGTCAGGTAGCCGAGCCCGAGCCGGCCCAGCCTGGCCACGCCGGGCAGGTCGAACGACCGCGCCGCCTCGTCGGCCGTCATCGCCAGCACGTCCGCGATCGTCCTGCCGCCGACCGTGTACGACAGCGCCTCGGCGCTGTACCTGCTGCCCCCGCACACGTCGCACACCCGCGTCACCGGGTCCATGAACGCCAGGTCCGTCTTGATCTCACCGCGTCCCTTGCAGGCCGGGCACGCGCCGGCCGAGTTGAAGCTGAACACGGCCGGCTCCACCCCGTTCGCCTCGGCGAACAGCTTGCGCAGCGGGTCCATGGCGTTGAGGTACGTGGCCGGCGTGGACCTGGGCGAGGCGGCGATGGCCGACTGGTCGATGAGCACCGTGCCGGGGTGCTGGGCGATCAGCTCGTGCCGCATCAGCGTGCTCTTGCCCGACCCGGCCACGCCGGTGACCGCGGTGAGCACGCCGAGCGGCACGCGTACCGTGACGTCCTTGAGGTTGTGCGCGTTCGCGCCGGCGATCGTGAGCCAGCCGGACGGCGCGCGCACCGCGTCCTTGAGCCCGGTCGCGCGCCTGAGCATGCGTCCGGTCAGCGTGTCGCCGGCGATCAGGCCGTCCACCGGGCCTTCGAACACCACCCGGCCGCCCGCCGCGCCCGCGCCTGGGCCCAGGTCCACGATGTGGTCGGCGAGCGTGATCAGGTCGCGGTCGTGCTCGACGACGAGCACCGTGTTGCCCTTGTCGCGCAGCTCGACCAGCAGGTCGGCCAGGCGGTGCACGTCGCGCGGGTGCAGGCCGACGCTGGGCTCGTCGAAGATGTAGGTCATGCCGGTCAGGCTGCTGCCCAGATTGCGCACGGTCTTCAGGCGCTGCGCCTCGCCGCCCGACAGCGTCGACGTCCCGCGGTCGAGGCTGAGGTAGCCGAGGCCGATCGCGTCGATCCTGCGCAACGACTCCACCGCGGCCGCGGCGACCGGGTCGTCCAGACCTTCGAGCACGCCGATCAAGTCGGTCACCTCCATCGCCGCGTAGTCGGCCAGGTTCCTGCCGCCGATCCTGGAGGCCAGCGCCGCCTCGTTGAGCCGCGCGCCGTGGCACGCCGGGCACAGGCCCTGCCGCACGAACCCCTGCGCGGCCTTGTCGAGCTGGTCGAGGTCGCGCTTGAGATAGACCCGGTCGAACCGCACCAGGACGCCCTCGTAGGCGTTGGTGTAGTCCCCCCGGTCCACCTTGAAGCCGCTGCCGCGCAGCAGCAGCTCGCGTTCCTCGGCGGTGAACTCGCCCAGCGGCTTGTCCGGGTCGAACAGGCCCGACCTGGCGTAGAGCTGCCAGACGTAGCCGCCGACCGGGAACATGCGCAGCGCGCCCTGGTTGAGCGACAGCGCGGGGTCGATCAGCGCGTCGAGGTCGGCCTCCAGCTTCCTGCCCAGGCCGTCGCACTCCGGGCACATGCCCTGCGGGTCGTTGAACGAGTACGCCGTCGCCGGCCCCGCCGACGGCTCGCCCCGCCGCGAGAACAGCACCCGCAACATGGCGTGGACCTCGGTCATCGTGCCCACGGTCGAACGCGCGCCGCCGCCGACCGGTTTCTGGTCGACCACGACGGCCGCCGTGAGGTTCGACATGCGCTCGGCCTTGGGCCGCTCGTGCTTGGGCAGCCGGTTGCGCAGGAACGCGCTGTAGGTCTCGTTGAGCTGGCGTTGCGACTCGGCCGCGATCGTGCCGAACACGATGGACGACTTGCCGGAGCCGGACACGCCGGTGAAGACGGTCAGCCGCTCCTTGGGCAGCCGCAGGGAGACGTTCTTGAGGTTGTTCTGCCGCAGGCCGGTCAGCTGGATGTCACGCGACACGCTATCCCCTTTAGTTTTAGCTACGACCTATAGCCTAAGCTATTTTAATTTCCATGACGGACATCCCTGACCGAAGATCGCGCCGGCGGGCCGAGACCCAGGCCGAGATCCTGGGCATCGCGCTGGAGGTGATGGCCGAGGAGGGGGCCGCGGGGCTGAGCCTGTCGACGGTGGCCAGGCGGCTGGGCATCCGGCCGCCCTCGCTGTACAAGTACTTCCCGTCCCGGCACGCGGTCTACGACGCGCTGTTCAAGCAGGGCCAGGAGGGCTACCTGGCCGCGGTGCGCGCGGCGGCCGAGCCGCACGAGCCCGGGCTGGCCGCGATGGGCGCGTCCCTGGAGGCCGGGGCCCGCTGGATCATGCACAACCAGGTGCTGGCGCAACTGCTGTTCTGGCGGCCGGTGCCCGGGTTCACGCCCTCGCCCGAGGCGTACGCGCCCGCGCTGGGCATCCACCGGCACTTCGCGAGCCTGATCGAGGCCGCCGTCGCGCGCGGCGAGCTGCACCGGGACGCGGCCGGCGAGGAAGGGCTCGCCCTGGCCGCCAGCCTGATCGCCGGGCCCATCTCGCAGCAGCTCAGCAACGAGCCCGGCGTCGGCTACGAGGAGGGGCGCTACACCCGGCTCGTGCCGAAGCTCACGCGGGTGTTCGCGGCGGTATACCCGCCGCGCTGAGCTGCCCGCCCACCGGCGGCGCGCCGCGCCGGTTGTCGATCTCCAGGTACGGCACCACCGGCGGCTCGTCCACCCTGATCGCCTTCAGGTACGACTCGAACGCCGCCAGCTTGCCCGTGTCACGCTCGAAACCCCTGGCCAGCAGGCGCTCGCGCAGGGTCGGGCCGTCCGACCGGACCCAGACCAGCCGCACCGGGTCGCCGCCCAGCCCGGCCACCCACTCCGTCCAGCGGTCCGCGTCGTGGACCTGGGTGGTGAACGGGCCGTCCAGCATCACCGGGCAGCCGTGCTCCCTGATCTGCCTGGCCAGCCTGGTCAGACCGGTGTACTCGTGCCGTTTGACGTGCCGGTCGTACCACGGGCCCTCGCGTTCGCCGGGCGGCCTGCCGTACGCTTCGAGCGTCGCGGCGACGAAATCGCCGTACACGGTGTCCTTGTCCAGCAGGGCCGGCACCGGGGCGAGGCGGGCCAGCAGCGCGGCGGCCACCGTCGACTTGCCCGCGCCCGGCGGCCCGCTGATCACCCACACCGTCGTCATGCGATCAAGTCTGCCCGTACGCGGATTTGCGTACGCCGGTGCCTCGCCTGAGCGGACGACGCCGGACGCCCGCGCCGCGAGACTCGGCGCCATGCTGACCACGTTGACCAGGGCGTTCCGGGTGCCGGAACTCCGCAGGAAGCTGTCGTTCACGCTGGCCATGCTCGGGCTGTTCCGGCTGGGTCAGGTGCTGCCCTCACCCGGCGTGGACGTGGTGGCCGTGCGGCGATGCGTCGGCTCCGCGCAGGGCGGGCTGACCGACATGCTGCAACTGCTCAGCGGCGGCGCGATGCTCCAGCTCTCCGTGTTCGCGCTGGGCGTCATGCCGTACATCACCGCGAGCATCGTCATGCAACTGCTCGCAGTGGTGATCCCGCGCCTCGACGCGCTGCGCAAGGAGGGACAGAACGGGCAGACGAAGATCACCCAGTACACCCGGTACCTGACCGTGGCACTGGCCCTGCTGAACGCCGCCACGATCGTGGCGCTGGCCAGGTCGGGACAGCTGTTGTCCGGGTGCACGCTGCCGCTGCTGCGCGACGACGGGCCGCTCACGGTGACCGTGCTGGTGACTACCATGGTCGCGGGCACCTGCGTGGTCATGTGGATCGGCGAGCTGATCACCGACCGGGGGATCGGCAACGGCATGTCCATCCTGGTGTTCACCCAGGTCGTGGCCGTCTTCCCGGGCTACATGTCACGGATCTTCGTGATGAGCCCGGTGAGCTTCACGGTCATGCTCGTGTCCGGGGTGTTCCTGGTCGCGGCCGTGGTCTTCGTCGAGCAGGCGCAGCGGCGCGTGCCCGTCCACTACGCCAAGCGCCTGGTCGGACGGCGCACGTACGGCGGGACCCGCACGTACCTCCCGCTCAAGGTCAACCAGGCCGGCATCGTGCCGGTGATCTTCACCTCGTCGCTGCTCTACCTGCCGACGCTGGCCGGCTCGCTGCTCGGCGGCGCCGCCGAGACCTGGATCGCGCAGAACCTGACCGCCGGCACGCATCCGCTCTACCTGCTCTCGTACGTGCTGCTGATCGCCGGGTTCGCCTACTTCTACGTGTCGATCACCTTCAACCCGGTCGAGGTGGCCGACAACCTGCGGCGGTACGGGGGATTCATCCCCGGTGTCCGGCCGGGCCCGGCCACCGCGCGGTACCTGACGTACGTGCTGTCCAGGCTGACCGCGGCGGGGGCGGCGTACCTGGGGGTGCTCGCGGTGCTGCCGCTCATCGCGTTCGCGATCCTGCGCGACCCGGGGACGCAGCAGAACTTCCCGTTCGGCGGCGCCAGCCTGCTCATCATGGTGAGCGTCGGGCTGGAGACCGTGAAACGCATCGAGGCCCAACTCCAGCAACGCAACTACGAAGGCTTCCTCCGGTAACCCAGGTCACGCGGGGGGGTGCGAGGTCGAATCGCCCACGGCGGGGCCGGCTCGTTCGCGGTAGGGCCGGTCCCCATCACGGTGGAGCCGGTCCCCTTCACGGTGGGGCCGACTCGCTCAGTCGGAGCCGGCTCGTTCAGGCGGGAAGCGCGAGGCCGGCTCGCATCGCGAACACCACGAGCTGGGCGCGGTCGCGGGCGTGCAGCTTGACCATCGCCCGGCTGACGTGCGTGCGCACCGTGTCGGGGCTGATCGTCAGCTCGGCGGCGATCTCCTCGTTCGAACGGCCCGTGGCCACCCAGGCCACCAGTTCCCGCTCGCGCGGCGTGAGCGTCTCGACCCCGGCCACCGGCTCCGACCCGTGCCGTCCGAACAGCCCGATGACCTTCCTGGTGATCGCCGGGGACAGCAGCGCCTCTCCGGCGGCCACCACCCGCACCGCGCTGACCAGTTCCTCGGGCGCGCTGTCCTTGAGCACGAAGCCGCTGGCGCCCGCCTGGAGTGCGGCGAAGACGTACTCGTCGACCGCGAACGTGGTCACCACCACGATCCTGGTGCCGGCCGCCTCCGGGTCGTCGGCCAGGGCCCTGAGGGTGGCCAGGCCGTCCATGCCGGGCATGCGGATGTCGAGCAGCAGCACGTCGGGACGGGTCCGGCGGACCAGCGCGAGCGCCGCACCACCGTCGGCCGCCTCGCCCACGCACTCCATGCCGGGCTCCCGATCCAGTAACGCCCGCAACCCCATGCGCACCACCGCCTGATCATCGGCGATGCCCACCCGAATCACACCAGCTCCCTGGGTACGCGCCTCACACCGGCCCCTTGGGTACTGGCCTCAGACCGGTTCACCAGGCCCGCATCCCACACCGGCCCCCTGGATACGCGCCTCACACCAGCTTCTTGGGTACGGGCCTCAGATCGGTTCACCGGGCCCGCATCCCACACCGGCTCCCTGGGTACGCGCCTCACACCGGCTCCTTGGGGAAGCGGGCGAGGACCCGGAAACCGCCGCCCTCGCGCGGTCCGGCGGTGAACTGCCCACCTGCCTCGGTGATCCCGGCGCGAAGACCGGCCAGCCCGCGGCCCTCCGCGGCGCCCGTCCAGCCGACGCCCCGGTCGGCGACCTCCAGCACGAACTCGCACGGATCGTTCGCCACCCGCACCAGCGCCCTGGTCGGGCCCGCGTGCCGCAACACGTTGGTCAGCGACTCGCGCACCACCCGGTAGACGGCCCCGCGCAGGTGGACGGGCACGGCCGGATCGGCGGGCTCGACGTCCACCGGCAGCCCGGCGGCTCGCACGCCGTCGAGGAGGCTCGGCAGGTCGCCGTCCGGCGGGTCGATGCCGTCGAGCGCGGCACGCAACCGGCCGAGCGCCGCCACGCTCGTGTCCCTGATGGCCAGCAGCGAGGCCCGCGCCTGCTCGGGGTCGTCGTCGAGCGTGACGAGCGCGACGCCGGCCTGCATCGCGATGGCCGCGAGACCATGCCCGGCCACGTCGTGCACCTCCCCGGCGATCCGCGCCCGCTCCCGCGCAAGCGCCTCCCCGACCACATCCGCTACCACCCCCGCCTCAAGGGACGGCAACACCCCAAGAAACGGCCCAGCCCCCAGGCCTGACGACACCCCAAGAGACGGCCCCGCTCCGAGGGACGGCAGCGCCTCCGTTGGCGACGCATCCATGGGCGGTGTGGTGTCTGCGGGCAAGATGGCGCCGGCGGCGACCGCAGTGCCGGTGGTGTCGGTGGCGGTGTGCCTGCGGATGCTCGGGTGCTCCGGCGAGGGGGCGCTGGGCAGGCCCCACGCCGCCGCCTGGCCGGGCACGCCCCCCAACGCCACGGCCCGTCCGGCAGCGAGCGACGCGGGCTGTGCGCCGGCCGAAGGACCAGTCTCTCCGGGGGCGGCAAGCGGCGGCTGCGGTGAGTGTGCGGCGGCGACAGACGGCGCGTGTTGGGTGGTGGCCGGAAGTGCGGGGTGGCCGAGAGCGGTCGGGTGTGTGCGGTGGGCCGAGTGGGTGGGAGCGGTTGGGGGTGCGGGGC
>NZ_JABCPZ010000243.1 GCF_013283785.1 Nonomuraea antri
GAACACCCGCAACATGTTCACGAACCGCTCGGGCCGGCCCAGATCGTGGATCAGCGAGTACAGCGACCCGCCCAGCGCGCACAGCGCGCCCACCTTGCCCGCCCGCGCCAGCCCCGGCCGGCCGGTCAGCTCCGCCGCCGCGGCCAGCGTGGACGACGCCCCCGCCAGCCCCCCGAGAAACAGGTAACCGCCGATGTCGTGCGCCTGCCAGGTCGGCTCGTTCAGCACCGGCAGCCCGTAGTAGGAACGCTGATCGGCCGGCAGCGCCACCGGACGCCGCCGCCTGCCGCCCGCCGAGCCCGGCGTCGCCTCCCGCTCGCTGCGGACCCCGGACTTGCCGTCCATCCTGACGTCGGTCTGGCTCATCTGCCCCTCCGGCCCTTCCAGCACATCGCCGCCACCCCGCCGAGCAGCGCGAGCGCGGCCACCCCGGCGTGTTTCCACATCGACGGCAGGTCCCTGGTGGTCACCACCGGGTCGGGCGGCAGCCCGTACACCTCGGGCTCGTCGAGCAGCAGGAAGAACGCCCCGGTGCCGCCCACGCCGTCGTCCGGGTCGTGCCCGTACAGGCGGGCCGAGGTGACGCCCGACCCCTGGACCTGCTCCAGCCGGCGCGCGGCCCGCTCGCGCAGCTCGTCCAGCTCGCCGAACTGGATGGAGTCGGTGGGGCAGGTCTTCGCGCAGGCCGGCTCCTGGCCGACCGACAGCCGGTCGTAGCACATCGTGCACTTGCCCACCCGGCCGTCGTGCTCCTTCTGGCCGATCACCCCGTACGGGCAGGCGGGCACGCAGTAGCCGCAGCCGTTGCACACGTCCTGCTGCACCACCACGGTGCCGAACTCCGAGCGGAACAGCGACCCGGTCGGGCACACGTCGAGACAGGCCGCGTGCGTGCAGTGCTTGCACACGTCGGAGGCCATCAGCCAGCGGAAGTCCATCTCGCCGACGCCCGGCTCCTGGTGGCCGAGCGGCTTGCGCTGCTCGACGAACGCCACGTGCCGCCAGGTGTCGCCGCCGAGGCCGACCGTGTTGTCGTAGGACATGCCGGTGAAGCCCAGCGCATCGTCCGGGATGGCGTTCCACTCCTTGCACGCCACCTCGCACGCCTTGCAGCCGATGCAGACGCTCGTGTCGGTGAAGAAGCCCATGCGCGGCGGATGGTCGCCGTACCCGGCTTCGAGCTCGGTGGTCACGGGGCTCACGCCTCCATTCCGGTGTGCTCGTCGATCCCGGCCCGCCGCCGGTAGTCCCCGACCAGCTCGGGCAGGGCGGGTCCGCGTGGCCGGCGGCCGGCCCTGATGTCCGCCGACAGGGCCTTGACCTCCTGGATGTGCGAGTTCGGGTCGAGCGAGATCGCCGACAGCTCGTTGGCCGCGTCGCCGCGCGCGATGCCGTTCGGACCGAAGTGGAACGGCAGCCCGATCTGGTGCACCACCTTGCCGTTGAGGTACAGCGACGGGATGCGGTCGGTGACCAGCACCCTGGCCTCGATGGCGTTGCGCGCGGTGATGATCGTGGCCCAGTCGCCGTGCGTGAGCCCGCGCTCGCGCGCCAGCTCGGGCGAGACCTCGCAGAACATCTCCGGCTGCAGCTCGGCCAGGTACGGCGTGCTCCGGCTCATCCCCCCGGCGGTGAAGTGCTCGGTCAGCCGGTACGTCGTCACCACGTACGGGTAGACCTGCGCGCCGGGCTGCGTGCCGCTGGGATGGTAGCGGTTCTGCTCGTGCGGATAGAGCTTGCGCGCTGGGTTGCGCTGGTAACCGTACAGCGGGTTGGCCAGCGGCGAGTCCTGTGGCTCGTAGTGGGTGGGCAGCGGCCCGTCCACCACCCCGGCCGGCGCGAACAGCCAGCCCTTGCCGTCGGCCTGCATGATGAACGGGTCGATGCCCGACAACGCGTCCACCCCGGTCGCCTCGGGCGCGGGACGGTAGTGCGGGCTCTTGCCCGCCTCGAAGTCGGGCACGTCGTAGCCGGTCCACCGGGCGGCGGACTCGTCCCACCAGACGAGCTTCTTGCGCTCGCTCCACGGGTGGCCGTCGGGGCGGGCCGAGGCCCGGTTGTAGAGCACCCGCCGGTTCGCCGGCCACGCCCAGGCCCACTCGGCGGCGATCCAGTCCTGCTCGTCGGCCGGTTTGCGGCGGGCGGCCTGGTTGACGCCGCCCGCGTACACGCCGCAGTAGATCCAGCAGCCGCACGCCGTGGTGCCGTCGTCCTTCAGCTCGGCGTAGCCGGACAGCGGGCGGCCGGCCGCGTCCCAGCCGTTGATCTCGGCCAGCACCGCCTCGGCCACCGGCTCGGCGCTTTCGCCCTCGACCGGGTAGTCCCAGGTCAGGTCGAGGAGCGGGGCGTCCATGCGATCGGTCGAGCCGGCCAGCTTCTGCCGGATGATCCGGCCGAGATGGTAGGCGAACCACAGGTCGCTGCGCGCGTCGCCGGCCGGTTCGACGGCCCGGTGATGCCACTGCAGCAGCCGGTTGGTGTTGGTGAAGCTGCCGCTCTTCTCGGTGTGCGCGGCGGCGGGGAAGAAGAACACCTCCGTCTCGATCTCGGACGTCTTCAGCTCCCCGGTCTCGATCTCCGGGCCGTCCTTCCACCAGGTGGCGCTCTCGATCAGGTTCAGGTCGCGGACGACCAGCCAGTCGAGGTTGGCCATGCCCAGCCGCTGCATCCTGGCGTTGGCCGAGCCCACGGCCGGGTTCTCGCCGAACAGGAAGTAGCCCTTGCACGTCCCCTCGACCTGGGCCAGCACGGTGTCGTAGGTGCTGTGGCTGCCGGTCAGCCTGGGCAGGTAGTCGAAGTGGAAGTCGTTGTCCGGCCGGGCCGTGGCGCCCCACCACGCCTTCAGCAGGCTGACCAGGTAGGCAGGCATGTTCGCCCAGAAGCCCTTGTGCGGGGCGTCGGCCTGCAGGAAGTCGCGCAGTTGCTGGTTCTCGTGGGCGTGCGGCATCGGGATGTAGCCGGGCAGCAGGTTGAACAGCGTCGGGATGTCGCTGGAGCCCTGGATGCTGGCGTGCCCGCGCAGCGCCTGGATGCCGCCGCCGGGCCGGCCGATGTTGCCCAGCAGCAGTTGCAGGATGCTCGCCGCGCGGATGAACTGCGAGCCGTCGCTGTGCTGGGTCCAGCCGACCGCGTAGACGAACTCGGCCGTCTTGTCCGGGCCGGAGTTCTCCGTCAGGTGCCGGCACACCTCGGCGAACAGCTCCGGCGGGACCCCGCACGTCTTTTGCACCATCTCGGGGGTGTAGCGGGTGAAGTGGCGGCGCAGGATCTGCAGCACGCAGCGCGGGTGGCGCAGGCTCTCGTCGCGCTGGGCCGAGCCGTCCATGGCCACGCCGCCGCTGCCGTGCATCTCGCCGCGCCCCGGCGGCACCTCGCCGAAGTGCTGCTCCCTGGCGCCGGACGCGGCGGCCACCCGCATGCCCTCGTACTGCCAGCTGTCCGGCCGGTAGGCGTGGGTGCCAGGGTCGAAGCCGGAGAACAGGCCGTCCAGGTCTTCGGCGTCGCGGTAGTCCTCGCGCACGATGGTGGCGGCGTTGGTGTAGTTCACCACGTACTCGCGGAAGTACTTCTCGTTCTCCAGGACATGGTTGATGATCCCGCCGAGGAACGCCACGTCGCTGCCCGCCCTGATCGGCACGTGCAGGTCGGCCAGCGCGCTGGTGCGGGTGAATCGCGGATCGACGTGGATGATCACCGCGCCGCGCGCCTTGGCCTCCATCACCCACTGGAAGCCCACCGGGTGCGCCTCGGCGAAGTTCGAGCCCTGGATGACCACGCAGTCGGAGTGCTGCAGGTCCTGCATGAACGTGGTGGCCCCGCCCCGGCCGAACGACGTGCCGAGCCCGACCACGGTCGAGCTGTGACACACGCGGGCCTGGTTCTCGATCTGCACCACGCCCAGCGCCGTCAGCAGCTTCTTGATCAGGTAGTTCTCCTCGTTGTCGAGCGTCGCGCCGCCCAGGCTCGCGATGCCCATGGTCCTGGCCGTCTTGCGGCCGTCGCGCTCCCACTCCCAGCTCGCCCGCCGCGTCTCGATGACCCGGTCGGCCACCATGTCCATGGCGGTCTCCAGGTCGATCTCCTGCCAGTCGGCCCCGCCGGGCGGCCGGTACAGCGCCGTGCGCCGCCGTCCTGAGCCGGTGGTGAGCTGGAGGCTGGCCGCGCCCTTCGGGCACAGCCTGCCGCGGCTGATGGGGGAGTCCGGGTCGCCCTCGATCTGGACGACCTTCTCATCCCGGACGTAGACGTTCTGGGCGCACCCGACCGCGCAGTACGGGCACACCGACTTGACCACCCGGTCGGCGTCGGCGGTGCGGGCCCGCAGCTGCCCGGTGGCCGCGGACTTGGCGGCGGCGGCCCGGCCGAGCAGGTCGCCGGTGGTCAGCTGCTTGAGCAGCGGCCAGGTCCAGCGCATCGCTCAGCCCCCCGCCGTGAGCCGGTCGCCGCGGGCGCGCCGCCTGACCCAGGCCCGGACGTCGTCACGCCCGGCCGGGTTCACCTCGCGCGGGTTGACCAGCCGCTGCGAGCGCGACGTCAGCACCCCGGCCCGCCCGGGACCCACGGTGCCGCTCCTGTCGGCAGGGACCCCCGTCGCGATCAGGTACGCCTGCCCGGCCGGTATGCCCAGCCGCGTGCCGACGTCCTCGTAGTCGAATCCCTGCGACAGCAGCCGCAGCACCTGCTCCTTGCTCGGCATCGTTCCCCCCGGCGCCATGCCCTGCCGGACTCCTGCCCTGCTCCCAGGCCGGGGAAACGAACATCGTCCCAGGTCAAGCGGATATGTCAGGGGCGCGGCTCAGGAGTAGGCGGCCACCATGCCGACGATCACGCCGATCAGGCCGAGCGTGGTGACCGCCCAGCCGCCCCACACCGCCGCCCGGCGCCGCGTGCCCGCCCAGTACGCGATCACGTACGGCAGGAACCCCAGGCAGCCCAGCCCGAGCGCGGGCAGGGTCATCGCGGCCAGCACGCCCCTGGTCCCGTTCGGCACGGCGCGGTCGCCTTCCGGCGTGAGCTGGGCCGGCGTCACGTCGCCGGCGGTGGAGTCGGGGGAGGCGGCCACCGGCACCGCGGGGCCGCCGTCGTCGGGCAGGAACAGGCCCTTGCAGTCGTAGCGCCCCTTGCCCAGCGACTCGCACGACTCCACGGTCAGCGTGCCGGGCGTGCCGAGCCGGCCGGTGGCGAGCTGGAAGTCCGGCACCGAGAAGACGATCGGCATGATCCCGAGCGCCAGCCAGAGCAGGATCAGGATGACCCGGCCGATCCGCCCGGGGCCGCGGCCGTTCTTGCCCTCGGGTGTGACGAACTGCAGATCAGACAGGAAATCGCTCATGAGGCCCGATCCTGCCCGGCGTCACTTGGGAGCCGCCTGCAGAGCGCTGTAAGCCGAGTGATCATGCATCGTTTGGGCGTTTTGTCCAAATCTCAGCATGTGAGCGCGAAAGTCGCCCTGGCTTGCATGTTCATCCTCTTGTGTGCATCATCTTTAACAGTAAGGTCATGAGAGAGAGTGCATGAATATGCAGGAGGTCAGGATGAGGGCAGCCGTCGCGGGAGCCAGCGGCTACGCGGGAGGAGAACTGCTCCGCCTGCTGCTCGCGCACCCCCGCATCGAGATCGGCGCGCTGACCGCGGCCTCCAGCGCGGGCAGCCCGCTCGGCGCGCACCAGCCCCACCTGCCGCAGCTCGCCGACCGCGTCATCGAGGACACTACCCCTCAGACGCTCGCCGGGCACGACGTGGTCTTCCTGGCCCTGCCGCACGGACACTCGGCCGCCGTCGCCGCGGAGCTCGGCGACGACACGCTGGTCGTCGACTGCGGCGCCGACCACCGGCTCGCCGACCCCGCCGCCTGGCAGGAGTTCTACGGCGGCGAGCACGCCGGCACCTGGCCCTACGGCCTGCCCGAGCTGCCCGGCCAGCGTGACCTGCTCAAGGACGCCACCCGCATCGCCGTCCCCGGCTGCTACCCGACCTCCGTGCTGCTGGCCCTGTTCCCCGCGTTCGCCGCCGGGCTGGCCGAGCCGGACGTCGTCGTGGTCGCCGCCTCCGGCACCAGCGGCGCCGGCAAGTCGCTCAAGCCGAACCTGCTCGGCAGCGAGGTCATGGGCTCGGTCAGCGCGTACGGCGTGGGCGGCGGCCACCGGCACACCCCCGAGATGGAACAGGGGCTCAGCGCGGTCGCCGGGCACCCCGTCCGCGTGTCGTTCACCCCGACGCTGGCCCCGATGAGCCGCGGCATCCTGGCCACCTGCACCGCCCCCGCCGCGCCCGGGCTGACCAAGGAGGCGCTGCGGACGGCGTACGAGGTCGCCTACAAGTCCGAGCCGTTCGTCCGGCTGCTGCCCGAGGGCGCCTGGCCGGCCACCGCCATGACCTACGGCGCCAACACCGCCGCCCTGCAGGTGACGCTCGACGAACGCGCGGGCCGCGTGGTCGCCGTCATCGCCATCGACAACCTCACCAAGGGCACGGCGGGAGGCGCGATCCAGAGCGCCAACCTCGCCCTCGGCCTGCCAGAAGAGCTCGGACTTCCCGTGAATGGAGTTGCACCGTGAGCGTTACAGCACCCCTCGGCTTCAGGGCCGTGGGCATCGCCGCAGGCATCAAGGCCGGCGGCGCACGTGACCTGGCACTCGTCGTCAACGACGGGCCCAGCCGCGCCGCCGCCGGCGTCTTCACCGCCAACCGCGTGAAGGCCGCCCCGGTGCTGTGGTCGCAGCAGGTGCTCACGGGCGGGCGGCTGCGCGCGGTCGTGCTCAACTCCGGCGGCGCCAACGCCTGCACCGGCCCGGAAGGCTTCCAGGACACCCACGCCACCGCCGAGAAGGTCGCCGAGGTCCTGCAGGACTCGGCCGGCGAGATCGCCGTCTGCTCGACCGGGCTGATCGGCGAGCGGCTGCCCATGCAGGCCCTGCTGGCCGGCGTCGAGAACGCCGCCGGCCAGCTCTCCCGCGACGGCGGCCTGGCCGCGGCCGACGCCATCCGCACCACCGACACCGTCTCCAAGATCTCCTTCAAGCGGGCCGCCGGCTACATGGTGGGCGGCATGGCCAAGGGCGCCGGCATGCTCGCCCCCGCCCTGGCCACCATGCTCTGCGTGATCACCACCGACGCCGACGTGAGCAGCGAGCAGCTCGACGCGGTGCTGCGCCGCGCCACCGCCAAGACGTTCGACCGCCTCGACTCCGACGGCTGCATGTCCACCAACGACACCGTGCTGCTGCTGGCCAGCGGCGCCTCCGGCGTCACGCCCGACCTGGCGGAGTTCGAGCAGAAGGTCACCGAGGTCTGCGCCGACCTGGCCAGGCAGCTCCTGGTCGACGCCGAGGGCGCGTCCAAGGCCATCGCCATCGAGGTGATCGGCGCCGCGTCCGAGCAGGACGCCGTCACCGTCGGCCGCACGGTCGCCCGCTCGAACCTGCTCAAGTGCGCCGTCCACGGCGAGGACCCCAACTGGGGCCGGGTGCTGGCCGCGGTCGGCACCACCGACGCCGTCTTCGAGCCCGACCGGCTGAACGTGGCCATCAACGGCATCTGGGTCTGCCGCGGCGGCGGCGTCGGCGACGACCGCGCCAAGGTGGACATGCGCCCGCGCGACGTCACCATCACCGTCGACCTGTCGGCCGGCGCGCACACGGCCACCGTGTACACCACGGACCTGACGGCCGAGTACGTCCACGAGAACTCGGCGTACTCCTCGTGAGGGCCAACGGCGCGCTCGGCAAGGCGGCCACGCTGATCGAGGCGCTGCCCTGGCTGGCCCGCTTCCACGGCGCGACGGTCGTCATCAAGTACGGCGGCAACGCGATGACCGAGGAGTCGCTCAAGGAGGGCTTCGCCGAGGACATCATCTTCCTGCACTACGCCGGGCTCAAGCCGGTCATCGTGCACGGCGGCGGCCCGCAGATCAGCAGGCAGCTCGACCTGCTCGGCATCGA
The DNA here is from genome assembly GCF_013283785.1 of Nonomuraea antri. Classification (GTDB taxonomy): domain Bacteria; phylum Actinomycetota; class Actinomycetes; order Streptosporangiales; family Streptosporangiaceae; genus Nonomuraea; species Nonomuraea antri. The sequence continues at coordinate 7,941 of NZ_JABCPZ010000243.1, forward strand.
GTCCACGTTCACCGCCGGGCTGCGCGTCACCACCCCCGAGGCCATGCAGGTGGTGCGGATGGTCCTGGTCGGCCAGGTCAACCGCGACATCGTCGGCCTGGTCAACCGGCACGGCCCGTTCGCGGTCGGCATGTCGGGCGAGGACGCGCACCTGTTCACCGCCGAGCGCAAGTACGCCGTCGTCGACGGCGAGCCGGTCGACATCGGCCAGGTCGGAGAGATCGTCAAGGTCGACCCGGGCGCCGTGCGGGCGCTGCTGGACGACGGCCGCATCCCGATCGTCTCCAGCATCGCCAGGGGCGACGACGGCGAGATCTACAACGTCAACGCCGACACCGCCGCCGCCGCGCTGGCCGTGGCGCTGAGCGCGCAGAAGCTCATCGTGCTGACCGACGTCGAAGGCCTGTACGCCAACTGGCCCGACGACACCGACGTGATCGACCAGCTCGGCGCGGACGAGCTGGCCGAGATGCTGCCCCGCCTGTCCAGCGGCATGGTGCCCAAGATGGAGGCGTGCCTGACCGCGGTCCAGGGCGGCGTGCCCCAGGCCCACGTGCTCGACGGCCGCGTCCCCCACTCCCTCCTGCTCGAGATCTTCACCAACGAAGGAATCGGAACCATGGTGATGCCCTGATGAGCCTTTTCGAGAGGTTCGAGAACGCCTTCATGCCCAACTACGGCGTCCCGCCCGTCGCGCTGGCCCGCGGCGAGGGCACCCGCGTCTGGGACGTCGACGGCAAGGAGTACCTCGACTTCATCGCCGGCATCGCGGTCACCTCGCTCGGCCACGCCCACCCGGCCGTCGTCGAGGCGGTGTCCCGTCAGGTCGCCACCCTCGCGCACACCAGCAACCTGTTCCTGCACGAGCCCGAGGTGCTGCTGGCCGAGAAGCTGCTCGGCCTGCTGGACGCCCCCGCCAGGGTGTTCTTCGCCAACTCCGGCACCGAGGCCAACGAGGCCGCCTACAAGCTGGCCGTCAAGTACGGCAAGCGCGAGGGCCGCTCCTACTTCGTGGCCGCGGAGAACGGCTTCCACGGCCGGACCATCGGCGCGCTGTCGCTGACCGGCAAGAAGGCCATCCGCGACCAGTTCGGCCCGTTCCCGGTCGAGGTCAGGTTCGTCCCCTACGGCGACGCCGACGCGCTCAAGGAGGCCGTCACCGGCGACTGCATCGCGCTGTTCCTGGAGCCGACCCAGGGCGAGGCCGGCGTGGTCCCGCCGCCCGACGGCTACCTGAAGGCGGCCCGCGAGATCTGCGACGCCACCGGCGCGCTGCTGGTCTGCGACGAGATCCAGTCCGCCATCGGCCGCAGCGGCCACTGGTTCGCCCACCAGGCCGACGGCGTCACCCCCGACCTGCTGACCCTGGCCAAGGGCCTGGGCGGCGGACTGCCGATCGGCGCCTGCGTCGGTTTCGGCCCGGCCGGAACCCTGTTCGACAAGGGCGACCACGGCTCGACGTTCGGCGGCAACCCGGTCTCGTGCGCCGCCGCGCTGGCCGTGCTCGACCACCTCGACCTCGACCACGTGCGACAGGCCGCGACCCGGCTGCGCACCGGGCTCGAAGCGGTCGCGCACCCGCTGCTGAAGGGCGTGCGCGGGCGCGGCCTGTGGCTGGCCGCGGTGCTCGCCGAACCGGTCGCGCCGCAGGTGCAGCAGGCCGCCGCCGCAGCCGGGTTCCTGGTCAACGCCGTCCAGCCCGACGCGATCCGCATCGCGCCGCCGCTGGTCGTCACCGCCGGCGAGATCGACGCCCTCGTGGCCGCGTTCCCCGGGATCCTCGCGGAGGCCGCCCAGTGACCCGCCACTTCCTGCGTGACGACGACCTGACCCCCGGCGAGCAGGCGGCCGTGCTCGACCTGGCCGACGCGATGAAGAAGGACCGCTTCGGCTACCGGCCCTTCGACGGGCCGCGCAGCGTCGCGCTGCTGTTCGACAAGCCGTCCACCAGGACCAGGATCTCCTTCGCCGTCGGCGTCGGCGAGCTCGGCGGGCTGCCGCTGGTCCTCGACGGCGGCAGCTCCCAGATGGGCCGCGGCGAGTCGATCGAGGACACCGCCCGGGTGCTGGAGCGCCAGTGCGCCGCGATCGTGTGGCGCACCGGCGGCCAGGAACGCATCGAGGCCATGGCCGCGGCCTCCCGTGTGCCGGTGGTGAACGCCCTCACCGACGAGTTCCACCCCTGCCAGATCCTGGCCGACCTGCAGACCATCCGCGAGCACAAGGGCGCGCTGACCGGCCTGACCTTCTGCTACCTCGGCGACGGCGCCAACAACATGGCGCACTCCTACCTGCTCGGCGGCGCGCTGGCCGGCATGCACGTGTGGATCGGCTGCCCCGACGGCTACACCCCCGACCCCGCCGTGGTCGACGCGGCCGCCGCCATCGCCGAGACCACCGGCGCCACCGTGCACGTCGTCTCCGACCCGGAGACCGCCGTCGCCGGCGCCGACGTGCTCGCCACCGACACCTGGGTGTCGATGGGCCAGGACGGCAAGGACGAACGGGTCAAGGCGCTCATGCCGTACCAGGTGGACGCCGCGAAGCTGGCGCTCACCAGGGACGCCATCGTGCTGCACTGCCTGCCCGCCTACCGCGACCACGAGATCACCGCCGAGGTGCTCGACGGCCCGAACAGCGTCGTGTGGGACCAGGCGGAGAACCGGCTGCACGCGCAGAAGGCGCTGCTGCACTGGCTGGTGACGAATCCGTGACGATTCCGATGACCAAGGCCGCGCGCCAGGCGAAGATCACCGAGCTGCTCCAGCGGCAGGCCGTGCGCTCCCAGCCGGAGCTGGCCAAGCTGCTGGCCGAGAGCGGCGTCGAGGTCACGCAGGCCACCCTCTCGCGCGACCTGGACGAGCTGGGCGCGCTGAAGCTGCGCGCCGACGACGGCTCGCTGGTCTACGCGCTGCCCGGCGAGGGCGGCGGGCGCATCCCGCTGACCCGCGTCGGCACCGGCGAGTCGCCGGACGCGCGGCTGCACCGCATCGCCGAGGAACTGCTGGTCAGCGCCGAGGCGTCGGCCAACCTGGTCATGGTCAGGACGCCGCCCGGCGCCGCCCAGTTCCTCGCCTCGGCCATCGACCACGCCGACTGGGAGTCGATCCTGGGCACGGTCGCCGGCGACGACACGATCCTCGTGATCAGCCGCCACCCGACGGGCGGCCAGGCGCTGGCCGAGGCCCTGCTGAAGGCCGCCGACCGGCGGACGGGAAACACCGGAGAAGTGAAATGACGTGGCGAGCCGGCTCGGCCGGGCTCTTCTCCTCGCCGATCGAGATCGCGGCCACGCGAGACGCGAAGAAGGGATGACGTGCACTATGGTCGCGGGGGAAACGGAGGAGATGACGGTGAGTGATGGCAAGCCGATGCGGCTGTGGGGCGGACGCTTCGAGAGCGGCCCGTCCGACGCGCTGGCCCGGCTGTCGGTGAGTGTGCACTTCGACTGGCGGCTGGTGCCGTACGACCTGGCGGCGTCCCGGGCGCACGCCCGTGTCCTGCACCGGGCCGGGCTGCTGAGCGACGAGGAGCTCGAGCGCATGATCGGCGCGCTCGACGACCTGGAGCGCGCCTGCAAGGCGGGCGAGTTCCGGCCGACCGTCGCCGACGAGGACGTGCACACGGCGCTGGAGCGCGGCCTGCTCGAACGGCTCGGCTCGCTCGGCGGCAAGCTGCGCGCCGGACGCAGCCGCAACGACCAGATCGCCACCGACCTGCGGCTCTACCTGCGAGACCACGTCCGGACGATCGTCTCCAGGCTGGTCGAGCTGGAGACCGCGCTGATGGCCCAGGCCGAGCAGCACGCCGAGACCGCCGCCCCCGGCATGACCCACCTGCAGCACGCCCAGCCGGTCTCGTTCGGCCACCAGCTGCTCGCGCACGTGCACGCCTTCGCCCGTGACGCCGACCGGCTCACCGACTGGGACAAGCGCGCCGCGATCTGCCCGCTCGGCTCGGGCGCGCTGGCCGGCTCGTCGCTGCCGCTCGACCCGCAGGCCGTGGCCGAGGAGCTGGGCTTCTCCGCCGCCGCGCCCAACTCGATGGACGCCGTCGCCGACCGCGACTTCGCCGCCGAGTTCCTGTTCGACGCGGCCATGATCGGCGTGCACCTGTCCAGGCTGGGCGAGGAGATCGTCCTGTGGGCCTCGCAGGAGTTCCGCTGGATCGAGATGGACGACGCCTACTCCACCGGCTCGTCGATCATGCCGCAGAAGAAGAACCCCGACGTGGCCGAGCTGGCCAGGGGCAAGTCCGGGCGGCTGATCGGCAACCTGATGGCGATGCTGACCACGCTCAAGGGCCTGCCGCTGACCTACAACCGCGACCTGCAGGAGGACAAGGAGCCCGTGTTCGACACCGTCGACACGCTGCTGCTCGTCCTGCCCGCCATGGCCGGTCTGGTCGCCACCATGCGGGTCAACACCGCGCGGCTCGAGGCGTCGGCCCCCGACGGGTTCGCGCTGGCCACCGACCTGGCCGAGCTGCTGGTGCGGCGCGGCGTGCCGTTCCGCGAGGCGCACGAGGCGGTCGGCCACCTGGTGGTGTGGTGCCAGGTCAACGACAAGGACCTGGGCGAGCTGACCGACGACGAACTGGTCAAGGTCTCCTCGCACCTGACCCCCGACGTGCGCGACGTGCTCAACGTGCCCGGCGCGCTGGCCGCGCGCAAGGCGTACGGCGGCACCGCGCCCGACCGGGTGCGCGACCAGCTCATCGCGCTGCGCGAGTCCGTCGACGGCCAGGCCGCCTGGGCCGCGGGGAGCTGAGCCCGCCCCGCATGGACGTGACGGCGCTGCCGCGCGGCTTCTTCGACCGGCCCTCCCACGAGGTCGCGCCCGAACTGCTCGGGCGGGTCCTCGTGCACGGGCCGGTCGCCGTGCGCCTGACCGAGGTCGAGGCGTACGGCGGCCCGGGCGAGGACCCGGCGGCGCACACCTACCGCGGCAAGACGCCCAGGAACGCGGTGATGTTCGGCCCGCCCGGCCACCTGTACGTGTACTTCACCTACGGGATGCACTTCTGCGCGAACCTGGTCTGCCTGCCCGAAGGGTCGGGTTCGGCGGTGCTGCTGCGGGCCGGCGAGGTGGTGGCCGGCCTCGACCTGGCCCGCGACCGGCGGTCTGGCGGCCGTTCCGTGTCTGCCCGCTCTGTGCCCGACCGTGCTGTGCCCGATCGGGACCTGGCAAGGGGGCCGGCGCGGCTGGCGGTGGCGCTCGGCCTGGCCCGCGCGCACAACGGGCTCGACGCCGTGTGGGAGGGCGCCCCCGGCGCGCCGCACACCCTCATCGACCGCTCCGCGCACGACCCGCGCGGCGGACTGTCCGGCCTGCCGGAAGGCTCGGCCGCGGTGCTCGAAGGCACCCCGGCCGACCCCGCGCTGATCAGGTCAGGCCCGCGTACCGGTATTTCGACCGCCAAGGAGACCCCCTGGCGGTTCTGGATCGACGGCGACCCGACCGTGTCGCCGTACCGGGCTCACGTGCCACGCCGGCGCAGCGCCGCGGCCACCTCCGTGGGAGAGGCGCCGAGCTCGTGAGGGCTGAAGATGTGCAGGTGGTCGCCGGTGTCGATCTCCAGCATCTCGCTGCGCAGCCCCCAGCGCCTGCGCACGTCCACCTTGATGTCCCAGATCGACTCCCACGGGACGTGCCGCTTGCCCGCGAACCCGTGCACCACCGTGATGCCGCTCTCGTCGGCCGACAGGCGCACCGGGACCAGCAGGTCACGCAGCCCCATCCCACCCACGAGCAGGGCCGCGGGAACGCCCAGGAGCACGCCGCGCACGTCACCCTGGACGTACCAGTAGACGGCGAGCCCGGCACATGCCAGACCCCCTAAGATCTTGAAAACGGCCAGCTCGCGACGGACCCTCCACATGGACACCCAGGGTATCCAAGTGGCGGGCATCCCCCCTGATCGGGCAGGCTTATGGCATTCGTCATCAACCCAGGGAAGCCAGATCACCGTGACCGACATCCTCGACGACCTCGCGTGGCGAGGCCTGATCGCACAGTCCACCGACCTCGACGCCCTGCGCGCGTCCATGGCCAAGGGACCGATCACGGTCTATTCCGGTTTCGACCCCACCGCGCCCTCCCTGCACGTCGGGCACTTCGTGCCGCTGCTCACGCTGCGCCGGTTCCAGCTCGCCGGGCACCGCCCGATCGGCCTGGTGGGCGGGGCGACCGGCCTGATCGGCGACCCCAGCGGCCGTAACACCGAGCGCTCGCTCAACTCCACCGAGATCGTCGCGGAATGGGTGGAGCGCCTGCGCGGCCAGGTCGGCCGCTTCCTCGACTTCGACGCCCAGGCCAACCCGGCGCTCATGGTCAGCAACCTCGACTGGACCGGCGAGCTGAGCGCCATCGACTTCCTGCGCGACATCGGCAAGCACTTCCCGGTGAACCGCATGCTGGCCAGGGAGTCCGTCTCCGCCCGCCTGTCCGGTGAAGGGCTGAGCTACACCGAGTTCAGCTACCAGATCCTCCAGTCGAACGACTACCTGGAGCTGTTCCGCCGCTACAACTGCACGCTGCAGATCGGCGGCAGCGACCAGTGGGGCAACATCACCGCCGGGGCCGACCTGGTCAGGCGTATCGAGGGCGGGCACGTCCACGCGCTCACGCTGCCGCTGATCACCAAGGCCGACGGCACCAAGTTCGGCAAGACCGCCGGCGGCGCGCTCTGGCTCGACCCCGCGATGACCTCGCCCTACGCCTTCTACCAGTACTTCCTCAACGCCGACGACCGCGACGTGATCCACTACCTCAAGGTGTTCACGTTCAAGACGCGCGAGGAGATCGAGGCGCTGGAGAAGGCCGTCGCGGAACGCCCCTTCGCCCGCGAGGCGCAGCGCACGCTGGCCGAGGACCTCACCGAGCTGCTGCACGGCAAGCAGGAGCTCGACGCGGTGGTCGCGGCGTCCAAGGCGCTGTTCGGCCAGGGCTCGCTCGACGAGCTGCCCGCCGCCACCCTCGACGCCGCGCTCGCCGAGGTGCCCAAGGCCGAGGTGCCCGCGCTCGGCGCCTCGTTCGTCGATCTGCTGGCCGACAGCGGAGTGGTCGAGTCGAAGTCGGCCGCCCGGCGGGCGGTCAAGGAGGGCGGCGCGTACCTCAACAACGTCAAGATCACCGACGAGTCGTACGTGCCCGGCGCGGACGACCTGCTGCAGGGCAGGTTCCTGGTGCTGCGGCGCGGCAAGAAGTCGATCGGCGGCGTCGTCGTCGGCTGAGTCGTCGTCGGTTGAGGCGTTGTCTGCTGAGGTGCTGTCGGCTGAGGCGTTGTCGACTCACCTGACCATGAGCTGACCTGACCGCGAGCGGAGCGGCCACAAGCAGTGTGGGACCGCAGGCAGTGTGGGACCGACCGCAAGCAGCAGCGTGGGGTCACGAGCAGCAGGTGAGGCCCATGAGCGGAGCGGGCCCGTCCGGTGGCGGACGGGCCCGCTTTCGCGTGCTGTCGCCTCGCCCCCATGGGGTTCACCGGCGGATGAACAGCGCCACGGTGAGCCCGGGAAGATCCCCGGAGTGCTTCGCGAGCGCCCGCTCGAAGCCGGCCCGCTCGACCGCCTCGACGCGGCCGAGCCCGCTCCCCGCCTGCTTGGTGCCGCGCCAGACCACCCAGACCCGGTCGCGCCCCTTCAGCGCGGCGGCCACGTCCGTACGTTCCGGATAGCCGAAACCGGTGGGATCGGGGGAGTCACCGGCTCTGAGCACGTCATCGGGCATGGCCGAGTCGGCGTAGTAGTCGAATCCGGCGCGTACCTGGCTCTGTCCGTACACGATCGCGTCCCCGGGCTCGGCCTTGATCACCCGAAGCGCCCACGGCACGTTCTCGAAGCGCCCGTTCTCCTGGCGAAGGTCCACGTGCTCACTGAACGACAGCCCGGCCGCCAGCAGGACCACCACCACCCCGGCCACGACCGGCAGCCGAGGCGCGCTCGCCGCGGCGATCCCGGCCAGCAGGGCCAGCGCGGGCGCGGTGACGAACAGGTAGCGGTCGACGTAGACCGGCGTCACCAGATGGGACACCACGAGCAGCAGGACCGGCGGCAACACCAGCCACCCGAGCAGCGCCACCGCCCACAGCCGCCGCTCCCCGCCCGCCGTCGCGGCGGTGGTCTTCTCGTTCTGGGCGCTGCATCGCGCGGCCGAGCGGCCGTCGGG
>NZ_JABCPZ010000244.1 GCF_013283785.1 Nonomuraea antri
GGCTGGGGCTGTGGGTGGCGAAGCGGCCCTGGCGGGTGCTGCTGGGCAGCGTGATCGTGCTGGCCGCGCTCGCCGCGCCGGCCCTGGCGCTCAAGCTGGGCCCGCTCGACGACGGGTACGCGGCCAAGGATTCGCCCTCGCGCCGCGCGTACGAGCTGATGGCCGCCGGGTTCGGCCCGGGCAGCAATGGCCCGCTCCTGGTCGTCGCCGAGCTGGACGCCCCGGTCGCCCAGGCGTCCGACCCGCTGGTCGAACGGCTCGAAACGGAGATCAAGGCCGTCGACGGGGTCGAGCACGTGTCGGCGGCCAAGCTGAACACCTCGGGCCGGTCCGTGATGATCCAGGCCGTCACCGCGTACGCGCCGAGCGACGCCAGGACCGCCGAGGCGGTGCGCGACGTCAGGGCGATCTCGGTGCCGGGGGCGCGGGTGCACGTCGGCGGGAAGGTGGCCGCGCTGGCCGACGCCGGTGACCGCATCTCCGAGCGCACCCCGCTGGTCATCGGCGTGGTCGTGCTGCTCAGCGCGTTCCTGCTGCTGCTGGCCTTCCGCGCGCCCGTCGTGGCGGTCAAGGCCGCGCTGATGAACCTCGTCTCGCTCGGGGCCGCGTTCGGCGCGCTGGCGCTGGTGTTCTCGATCGGGCTGGGCAGCGGCCTGGTCGGCATGGACGCGCCCATGTCCGCGGGGTCCTTCACCCAGACGATCTTCTTCTCGGTGCCCATCGAGAGTTACGTGCCGCTGATGTTGTTCGCGGTGCTGTTCGGGCTGTCCATGGACTACGAGGTGTTCCTGCTGACCGCGGTGCGTCAGGCGTACCTGAAGGACCGGGACAACGCGCGCGCGGTGGCCGAGGGACTGGGCTCGACCGGGCGGGTCATCACGTCGGCGGCGTTGATCATGGTGGCGGTGTTCGTGGCGTTCATCGCCTACCCGGATCCGATGGTCAAGACGTTCGGCGTCGGGCTGGCGGTGGCGGTCGCGGTGGACGCCACGATCATCCGGGGCTTCCTGGTGCCGTCGACCATGGTGCTGCTCGGCCGGTTGAACTGGTGGTGCCCGCGCTGGCTGGACCGGCTGCTGCCGAACCTGTCGGTGGAGGGCCACGAGGACGACGAGACGCCGCCAGGCCTGGCGAAGCCGCTGGTGGGCGCCGGTCAGTCGGGGGACTCCAGGTAGCAGGCGGGCACCCAGCCGGAGACGCCGGTGCCGAGATGGTGGCCGTGGTACCAGAGCGTGGCCTCGAACCTGCCGCAGGTGAACGGCCCGTGCCGCTCGCTGCGGTCGGCGGCGAACTGCTCGCCGAGCCCGCCCACGCCCCGCTGGACGGAACCGGCCCGGGGCTCGCTCCAGATCACCACGCCCGGGGCGACGAAGTCGTAGCGCCAGCTCGACCGGGCGTCGGCGGGGCAGGGCGGCAGGGAGAGCGGCAGGGAGAGCGGCAGGGCCGCGGCGAGAGCCGCGGCCGCTCGGCTGAGGTGCACCGGTCCTCCAGGCGTAGGCGTCCGGTCACCCAGCGTAAGGCAACGATCGCCCGGTCAGACCATGTACTGGTCGTGGCGCAGGTACAGCTCGGTCCACTCCTCGCCGGTCAGCGTGCGCCCGCTCACCGCGATCTCGGCCAGCTCCTCGAAGTACGCCTCGCGCGGCGCGCCCGGGGTGAACAGGATCAGCATCGAGGCCGGCTCGCCCGACTCGTTCCTGAACGCGTGGATCCCGCCCTCGGGGACGAACAGGAAGTCACCCGCCCGCCCGTCGACCCAGGAGTCGCCGTTGTAGAGCCTGATCGTGCCGGACAGGACGTAGAACGACTCGGTGATGGTGCGGTGGAAGTGCGGGGCGGGGCCTGACGGCCGCGGGCCCATCTCCCAGCGGTACAGGCCGAACGCGCCGTTCGTGGTGTCGCCGGTGCCGAGGTAGTGCACGTCCGTGCCGCGTTCCGCCGGTGGCGTGCCCGGCGCGTACGTCCGCAGGTCGGGCGGCGCGTCCGCGGCGCGGTGGAAGCCGCCGCTGATGCCGTGCTCGTCGAAGTAACGGGGTTCCGGATACGACATGCCAGGTCCTCTCGATCTTCGGAGGACTTCGAGGGTATCGCCGGTCAGAAGACGATCACCGTGCGGGCCACCGCGCCCGCCCGGACGTGCTCGACGGCCTCGTTGATCTGGTCGAGCGGCAGGCGTTCGGTGATCAGGCCGTCGAGGTCGAGTCGGCCGCGGACGTACTGGTCGGCCAGCATGGGCAGGTCGCGGTGCGGGGCGGCGTCGCCGCCCTGGGTGCCCATGAGGCGGCGGGAGGAGAACAGCAGGCCGGGGTCGAGCTGCACCGGGTGGCCGGCCGGCGGGCTGCCCACCATGACCGTGGTGCCGCCCGGCTGCGTGGCGGCGAAGGCCCGGGCGAGGACGCCGGGCGCGCCGGTGGCGTCGAAGGCGTACTCGGCGCCGCCCCTGACGATCTCGCCGACCTGCCTGGGCAGGTCCTCGGCGAGCAGGGTGTGCGTGGCGCCGAAGCGCTCGGCCAGCTTGAGCTTCTGCTCGGCCACGTCGGCGGCGACGATCGTGGTCGCGCCGGCCAGCACCGCGCCCTGGATGACGTTGAGCCCCACGCCGCCGCAGCCCACCACCAGCACGCTGGAGCCCGCCCGGACCCTGGCCACGTTCATGACCGCGCCGACGCCGGTGATGACGCCGCAGGCCAGCAGGCACATGGCGGCGAAGGGCGCGGCCTTGGTGATCTTCACGCACATGGCCTCGGCGACGACCGCGTACTCGGCGAACGAGCCGATGCCGATGAACCTGCGGGTCTCCTGGCCGTCCAGGGTGAGCCTGGGCGCGCCGCCCATGATGGCGGTCATCCTGGCGGGGCCCGAGCACAGGTGGAAGGCGCCCGCGCCGCACTGGCGGCAGCGCCCGCACGGTCCGCTCATCGAGATGATGACGTGGTCGCCCGGCTTGACCGCGGTGACGCCCGCGCCCACGCTCTCCACGATGCCGGTGCTCTCGTGGCCGAGGACGAACGGCGGCTTCGCGACCACCGGGCTCTTGCCGTCGATGGCCTTGAGGTCGGAGCCGCACACCCCGGACGCCTTGATCTGCACGCGCACCTCGCCGGGGCCCGGGTCGGCGATCTCCACCTCGCGGATCTCCATCGGGGCGTGGAAACCGGTCAGCACGGCGGCGCGCATCAGCATGCGCTCACGCTAGCCCCGGTCCGGCAAGTGAGCAAGCAATTGCTCGGGCGTTGACACCCCTGGACGGCAAACCTACTCTGACGCCAAACCAAGCGAGCGCTAGGCCAAAAGCAGCAAGGCGGAGGCGACATGGTACGGCGGGGCGCGGCGGTGCTCACGATGGCACTGCTCGTAGCCGGGTGTGCGGCCCAGCAGACAGGAACGACAGGCGGCAAGGCAGGCGGCGCCCCGGGCGTCACGGACACCTCCATCAAGGTCGGCGGCGTGCTGACCAAGACCAGCGCGAGCGGTTACTCGACCAAGGACGCGGAACTGGGCGCCAAGGCCAGGTTCGAGCGGGCCAACGCCGAAGGCGGCGTGCACGGCAGGAAGATCGAGTTCCTCGGCGCCGAGGACGACGGCCAGGACGCGGCCAAGGGCGACGCCGCCGCCAAGAAACTCGTCCAGAAGGACCAGGTCTTCGCCCTCGTCCCGGTGCACGCGCCCAACTTCGGCGGCGCGGCCTTCCTGGAGCAGCAGGGCGTGCCGTGGTTCGGCTGGGCCACCGGGCCGCAGTGGTGCGGCACCAGGACCGGCTTCGGCTACAACGGCTGCCTGGCGCCCAAGCAGGGCGCCGGCTCGCAGACCTGGTGGGGACGCCAGATGGCCGAACTGCTCGGCGGCGCCGACGGCAAGACCGTCTACGTGCAGACCTCCGACTCCAGCGGCAGCAAGTACGGCGGCACCACGATCTCCCAGTCGTTCGAGGCCGCCGGGTTCAAGCTGGTCGGCGTCAACTCCGGGCTGCCCGCCGCCGCACCGCCGCCGGACTGGCTGCCGTACGTCGACAAGATCATGACCTCGAACGGCGGCAAGGCCCCCGACGTCGTTGTCTCCGTGATCGCCGGAACCAAGTTCAACGTCGGGCTCTACTCGGCGCTCAAGCGGGCCGGATACCAGGGCGTGCTCACCGACGCCACCAGCTACGACGCCGCCATACTCAAGGACCAGGCCAGCGCGCAGGCGCTGGACGGCGTGGTGGCCGCGCCCATGTTCGAGCCGTTCGAGTCGAGCGCGCCGGAGATCGCCCAGCTCAAGCAGGACGTCGAGAAGGTCGCCCCGGGCGCCACGCTGACCCAGCACCTGGCCATCGGCTACTGGGCGGCCGACATCTTCCTCGACATGCTGGACAAGACCGGCAAGGACCTGACCAGGGAGAAGTTCCTGGCCACCGGCAACGGCCAGTACGCCTACGAGAACGCCGGGTTCGGGAAGATCCAGTATCCCAAGGACCACGACGAGCCCAACGGCTGCGGCGCTCTGGTCAAGCTGGAAGGCGGGGCCTTCCAGGTGGCCAAGAGCATGAAGTGCTTCGACAACGTGCCGCTCAAATGATCCTCGGGTACGTGCTCAGCGGCCTGGTCACCGGGGCCGTCTTCGCCGTCATGGGCTCGGGACTGACCCTGTCGTACGCGGCCACGGGCGTGTTCAACTTCGCCCACGGCGCGATCGGCTTCCTGTCGGCGCTGCTGTTCTACCAGCTCAACGTGGCCGCCGAGCTGCCGGCCTGGCTGTCGGCGGTGCTGTCGATCGGGCTGTTCGCCCCGGCGCTCGGCTACCTGCTGCACCGGTCGATGTTCCGCGGCCTGGCCAGGGCCGGCGAGACCGCGCAGATCGTCGCCACGATCGGGCTCACGATCGCGCTGCCCGCGCTCGGGCTGCTGGTCGTGGACCTGTTCGGGCTGCCCGCCGCGGACAACACCGCGCTGCCGCGCGGCATCGGGCCGCACCCGGCCCAGGCGTTCGACGTCCTCGGCGTGCACCTGGACACCGACCAGCTCATCACGTTCGCGTTCGCGGTGGTGGCCGCGGCCGGGCTGTGGGCGTTCATGCGGCACACGCCGTACGGGCTGCGCATGCGCGCCTGCGTCGACCGGCGGCGGCTGGCCACGCTGCGCGGCATCGACGAGGACGCCACCTCCGCGCTGGCCTGGATGCTCGGCTCCGGCCTGGCCGGTCTGGCCGGGGTGCTGGCCGTGTCGGTGCTCGGCCTGGACGCCACCGCCTACACGGTGCTGCTGTTCGCCTCGGCCACGGCCGCGGTGTTCGGCCGGCTGCGCTCGATCCCCGTGACGTTCGCGGCCGGGCTGGCGCTGGGCGTGGTGCAGAACCTCGTCGCCGGGTACACCGACTTCCTCGAGGAGATCACCGGGCTGCGTACCGCCGTGCCGGTGATCCTGCTGTTCGCCGGGCTCGTCCTGCTCAACAGGTCGCGTGAGCGGGTGGCGGGCAGCGCGGCCGAGGACGCGCCGCCGCCCGACCACCTGGCCGGCGTGCCGCTCTGGCGGCGGCGGGCGCCGTGGCTGGTGGGGCTGGCCGCGCTGCTCGTGCTCACCTTCGTCCTGCCCGAGTACTACGTGGGCATCGCCGCGCACGGGCTGGTGCTGGCGCTGATCTTCTGCTCGTTCGTGGTGGTCACCGGCATCGGCGGCATGGTCAACCTGGCCCAGGCCGCGTTCGCCGCGATGGCCGCGCTGACCTGCGGGTGGGCGTTCTCGTCCGGGCTGCCGATCTTCGTGGCGATCGTGCTCGGCGTGCTGGCGGCCGCCGCCGTCGGGCTGCTGGTGGCGCTGCCCGCGCTGCGGCTGGGCGGCCGGGTGCTGACGCTGGCCACGCTGGCCCTGGCGCTGCTGGCCGACCAGGTGCTCTTCCAGGTGGACGCGTTCAGCAACGGGACGATCGGCTGGCCGCTGCCCGCGCTCGACCTCGGCTTCGGCCAGACCGCCGACCCCCGGGTGCGGGTGGTGCTGCTGCTGGCGCTGATCGGGCTGGTCGGCCTGCTGGTGCGCAACCTCGAACGGTCGGCCTCCGGACGGGCGATCCTGGCGGTGCGCTCGGCCCCGGCGGCGGCCACCACGTCCGGGTTGTCGGCGGCCCGGACCAAGATCACGCTGTTCGTGCTGGCCTCGGCCGTCGCCGGGCTCGGCGGCGTGCTGTTCGCGATCTCCAAGGGCTCGATCACGGCCACCGATCTGCCCGCGTTCACCGGGTTCGTCTGGCTGGCCGTGGTGGTGCTCCAGGGCGTGCGCCGGATCGGCGGCGCGGTGCTCGGCGGGATCATCGCCGTCGTCGTCCCAGAACTGCTGCTCACCTGGGACGTCTCCGCGCACGTCGGCGCCATCCTGTTCGGCGCGGGCGGCATGATCCTGGCCAGGCATCCCGACGGCGTGCTCGCCCAGTTCGCCGAGTCCCGCCACCGGCGCGGGCAACGCGCCCAGGCCCGGACCCCCGAGCTCGGGCGCGAGCCCGGCCCGGCGGTGGCGGTCGCGCGGGAGGAGCCCGAGGAGACGGGTACGGCGTTGTTCCGCCTGGACGGCGTGGTCGCCGGGTACGCCGACTGCACCGTGCTGCGCGGGGTGACGCTGGACGTCCGCCCGGGCGAGGTGGTCGCGCTGCTCGGGGCCAACGGCGCGGGCAAGTCGACCACCTGCGCCGTCGCCGCCGGAGACGTCCCGGTGACCGCGGGACGAGTGCTGCTCGACGGGCAGGACGTCACCCGCTGGCCGGCCCACCGCCGGGCCAGGGCCGGGGTGCTGCTGGCGCCCGAGGGCCGGGGCGTGTTCCCCGGGCTGACCGTCGAGGAGAACCTGCGTACCTGGCTGGACGATCCCGAGCCCGTCTACGACCGGCTGCCGCAGCTCGGCGCGCGGCGTACCGTGCTCGCCGGCGCGCTGTCGGGCGGCGAGCAGCAGCTGCTCACGCTCGCGCCCGCGCTCGTCCGCCCGCCCCGGGTGCTGATCGCCGACGAGCCGTCATTGGGGCTCGCGCCGCTGGTGGTGCGGCAGGTGTTCGACGTCTTCACCGAGCTGCGCGCCCGCGGGGTGGCGTTGCTGCTGGTGGAGGAGAAGGCCACCGAGGCGCTGGCGATCGCCGACCGGGTGGCGTTCATGCGGCTGGGCCGCGTCACCTGGACGGGTCCGCGCTCCGAGGTGGACGGTGACCGGCTGACCGAGGCGTACCTGGGGGTGAGCTGATGCTGGCGATCGAGGCTGTGTCGGTGGCGTTCGGCGGGGTCAGGGCGCTGGACGAGGTGTCGTTCGAGGTCGGCGCGGGCCAGGTGTGCGGCGTGATCGGCCCGAACGGCGCGGGCAAGACCACGCTGTTCGACGTGGTGTCCGGGCTGCGCAGACCGCTCGCCGGCCGGGTCAGCGTGGCCGGGCGCGACCTGACCGGCGTGCCGGCGCTGCGCCGGGCCCGCGACGGGGTGCGCAGGACGTTCCAGCGCACCCAGGTGTTCGGCCGGCTGAGCGTGGCCGACAACGTGCTGGCCGCGCTCGACTGGCGCGGCGGCGGTGGCGGGCTGCCCGCCGACCTGGTCGGCTGGCCGGGACGGCGGGCCAGGGAGCGCGAGCGGCGGGAACGGGTGGCCGAGGTGCTGGAGTTGTGCGGGCTCGACGCGGTACGCGACGCCTACGCCGCGGCGCTGCCGGTGGGCCAGCGGCGGCTGGTCGAGCTGGCCCGCGCGCTGGCTGACCGGCCCGGGCTGCTGCTGCTCGACGAGCCCACCTCCGGCCTGGACGCCGAGCAGACCGCCAGGCTGGGCGAGGTGATCGGCGGGCTGGACACGACGGTGCTGCTGGTCGAGCACGACATGGGCTTCGTCATGGAGACCTGCGACCGGCTCGTCGTGCTCGACCTGGGCAAGGTGATCGCGACCGGGAGCCCGGCCGAGATCAGGGGGAATCCGGTGGTCAGGGCGGCGTACCTGGGGTGAGCGAGGGGTCAGAAGGGCGGCGCGGCGCGGAAGGCGTCGAGCAGGTGGGCACGCACCCGGGCGACCGCCGGCCGGGCCGGGGCGCCCGAGCGGACGGCCAGGTAGCCGGTGTTGATCGGCGCCACCTCCGGCTCGGCCAGCGCGACCAGCCGCCCGGCCGCCAGGTCGCCCCGGCACAGGTACGCCGGCAGCACCGACATCCCCATCCCCGCCAGGACCGCGCTCCGCACGCCACGCAGGTCCGGCACCACCACCTGGGCCGTCATCGTGGACCGCCGGCCGAACACGGTCCGCCAGTACCGCCGCACGATGGGCAGCTCCTCCGCGTACGCCACCACGGGGAGCGCCGCGAGCGGTTCGTCCCCGGCGGCCAGCTCGGGGGCGGCGACCAGGATGAACTCCTCGTCGTAGACCGGGTCGGCCAGCACGCCGCGCATCCGGGGCCGGATCGTGGAGATCACCAGGTCGAGCCGCCCCGCGGCCAGGCCGGCCAGCAGGTCGTCGGCCAGCCCGAGCGTGGTGCGCACCCGCAACCCGGCCCTGACCAGCGGCGCCAGCATGGGGATCACCTGCTCGCAGAGGAATTCGGCCGGCCCGCCCAGGTGCACGGCCTCCTCGGCGGGCAGCTCGGCCGAGACCACCTCGTCCAGCGCGTCGAGCGCGCCCGACACCCGGCGGGCCAGCTCGTCGGCGGCGGCGGTCGGCGCGACCCCGCGCGGCAGCCGGTCGAACAGCGGCCGGTCGAGCGTCGACTCCAGGGTCTTGATCTGGGCGGTCACGGCCGGCTGTGACAGGCCGAGCGTCTGGGCGGCGGCCGTGATGGAGCCCGTCCTGTGCACGGCGAGGAAGGTCTTGAGCAGATCCAGCGAGAGCGACACATCAGTATTCTGATGCCTGAAGGGCTGTTTGGTTATTTGTCGCTGATGGCGGCCGCCGGGCATGCTGCCGGGTATGACCAAACGCATTCTGATCGCCCTGACCAGCCACGACGACCTCGGCGGCCGCCGGAGCACCGGCTACTACGTGCCCGAGGCCGCCCACCCCTGGCACGTCTTCACCAAGGCCGGACACCAGGTGGACGTGGCCAGCGTGCGCGGCGGCGAACCGCCCCGGGACGGCTTCGACCCCGGTGACCCCGTCCAGGCCGACTTCCTGGCCGAGCTGGCGCGGCGCGGCGGCACCGCCAGGCTCGCCGACGTCGACCCGGCCGGCTACGACGCCGTCCTGTACGCCGGCGGGCACGGCACCATGTGGGACTTCCCCGGCGACCCGGGCGTCCAGCGGGTCGGCCGCGAGGTGTACGAGCGCGGCGGCGTGGTCGCGGCCGTCTGCCACGGCCCGGCCGCGCTGGTGAACCTCACCCTGTCCGACGGCACGCACCTGGTGTCGGGCAGGCGGGTGGCCGCGTTCACCAACGCCGAGGAGTCGGCCGTCGGACTGACGGACGTGGTGCCGTTCCTGCTGGCCGACGCGCTGACGGCGAGCGGCGCCGAGCACGTGCCAGGCGCCGACTTCCAGCCGCGGGTGGAGGTGGACGGCCGCCTGGTCACCGGGCAGAACCCGGCCAGCGCTACCCCGCTGGCCGAGCGGGTGGTGGAACTGCTCGGCTGATACGTGGTTGTGCGGCGGCGGCCGGGCGGCCGACGATCGAGGGGTAGCCCAGGAGAAGGGGGAACACCCATGGCCTTCCACCCGAACCTCGATCCCGAGCTCCGCGCCGCGCTGGAGCGGGAGCCGCTGCCCCCGTTCGACGTCGCCGCGCTGACGTACGAGCGGCTCGCCGTGGAGCGGGCGCAGGCGCACGCCCTGATCGCGGCGGCGCCGCGGCGGGCGACGGACGTGGCGATCGAGGACCGGCACGTCCCGGGCCCGGAGGGGGCGCCGGACGTGCGGCTGCGGATCTACCGGCCGGACGGCGACCCGGCCGAGCGCCCTGGCCTCTACTGGATCCACGGCGGCGGCATGATCATGGGGACGCCCGAGGGCAACGACGACCAGCTCATCGAATACGTGGAGGAGCTCGGGCTGGTGGCGGTCTCGGTCGATTACCGGCTCGCGCCGGAGCACCCGCACCCCGCGCCGGTCGAGGACTGCTACGCGGGCCTGGCCTGGACCGCCAAGAACGCGGGTGAGCTGGGCCTCGACCCGGCCAGGCTGGCGGTCGGCGGGGGCAGCGCGGGCGGTGGTCTCGCCGCCGCGACCGTGCTGCTCGCCCGCGACAGGGGCGGGCCCGAGGTGGCCTTCCAGCTGCTCGTCTGCCCGATGCTGGACGACCGCAACACCACCCCGTCCAGCCACGAGTTCGCCACGGCCGTGGTCTGGGACAGGGCCGCCAACCTGTACGGCTGGAAGGCGCTGCTCGGCGACCTGGCCGGGACCGACGACGTGTCGCCGTACGCCGCGCCGGCCCGGGCCACCGACCTGGCCGGGCTGCCGCCGGCGTTCATCGACGTCGGTGAGCTGGAGGTGTTCAGGGACGAGTGCGCCGACTACGCGCTGCGGCTGGCGCGGGCCGGGGTGTCGACCGAGTTCCACCTGTATCCGGGGGCCTTCCACGGGTTCGACGTCATGGTGCCCGGGGTCGAGCTGAGCAGGCGGGCCGCGGCCACGCGCAAGGCGGCGCTGGCCCGCGCCCTGCGGCGCTGACCTCGGGGGACTGGTCAGCGTACCAAGCGCGCGCTAGGTTGGTCATCGTGGATCTCGACTACACCCGCGCCGAGCAGGACTTCCGTGCCGAGGTTCGCCGGTGGCTGACCGAGAACGGGCCGGGACCGCTGCCGTCCATGGACACCCCCGAGGGCTTCGCCGCGCACCGGGCCTGGGAGGCGCGGCTGGCCGGGGAACGGCTGTCCGTCGTCTCCTGGCCACGGGAGTACGGCGGGCGCGGCGCCTCCCTGATCGAATGGCTGATCTTCGAGGAGGAGTACTGGGCGGCCGGCGCACCGCCCAGAGTCACCCAGAACGGGATCTTCCTCCTCGCCCCCACCCTCATGAGATTCGGCACCGACGAGCAGCGCGCCCGCTGGCTGCCCAGGATGGCCAGGGCCGACGACGTCTGGGCCCAGGCCTGGTCCGAGCCCGAGGCCGGCAGCGACCTGGCCGCGCTCACCGCCAGGGCCGAGCCCGTACCCGGCGGGTGGCGGCTCTACGGGCAGAAGACGTGGAGCTCCCGGGCCGCCTACGCCGGCCACGGGTTCGGGCTCTTCCGCACCTCGGGCGCCCGGCATCACGGGCTGACCTACTTCCTGTTCCCCCTGGACGACGTCACGGTTCGGCCGATCGCCCAGCTCGACGGGCTGCCCGGATTCGCCGAACTGTTCTTCGACGGGGTGTTCGTCCCTGACGAGCTGGTGCTCGGCGAGGTCGGCCAGGGCTGGCGCATCGCGATGGCCACCACGTCGTCCGAGCGCGGCCTGGCCCTGCGCAGCCCCGGCCGGTTCCTGGCCACCGCCGACCGGCTCGTCGCGCTGGCCAGGGACTCCGGTGACGACGCGCTCCTGGACCGGGCCGCGCGCTGCTGGGTGGAGGCGGAGGCGTACCGGCTGCACACGTACGGGACCGCGCGCAGGCTCATGTCGGGCGCCGAGCTCGGGCCGGCCGCGAGCCTGGGGAAGGTGTTCTGGTCCGAGCTCGACCTGCGCATGCACGGGCTGGCCATGGAACTGCTCGGCGAGGAGGCCGGGCGCACGTCCTGGCTGGACGGCTTCCTGTTCGCGCTGGCGGGGCCGATCTACGCGGGCACGAACGAGATCCAGCGCAACATCGTCGCCGAACGCGTCCTGGGACTGCCGCGATGAACCTGGTGCTGGAGCCGCCGCGATGAACCTGGTGCTGGAGCTGCCGCGATGAACTTCATCTGGACCGACGAACAGCTCGCGCTCGGCGCGACCGTCCGTGACGTGCTGCGCGCGCACTGCCCGCCCGCCGCGCTGCGCACCGAGCGCCGCCCGGCCTGGGAACAGCTCGCCGAGCTGGGCTTCTTCGGGCTGCTCGCACCCCAGGAGTGCGACGGGCTCGGGCTCGCGCTGACCGACGTGCTGCCCGCGCTGGAGGAGACGGGACGGGCGTGCCTGCCGGGCCCGGTCGTGGACACCGCGATCGCGGCGCCGTACCTGGTGGACGAGGTGCCGAAACTCGTCTCCGGGGCGGTCACCGTCGCCGTGATCCCGCCCGGCCAGGAGTACGCCGCCGACGCCGACCTCGCGGACCTGCTGATCGTCGCAGGCCCCGACGGCCTGCGCCAGGTGGACCGGGCCTCGGCACGCCTGACGCCGGTGCCGGGCGCCGACCCCTGCCGCCGCCTGTTCGAGGTCGCCTTCGACCCCGGCGAGTCCGTACGGCTGGCCGCCGCGCCCGAGCCCGCGCTGCACCGGGCCACGGTCGCGACCGCCGCACAGCTCATCGGCGTGGCACGGGAACTGCTGGACGCCTCGGTGACCTACGCCCGCGCGCGCCGCCAGTTCGGCACCGCGATCGGGACGTTCCAGGCGGTCAAGCACCGGCTGGCCGATGTGGCGATCGACGTGGAATTCGCGGCGCCGCTGGTGTGTCGAGCGGCTTTGTCCGTGGATCGGGGGACATCCACCGGCGAGCGGGATGTGAGCGCGGCCAAGGCCGCTGCCGGAGAAGCGGCTTGTGCGGCGGCCCGAGCGGCTTTGCAGGTGCATGGGGCGATCGGCTACACCGAGGAGCTCGACCTGCGGTTCTGGCTGGCCCGCGCCTGGTCGCTGTCGGCCGCCTACGGAACCTCCGCCGAGCACCGGCGCGGAGTCCGCGACCACCTCACCCGCGACCTGCGGCGCTACCCGTGAAGTACGGGGTGCCGCTGGGGCTGCTCCACCCGGACGCGTGGAAGGACGTCGCGGTCGCCGCCGACGAGCTGGGCTTCGAGTCGATCTGGCTGCCCGAGCACCTGGTCTTCGCCACCGACCTGTCCACCGCCGTCTACCCGGGCACCTCCGACCCGGGCATCAGGCCCACGACGCCGCTGTTCGACGCGCCCGCCTACCTGTGCTGGCTGGCCGGGCTGACGTCCAGGGTCAGGCTCGGCACCGCCGTCTACCTGCTCGCGTTGCGGCACCCGTTCGTGTCGGCCCGGGCGTTCGCGACCCTGGACGCCGTCTCCGGCGGACGGGCGATCTGCGGCATCGGAGCGGGCTGGTACCGGGGTGAGTGGGACGCCGCCGGTGTCCCGTTCACCAACCGGGGCGGCCGGCTGGACGAGGCGATCGAGATCGTCCGGCGGCTCTGGCGCGAGCCCGTCATCACCCATTCCGGGACCTTCTACGCCTTCCCCGAGGTCGCCTTCGAGCCCAAGCCCGTCCAGGACCGGCTGCCCATCCTGGCCGGCGGTGAATCACCCGCCGCGCTGCGCCGAGCGGCGCGGCTGTGCGACGGGTGGATCAGCATGCCGCACACGCTGGAGTCCATCCGGCCGCAACTGGCCAGGCTCGGCGCGGGCGTACCCGTCACCGCGCACGCCTACGCCCTCGCCTCGCCCGATGAGGTGGCGTCGTGGGCGGCGCTGGGAGTGGAACGGCTGATCGTCCGTCCGTGGGAACGCAGCAGGGACGCGGTGACCCGACTCGCCGCCTTCGCCGCCGAATACGGGGTCGCTAACAGCGGCGGACCCGGCTCTTCCTGAAATGAACGGTCGTGCAGTTACCGGACGACGACGAGCTTTCCGTGGGCGTCGGCTCTTCCGTGTCCGGCTCGGTATAAGTTTCGTCGTCTTCTGCGGACGTTTCCTCGATGGCCGCCTGGCTGCCTTTCCCGCCGCCGCGTCTGGCCCGGTAGGTTTCGCCCCAGCCGAACAAATAGAACGAGCCGCGCACGGCTTTCTCCGTCACCGCCGGGACGTGGCCGGTCAGTGGCAGGTAATACCAGGCGTGGCCTTCGTCCTCGTCGTCACACCGGCCGTCGAACACGCGCATGCGGGTACGTGATTTCACGCAGACCTCGACGAGGTCGTAGCTCTCGTCGACCTTGGCGTCCGCGCTGCGTCCGCCCTTCCTGGCAGCGCGGTACGCCTCGCCGTCCTCCGGCCACCCGAACGCGCCACCCCGGGCCTTCCTGCCCACGGCGGGCACTGTCGAGGGTGAGGGCAGGAAATACCAGGAATGGCCTTTCTCATCGTCGTCGCAGGGCTGATCGACGACGCGGGCCTGGCTCTTCTTCGTCACGCAAATCGCCAGGTATTCCTTCTCCACCTCCTCCTCCACCGGTTCCTCCTCCTCTTCTTCCCAAGGTTCCATGGAGGGCTGGGGGTTCTGGTATTCGGGGCTGCGAGTGGGGGTGGTGCAGGCCGTGGCGAACAACGAAACGACCAGGCCGAGGAAGGCTAAGCGTAAGGCGGTGGGGGGCAACAGTCCTCACATTCCCGATTTTCCGGTCAATGCCGGACCGTCAAACGAAAGACCCAATCCCAGAGTTCCTGCCCAGCCGCCGCCACGCGCTGGGGGTGGGACGTGGCCATCGCCCGGCCTCCCGTACCCCGGAGGACCGGCCGCCCTCGTTCGCGGCGCGCCCACGCCATCGCGCCCGGACGCCCGCGCCATCGCACCCGGACGCACGCGGCCGTGTCATCGCGCCCGGACGCACGCGGCCGTGTCACCGCGCCCGGGCGCGCGTGGCCGTGTCACCGCGCCCAGAGGCGCACGAACGTGCCATGGCATCCGGGCGCCCGCGAACGTGCCGTCACGCCCCAACGGGCGTGCCGTCACACCCGGCGGGCGCGAACTGCGCCGCTACATCCGGCGGGCGTGAACGTACCGTCACAGCCGGCGGGCGCGAACTGTGCCGTCACATCCCAACGGGCGCGGACCGAGCGATCGCGCCTGGGCGCATGCGTGCCCGGGTGGGCGACTGTCCGGGCGTGCGGGCTCAGCCGGCGGCGCCGACCCCGGCGAAGTCGGCCGGTGTGCTGGAGGGCGGCGCGCCACGATGGCGGCGGCCACGCAGCGGGGCGTCCTGGACGAACGGCTGATGCTCCGCCACCCCGGCCCCCATGGGCGCCACGCCGCTCGCGTGGGGTGCGATGCCGCTTCCGTGGGGTGCCCTGGTGCTTTCGTGGGGTGCCATGGTGCGTCCGGTCGGTGCCGCGTCGCGTGGTGCGGGTGCCGCGTCGCGGTGGCGGCGGCCGCGCGGCGGGGTCTCGATCCAGGCGGTCATCGGGTCACTCACGGGACGCTCCCCGCGCCGCCGCCGGCCCTGGTACGGCGACGCGCCGTCGCCGGCCCGCAGCTCCAGTGCGGCACCCGAACCGACCGAACCTGAACCGACCAGACCTGAAGCCGCGGGACCCGAAGCCGCAGGACCCGGTCCCATCGAGCGCGGGTCGTTAGGTGTGGCGGAAGTGGTGGTGGCGCGCGGATCCTGGGCACCGCCGGAGGCCGCGGACCACGGGTCCCAGGCCGCTCCCGTCCCGGCCGGCTGGTGGGCGCGTGTCGAGGGGGAGCCGGGGGTGAGCCGGGCCACGGGGAAGGGGTTGAAGGGTGCCGTCTCAAGACCGGCCGAGCCGCTGACCGTCCTGCCCGCCCTAACGTCCAGGGCGGCGGTCGCGTGCGGCGCAAGGTCCTCGTGGGCGGCGTGCCCCATCTCGACGACCGTCTCACGCGACGCCCGGGCGCCACGCCGGTGCCTGGCGGCCGCGGCGGGCACGTCGGCCGGGCGACGGCGACGACGGCGGCGGGTGCGGCCGGCGGATTCCCCACGCGAGGCCGTCACGGAACCCTCACCCGCGACCCCAGTGCCCGCAGTCTCAAGGGCTGCGGTTTCAAGGGCTGCGGTCTCGAAGGCTGCGGTCTCAAGGGCTGTGCTCCCACGGGCTGCGGTCCCACGGGCTGCGGCCCCGGAGCCCGCGACCCGAGTACCCGCGACCCCAGCGCCCGCGACCCCAGCGCCCGCGATCCCAGCGCCTGCGGCCCGGGTGCCTGCGACCCCAGCGCCCGCAGCCCGGGTGCCCGCGACCCACAAGTCCGTGGCGGCCGCGGCGTTGGCGGCCCGGAGAGGGGA
>NZ_JABCPZ010000245.1 GCF_013283785.1 Nonomuraea antri
GCCCGGGGCGGCAGGCGGGTGCGGGCGGCGGAAAACCGTTCGGCCCGCGCCCGGCCCGCGATCTAGCATGAGCGTCCGTGAGCACCAGACTGCGCGGGATCGCCACCGCCAACGAGCGGATCGCCGACGAGGGCGGCTACACGGCGGCCGACGGCACCGCCGTGGTCGTCGGCCCGGCGCTGGACGCGGCGATCTCCGGCACCGTGAGCCACGGCCCGGACGAGCGCATCGCCCCGCCCCCGCCCGGCCCCGGGCACCGGACGGCGTTCGAGGTGACCGCCGAGACCAGCCTCCGGGCGGCGCGGCGGCTGCACCTCGCCGAGCCCGGGCACATCGCGGTGCTGAACTTCGCCTCGGCCCGCAACCCCGGCGGCGGCTACCTGCGAGGCGCCAAGGCGCAGGAGGAGGACCTCTGCCGGCACGCCCTGCTGCACCCCTGCCTGCTGCGAGCGCCCGACTACTACGCCGCCCACCGCGAGTCCCCCGACCTGCTCTACAGCAACCGCGTCATCTGGTCGCCGGACGTGCCGGTGCATCGCGGCGACACCGGCGAGCTGCTGGCCGAGCCGTACCCGGTGTCGTTCCTGACCTCGCCCGCGCCCAACGCCGGGCAGGTGCTGCGCCGTGACCCGGGGGCGGGCGAGAGCATCAGGCGGGCGCTCGCGGAGCGGGCCGAGCGGGTGCTGGCCGTCGCCGCGCATCACGGGGCGCGGCGGCTGGTGCTGGGCGCGTGGGGGTGCGGGGTGTTCGGCAACGATCCGCGCGAGGTGGCCGAGGCGTTCCAGAGTCTGCTGGGCGCGAGCGGTGCACTCCCCGGGGCGTTCGCCGGGGTGTTCGAGCGGGTGGTGTTCGCGGTCTGGGACCGGGTGCCCGACTCGGCCAACCGCGCCGCGTTCGCAGCCCGCTTCGCGGCCTCCTGACGTCCCTCACCCGATGCCGTTCATGAGGGTGGCGACGAGGCCGTCCACGAATCCGTCGGGGACGTGGACGGGGGCGGGCGCCTGGCGGAACAGGTGCGGGAGCACCAGCTCGTGGCAGGCGCCGACGATCATCGTGGCGGCGGCCGCGACGTCGGCGGCCGCGGCGATCCTGCCGAGGCGCTGCTCGCCGCGCAGGTAGCCGGCCAGCGCCGCGTCGAGCCCCCAGCCCGGGGTGTCGTCGGCCAGGGCGCTGAAGCGGGCCAGCACCTTGGGCAGGGCGAGCAACCGCGTGAACACCGGCAGCAGCGCGGCGTGCAGGGCGATGCCGTGGCCGATGTAGGCGCGCAGGCACTCCTCGACGCCGCCGTCACCCGGTTCAGGCAGGGCCGGCATCGCCTGCTCGACGTTCTCGACGTGCGCGCGCACGGCGAGTGCCAGCAGCTCCTCCTTGTTCGCGAAGTGGTTGTACAGGACGCCGTCGGCGACCCGGGCCTCGCGGGCGATGTCGCGGACGGTCAGCCCGGCGAGCCCGTCTTCGGCGACGAGGCGGGCGGCGGTGGCGATCAGATGCTCACGCAGGCTCAGATCGCCGGCCTCGCGCAGCGCGGCGGCCTTCCTGGGCGACATCACCCCTCCCCCGCCGCCGGACGCTCGGCGGTGACCAGCCAGGGGGCGCCCGGCATGACCACCCCGCCGGGCCCGGCGTACGGCTCCAGCGCGGGCACGAGCCTGGCCCGCGCCTGCGCCCAGGTCAGGTCGTCGTCCCGCTCGACCAGGTAGCGGGTGGGCCCGCTGGCCAGGAAGGCGTCCGCGGCCTCGGCCGGCGTGCCGCCGAAGCGGTGCGGGACGTCCAGCGGATCCACCGCCACCCGGGTGAACCCGGCGGCGGCGAGGACGCGGGCGATCAGGCCCGGATCCGACAGGGCGAACATGGCCGGCGCCGGGCCGGGATAGGCGGCCACCACGGCCCGCGGTTCCGGCTCGATGCCCAGCAGGGCCGCGATGGGGACCACGTACCAGGGGCAGTTCTCGGGCGGCTGCGGGCAGACGAAGGCCAGCCGCCCGCCGGGGCGCAACGCGCGCCCGAGGTTGGCGAAGGCCGCCACCGGGTCGGCGAAGAACATGACGCCGTACTGGCTGACGACGACGTCGAAGCCGTGCTCGGGGAACGGGTGCGTCTGAGCGTCGGCCTGCTCGAACGCGACGTTGCTCACTCCGGCTCCGGCGGCGGCCCGGCGGGCCCGTTCGAGCATCGGCGCGGACAGGTCGGCCCCGACGGCCAGGCCCGCGTGCGCCCGCCGCGCGGCGCCGAGCGTGGTGGCCCCGGTGCCGCATCCGACGTCGAGGACCCGGTCGCGGCTCCCGATTCTGGCCGCGTCCAGCAGCCGGTCGCCCAGTTCGGCGCGCTCGCCGTCCTCGTGGCCGGTACTGCGGCCGGCCGCCCAGGCGGCGCCTTCGCGGCCGTTCCAGGCGTCGAACTGCTCGGTGTTGCGGACACTCATGGCGGCCTCCCGTGATGAACACGCGTTCATGAACGTGTGTTCATAGTGCGATCACCCGAGAGCCCCGTCAAGTGGCACCTGGAGTCCCCGGCACTCTAAGCTGGCCCGATGATCTCCGCTGAGCAGCTCATCGAGGCCCACCTGAAGGCCATCTCCGAGCGCGACCTCCCGGCGTACACCGCCACCCTCCACGACGACGTCGTGGTCGTGCTGCCGAACGGCGGCCGGCTCGAAGGCCGCCAGGCGGTCGAGGACTTCCACCGCGACTGGTTCGCCGACCTCGACTGGACCCAGGACCTGACCCGGGTCGCCTACGTGGAGACGGACGGGACGGCGGTGGCCACGTACGAGGCCGACTACCGGGACGTCGACGGTTCGGGCGCGCCCATCCACGCGCGCAACCTGCTGTGCATGATCTTCACCAGGACCGCCGAGGGCTGGCTGCTCCTGCACGACCAGAACACCCGCCTGGCCACCTGACACCAGGAGCGGACACCGTGGCGGCTCCCCGCGACACCTCGCCGGATCGGCCCTTCGACGCGCGGCGGCTCATCACGGTCAGCGTGCTGACCGTGATGAGCCTGGTCCCCATGTGCCTCAGCCTCATCCCGACGAGCCAGGCCTGGACCCCGGACCTGCCGCCCTACCGCGACCCGGACGCGGCCCTGGTGGCGGCCATGGGGTCGGCGTGCGCGCTGTTCCTGGTCGGCATCACGCTGATCATGGCGTGGAGCAGCCGGCCGGCGCGGATCGGCCTTCTCCTGCTGCTCGGCGTCAACGGGTACCGGTTGCTCACGCTGCTCCCGTACGTCGGACTCTGATCGGGTCAGAGGGTCGCGGCCAGGGCGGCGATCTTCGGGAAGATGTTCGAGCGCCAGCCCGACCCCATGATCTTCCTGGACAGCTGCTGCAGCTCGTCGTCCGGGTCGAAGCCCTCGTGGTCGAGGAACAGGCGGGTGCCCTTGCCCTCGGGTTCGAGTCGCCAGGCGACCGTCCAGTCGGCGTTCTTGCGGTCGCTCCAGCTGATCTTCAGCAGCCGCTCCGGCTCGAACTCCAGTACCTCGCAGTAGACGACGCCGTCGAAGCCGACCTGCTTCTTCGGCTCGGTGGTGAACGTGAACCGGTGGCCCACCTCCAGCTTGAAGTCGTTGGGCATGAGCCAGCGCGCCAGCAGCTCCGGGTCGGTGAGCGCCCGCCAGATCTTGGCCGGCGCGTGGCCGATGAACTGGTCGAGCCTGATCGCGCGCAGGTCTTCACTCGTGGTCGCCATCTCGTCCACCTTCGTCTTCCATCTCGTCCAGCAGGTTGCTGAGGTTGGTGAGCTTCTCTCTCCAGAAGCGTTCGTACGGGGTCAGCCAGTCGCGGATCTCCATGAGCGGCGCCGCCTCCAGCCGGTAGTGGCGTTCCCTGCCGTGCCGGGTCTCGGCGACCAGGCCGGCGTCCCTGAGGACCTTGAGGTGCTCGGAGACGCTGGGACGGCTCATGTCGAAGCGCTCGGCCAGGCGGCCGGCCGGCTGGGCGCCCTCGTCCAGCAGGAGCCGCAGCAGTTCGCGCCGGGCCGGGCTGGACAGCGCGGTGAAGACGTGATCGGCCGCCCCCGTCCCGGCCACCGACCTGGCGGTCACGCCTGGCTCACCACGAACCCGTTGCCGTACGGGTCCTGGAACAGCAGCTGACGGCCCCACGCCTGGTCGGAGGGGCCCTCGAAGGCCACGTCGTGCTCGCGCAGCCGCTCGGCCAGCGCGTCGAGGTCGGGAGAGGTCACCACGAGCCCGGCGATGGGCGCCATGTCGGGGAACCAGGACGCCAGCAGCAGCGCCGTCTCGGCCCCCTTGGGCGCGACGGTGAGCCAGCGGCCCATGGGGAACGGGTTGTCGGTGCGCACCTCGAAGCCGAGCACGCCGGTGTAGAAGGCGAGCGCCTCCTCCTGGTCGCCGACGGGCACGGTCACGGTGAGGATCTGTGAGATCTGCATGTCAGCCACTATACGTAGGAAAAAACCTACACATCAACCCGTCCTCCGGGAAAGATGGGGGAAATCCCCGATGAGGCCCGGCCGGCGCCGTTCGTAGACTGAGAATCATGCGCATCGACGACTACGTGGCCGACCTGGAACGGACGTTGACCGGTCCGTACGGCCCCAAGCGCGACCTGGTCGTCGAGGCCCGCGACAGCCTGGAGGACACCGCCGTCGCCCTGGAGGCGGAGGGCCTCGACCGCGCCGCGGCCGAGCGCCAGGCGGTCGAGGAGTTCGGCGAGCTCACCGAGATCGCGCCCGGCTACCAGTCGGAGCTGACGGCCGTCGCGGGCCGCCGGCTGGGCCTGCTGCTGTTCATCAGCATCCCGATCACCGTGCTCATGTGGTCGGCGCTGTGGCGGCTCTACCCGCCCGAGCAGCACGTCTACGCGACCCAGCCGGGCTGGTTCCAGCCGGTCTCGCGGCTGCTCGACGTCGCCCAGCTCGCCACCGGCCTGTACGGCGGCCTGGCCCTGTTCGCGCTGAGCCGGGGCGCCCGCTGGATCCGCCGGCCGCACCTGGTGACCAGGTCGCTGGGCGTGCTCGTGTGGGCCATGCTCCCGGTGACCGGGGCGCTGAGCCTGTCGCTGTCGATGGGCGTGGACGACCCGAACACCCTCGACGTGCTGCCCACGATCCTGGCGAACCTGGTGACCTGCGGCCTGTGGGGCATGCAGGCCTACTGCGCCACCCGCTGCCTGCGCATCACCCGCTCGCGTCGGACTGCGGGCGCAGCACGTTCCCGATGACGCTGGTGAACTCCCGCCAGGCGGTGCGCTCGCCGTCGAGCTGCTTGCGGCCCGAGTCGGTCAGGCGGTACGTGCGCCGCTTGCGCCCGCCGACCGTCGCCCACTCGCTGACCAGGTATCCGATGCGTTCCAGCCGGCGCAGCGCGGGATAGACCGTGCCCGTCGGCACGCTCAGCGCGCCCCCGCTGCGGGACTGCAGCGCCTCGATGATGGCGTAGCCGTGCAGGGGCTCGTGCTCGAGCACGGACAGCAGCAGGGCGTCCATGTGTCCGCGCAGCGCATCGGGGTTCATGACACCAAATCCTAGATAACCGTTCGTTGTGTAGCTAGTCTACATGTAGGCTGTCGATATGTAGGCAGACACAACGACGGAGTTGAACGCGGATGGATGTACTCGACCTGGCACGGTTGCAGTTCGCGATGACGGGAAGCCTGCACTTCCTGTTCGTCGTGCTCACGCTGGGGCTGGCGCCGCTCGTGGCGATCGCGCACACCCGCTGGGCGATCGGCGGCAGGCCGCTGCACCAGCGCATGACCCGCTTCTGGGGGCAGATCTACATCATCAACTACGCGCTGGGCATCGTCACCGGGCTGGTGATGGAGTTCCAGTTCGGGCTCTCCTGGAGCGGGCTGTCGCACTACGCCGGCGACGTGTTCGGCGCGCCGCTGGCCATGGAGACGCTGGTGGCGTTCTTCCTGGAGTCGACGTTCCTGGGCCTGTGGATCTTCGGCTGGGGACGGCTGCCCAAATGGCTCCACCTGGCCTGCATCTGGCTGGTGACGCTGACCGCCTACGCCAGCGCGTTCTACATCATGGTCGCCAACTCGTTCCTGCAGAACCCGGTCGGCTCGGTGGTGAAGGACGGCAGGATGGAGCTGGTCGACTTCGGCGCGCTGCTGACCAACAAGGCGCTGCTCGCCTCCTTCCCGCACGTGATCGGCGCCGCGCTGTTCACCGGGGCCACCGTGATGATGGGGGCCAGCGCGTACCAGCTGTTCCGCCGCACCCACGAGACCGAGTTCTTCACCAAGTCCCTGCGCACCGGCGTGATCACCGCCGCGATCGGCATCCTGGTGACGGTCGGCGCCGGGCACGCCCAGTTCGTGGGCGTGCAGGACGGCAAGTTCGACGGCAACGTGGGCGCCTCGCTCCCGCTCGCCCTCATGATGATGTTCGGCGAGATCGCCATGCTCGTCGTGCTGCTGTTCATGCTGCCGACGATCAAGTGGCTGCCGCGCTGGCGCTGGATGCACGTGTTCCTCATCGCGATGACGCCGGTGCCGTTCGTGCTGTCGATCCTGGGCTGGATGGCCAGGGAGATCGGCCGCCAGCCGTGGATGATCTGGGAACGCCTGTCGGTGGCCGACGCCATGTCACCCGGGCTCACCTCCGGCATGGTCACCACCTCGCTCGTCGGGTTCGTGAGCGTGCTGGGGCTGCTGGCGGTGGTCGACTACGTCCTCATCGCCAAGGTGATCAAGCGCGGCCCGCAGGACCCGGACCTGGGCGCGACGGCCGGCCAGCAGCGCTCCCCCGCGCTGAGCTACTAGGAGTGCAGACATGGAACTGATCTGGTTCGCCGTCTTCGCGGTGCTGCTGGCCGGATACTTCGCCCTCGAAGGGTTCGATCTGGGCGTCGGGCTGCTGCTGCCCGTCCTCGGCAGGACCCAGGAGGGCCGCGACAGGATGGTCGCCGCGGTGGCGCCGTACGTGCTGGCCAACGAGGTGTGGCTGGTGGCCGTGGCCGGGACGATGTTCGGCGCCTACCCGCTGCTCGAAGGCGAGGTGCTGTTCAAGCTGTACCCGGTGGTGGTGGCGATGCTGCTGGCGTGGATCCTGCGCGACGCCGGCCTGTGGTTCAGGCGCAGGATCGACGGCGCCCGCTGGCGCGGCTTCTGGGACGCGATGATCTGGTTCGGCTCGCTCGGCCTGTCGTTCGGCTGGGGCATGGCCCTGTACGCGGCGGCCACCGGGTTCGCCGGGCCGCTGCCCCACCCGCTCGGCCTGATGCTGGGGCTGGTGACCACGCTGCTGTTCGCCTTCCACGGCTGGACGTTCCTGGGCTGGCGGATGCCCGGTTTCGCCGGGGTCACCCGGACGTGGCGGGCGCTGCTGCTGTCGGGGGTCCTCGCGGCGCTGCCCGCGGTGGGCGTCCTGGCGGGCGCGATGACGTACCTGCTCGACCACACCGCGCCCCCGGCTACGTTGAATGTGCTCAGTGTCATGGTCCTCCCGTTCGCGCCGATCATGCTGGGCGCGCAAGTATGGGTGTGGCGCACCTTCCGTCCGGGAAAGGACGCCGGCCGAATCCCTTCGTTCTTCTAGAGGTCGGGTTTGCACAAGGGTCTACTCGCGCTGCTGCGGGCCGAGCGGCCGATCCGCCGCCACGTGGCCGTCACGCTGGCCGCCGCCGTCCTGGCCGGGCTGCTCGTCCTGGTCCAGGCCGAGCTGCTGGCCGGGGTGCTGTCGGGCAGGTTCACCGCCGCGGCGCTCGGCGCGGTCGCGGCGGTGGCGGCGGTGCGGGCGCTGCTCGCCTGGAGCCAGGGGGTGTTCGCGGGCCGGACCGCGACCGGGGTGAAGTCGGCGCTGCGGCTCCGGCTGCTGGCCCGGCTGCAGGAACTCGGCCCTGGACGGCTGAGCGGGCACCGCTCGGGCGAGCTCGTCACGCTCACCGGGCGCGGCCTGGACGGCCTGGACGCCTACCTGACCGGCTACCTGCCCTCGATCGCGGTGGCCGCGATCGTGCCGCTGGCCGTGCTCGTCCGCCTGTTCACGGCCGACC
This sequence comes from Nonomuraea antri, assembly GCF_013283785.1. Classification (GTDB taxonomy): domain Bacteria; phylum Actinomycetota; class Actinomycetes; order Streptosporangiales; family Streptosporangiaceae; genus Nonomuraea; species Nonomuraea antri. The sequence goes on from NZ_JABCPZ010000245.1 coordinate 7,972, forward strand.
TGGCCAGCGCGGTGATCGTGCTGATCACGCTGCCGCTCATCCCGATCTTCGGCGCGCTGGTCGGGCTGACCACCAAGGCCGTCACCGAGCGGCAGTTCCACGCGCTGTCGCGGCTGGGCGGCCACTTCCTGGACGTCGTACGCGGCCTGCCCACGCTGCGGGCCTTCGGCCGGGCCCGCTACCAGGCCACGGTGATCAAGCAGGTCGCGGACGCGCACCGGAGCGCCACCATGCGCACGCTGCGCGTGGCGTTCCTGTCGTCGCTGGTGCTGGAGCTGTGCGCGTCGCTGTCGCTGGCGCTGGTGGCGGTGCCGATCGGGCTGCGGCTGCTGGGCGGGTCTCTGGACCTGACGACGGCGCTGCTGGTGCTGTTGCTGGCCCCGGAGGCGTACCTGCCGCTGCGGGCGATGGGCACCCGCTTCCACGCCTCGATGGAGGGCGTGGCCGCCGCCGACGCGGCGTTCGCCGTGCTCGACGCCCCGGCCGACGAGCCTGATCAGCAGGTACGCCCGGCGCGGGTGACCTCGGCGCCCGAGATCACGCTGGAGAACGTCACCGTCCGCTACCCCGGCAGGGACGACCCGGCGCTCGACGACGTCTCGCTGACGATCTCCCCCGGCGAGCGGGTGGCGCTGGTCGGCGAGAGCGGCGGCGGCAAGAGCACGCTGCTGCACCTGCTCCTGGGCTTCGTCCGGCCGTCGGCGGGCCGGGTGCTGGTCGACGGGGTGGACCTGGGCACGCTCGACCTGGCCGGCTGGCGGGCGCACCTGGCGTTCGTGCCGCAGCGGCCGCACCTGTTCACCACGTCCGTGGCCGACAACATCCGCCTGGGCGACCCGTCGGCCTCGATGGAGCAGGTGCGCGCGGCCGCGGCGGCCGCGCACGCCGACTTCGTCGAGACGCTGCCCGAGGGCTACGACACGGTGGTCGGCGAGCGCGGCACGAACCTGTCGGCCGGGCAGCGCCAGCGCGTCGCCCTGGCCAGGGCCTTCTGCCGGCCGGGGGCGGCGATGCTGCTCCTCGACGAGCCCACCGCCAGGCTCGACGGGCGCAGCGAGGCCGCCGTGGTCTCGGCCACCGCCGAGCTGGCGCGGGGCCGTACCGCCGTCATCGTGGCGCACCGCCCGGCCATGATCGACCTGGCCGAACGGGTGATCCGCATCGACCAGGGGCGCGTCACCTCCGACACCGCCCCAGCCCTGCCGACCGTGCTGCCGACCGTCCTGTCGGTTCAGAGCGAAGGGAGCGAGCGGTGAACCGCCGCATGGGGACCAGGCTCGTCTGGGCCGTCCTGGCCGGGGCCGCCGCCGACCTGGCCGGGCTGGGCCTGATCGCGGCCGCCGCCTGGCTGATCACCCGCGCCGCCGAGCAGCCGCCGCTGGCCGCGCTCAGCGTGGCGATCGTGGCGACCAGGGCGTTCGCCACCAGCAAGGGCGTCTTCCGCTACGCCGAGCGCCTGACCGGCCACGACGTGGCGCTACGCGCCCAGGCGGGCACCAGGGAACGGCTCTACGACGCGCTGATCGCGCCCCGCGGGTCCGGGCACGGCGGGGCCGACCTGCTCAGCCGCATGGTCGACGACACCGACGCGGTGCAGGACCTGCTGGTGCGCTGCCTGCTGCCGGCCACGGCGGCGGGGGTGACCGGGCTGGCCGCGGTGGTCATCGGGCTGACCCTGCTGCCGGCGGCCGCGCTGGTGCTGCTGGCCGGGCTGGTGGCGGCCGGGGTGCTGCTGCCGCTCTGGACGTCCGCCGCGGCCCGCCGCTGGTCGGCGCGGATCGCCCCGGCGCGGGCGGCGCTGGCGGGCCGGGTGGCCGATCTGGTGCACGGCTCGGCCGACCTGGCCGCCTACGGCGCGAACGAGCGGGCGCTCGGCCAGGCGCGGGCCGCCGACGAGGCGCTGGCCGCGCTGGAACGCCGCCAGGCCAGGGTGCACGCGGCCGCGCTGGCCGGCGGGACCCTGGTGCAGGGCCTGACCGTGGCCGCGATCGTGCTGCTGGCCCAGAACGCGGGCGTCGGCTCGGTGGGCACCGCCGTGCTCGCGCTGACCGCGCTGGTGTCGTTCGAGCCGGTGCTCCCGCTGGCCGCGGCGGGCGAGCGGATGGCCGGGATCACCGCCGCGATCAGGCGGCTGCGCGAGGTGCGCTCGGCCGCCCCGGCCGTCGCCGAGCCGGCCGCGCCCGTGGCGCCGCCGTCCGGCCCGCTCACCGTCGAGGTGGACGACCTGGTCGTGCGCCACGGCGAGCGCACCGCCGTCGACGGGGTCTCGCTGCGCCTGACGCCCGGCCGCCGGGTGGCCGTCGTGGGCCCGAGCGGCGCGGGCAAGAGCACCCTGCTGGCCGCGCTGATGCGCCTGGTCGAGCCCGCTTCGGGGACGATGCGGGTGAACGGCGTGGACCTGGCGGCCCTGCCGGGCGACGACGTGCGGGCCATGATGACCGGGCTGACGCAGGACCCGTACATCTTCCAGACGACGCTGCGCGACAACCTGCGCCTGGCCGGCCCCGAGGCGGACGAGGAGGGCCTGCTGCGCGCGGTGCGCGAGGCCAGGCTCGACGGCTGGGTCGAGCGCACCGGCTGGGACGCCGAGCTGGGCGAGGACGGCCGCACCGTGTCGGGCGGCCAGCTCCAGCGGCTGGCCCTGGCCAGGGCGCTGCTGTACGACCCGCCGGTGCTGCTGCTCGACGAGCCGGCCGAGGCGCTCGACGAGGAGACCGCCGACCGCCTGATGGCCGACCTGCTGGACGTGACCAGGGACAGGACCACCCTGCTCGTCACCCACCGGCTGCGCGGCCTGGAGCTGGTCGACGAGGTCGTGGTGATGGAGGAGGGCCGGGTGGTCCAGCGCGGCCACCACGACGAGCTGGTCGCCGTGCCGGGCTACTACCGCGACCTGTGGGAGTCCGAGGTGCTCACCCGGAGGTGAACGTCCCCGAGCCAGGGGCTTGAGTTGGCGTCGCAAGCAGGTTTAAACTACAAACCAGTTTAAGCCGAAGGGGAGTTTGCGATGGTAGACGAGGATCGGGTGCCCAGCCCGGAAGAGACCTTGCGCCTGATCGAGGCGCAGCGCGCCGCCACGGTCCTGCACCTGCGCGGCAATCCGCTGCTGGTCCACGTGCCGTGGGGGGTCGCCTGGCTGCTCGGCTTCACCGCCCTGTTCCTGCACTACGGGCTGGACGGCCGGTCGTACGCGCCGATCTCGCAGGCGCAGGCGCTGACCGTGCTGTTCAGCGCCCAGCTCGTCAGCGGCGGCCTGGCCGCCCTGGGCATCGTCCGGCAGGCCGGGCACACCCGCGGCGGCAACGCGATCAAGGGCGCCATGTACGGCTGGTCGTGGACGGCCGGCCTCGTGGTGATGACCGTGCTGGCCGTCAGGTTGAGCCCGCTGCTGCCGGAGGACGAGGTGGGCCTGCTCTGGGCCGGCGGGTTCATGCTGGTCGTCGGCCTGCTCTACATGGCCGGCGGCGCCGTCTGGCACGACTGGCCCACCTTCTTCCTCGGCACGGTCACCCTGGCGGCCGACGCCGTGGGCGTGATGCTGGGGGCCGGCTGGCACGCGCTGCTGATCGCGGTGCTGGTCGGCGGCGGCCAGATCGCGATCGGGCTGTGGCTCAGGCGGCACCCGTGAGCCCCGCGCTGCCCGAACTCGACCCGGTGATCCACGCTCAGGCCAGACTGCGGGTGATCGCCACGCTCAACACACTGGGCGACGGGGACGAGATCGCGTTCCCGTCGCTGAAGGACCTCCTCGAGATGACGGCCGGAAACCTGTCCGTGCACCTGTCGAAGCTGGAGGAGGCCGGATACGTCCGGATCACCAAGACCCACAAGGGCCGCACGCCCGTCACCTACGTGGCGCTCACCAAGCGCGGGCGGCTGGCGTTCGAGGACTACACCAAGGCGATCCGCGCCTTGCTGGACAACGCTGGAGGCACGTCATGACCGTCCTGGCCAGAGCCGTCGAGGTGACCCGCCGCTACGGCGCGGTGCTCGCCCTGGACGGGGTGTCGCTCGAGATCGGCGCCGGTGAGCTGGTCGGGCTGCTCGGCCCGAACGGCGCGGGCAAGTCCACGCTGATCAACCTGTTCGTGGGCCTGCGCCGGCCGACGTCGGGCACGGTGGAGCTGTTCGGCGGCTCGCCGCAGGACCCGCTGGTGCGCCGCGGCGTCGGCGTCACGCCGCAGGAGACCGGCCTGCCCGAGTCGCTGCGGGTCGGCGAGATCGTCGACTTCGTGTCCGCGCACTACCCGAAGCGGACGGACAAGCACGAGTTACTCGCCAGGTTCGGGCTGGAGGATCTGGTCAAGCGCCAGGTGGGCGGCCTGTCCGGGGGCCAGAGGCGGCGTCTGGCGGTGGCGCTGGCGTTCGCCGGCGAGCCGCGGATGGTCTTCCTGGACGAGCCCACCACCGGCCTGGACGTCGAGGCCAGGCGCGCGCTGTGGGACGGCGTCAAGTCCTACCACGAGGCCGGCGGCACCGTGCTGCTGACCAGCCACTATCTGGAGGAGATCGAGGCCCTGGCGGAGCGGGTCGTGGTCGTCGGCCATGGACGGGTGCTGGCCGACGACACGGTGCGGGCCGTGCGGGACATGGTGGGCGTGCGCCGCGTCTCCTTCGACACCGTCGACGCGTCCGCGCTGCCCCAGCTGCCCGGCGTGCTCGGCGTCGAGCACGACGAGGGACGGGCGAGCCTGGTCACCACCGATCCCGACCGGCTGGTGGTGGAGCTGGTGAAGAGCGGCACGCCGTTCTCCGGGCTGGAAGTCAGGCCGACCACGCTGGAAGAGGCCTTCCTCGCGATCACCTCCAAGGAGACCCCCTATGTCTAGCCTGATCCTCGTACACACCCGCTACCAGCTGCTGGAGCAGTTCCGCGTGCCGATCGGGGTGCTGGCCAGCTCCCTGTTCCCGGCCGTGGCGATGCTGGCCTTCGTGGTGCCGTTCGTGGGCAAGGACACGCAGGCCGCCACGCTCGCCACCGGTTCGCTGATGTTCTTCGGCGCGATGTCGTCGGCGCTGTTCTCGCTGAGCATCGGCGTCGCCCAGGACCGCGAGCTGCCGTGGAACCCCTACCTGCGCACGCTGCCCGCCGGCCCGCTGCCCCGCCTGGGCGGGCGCATCCTGGCGACGCTGATCATGATGCTGGTCTCGGTGGTGCCCGTGCTGGTGGTGGGGGCGATCTTCACCGAGGCGACCATCTCGCCGGCGCGGCTGCTGCTCGGGCTGGGCGCGCTCATCGTGGGCGGGCTGCCGTTCATGCTGCTCGGGCTGTTCATGGGGCTCACGCTGGCGTTCAAGGCCGCCGTGGGGGTGACGCAGCTCGTCTTCTTCCCGCTGGCGGTCGTGGGCGGGCTGCTGCTGCCGCCGCAGGTGATGCCGGACTTCATCGAGGTGATCTCGATCTTCACGCCCGCGCGTGACGCCGCCGAGCTGCTGTGGGCCGCCATCGCCGGCCACCGGCCGGAACCGGTGGCGCTGATCATGCTGGCGGTCTGGACGGTGGTCACCGCCGCCGCGGCCGGCTGGGCCTACCGGCGCGACGAGGGGCGCCGGTTCTCCTGATCGAAGCTCTTTGCAGGGGGGGTGTGCCGCCGAGTCCGCAGCGATCTCGACGGCACACCCGTCCGCGTGGGGGTCCGTTATTTCTTCTCTTCGAGGGTGACGGTGGTCTCGCTCGTCTGACCGTCCCTCATATATGTGATCTTGACCTGTTGGCCCGGTTTGAAACCTCTGACCTGTCCGACGACCGTGTCTCCGCCGTCGACCGGCTTGTCGCCCATCTTGGTGATGAGGTCGCCCTGCCGCAGCCCGGCCTTCTCCGCCGGGCTGCCCGGGGTGATCTGGCCGATCAGCGCGCCGGCCACGTCCCCGGTGGCGTCGGTCACGCTCACGCCGAGGAAGGCGTGGCTGACCTTGCCGTTCTTGATGAGCTGCTCGGAGACGTGCTTGGCGGTGTTGATCGGGATGGCGAAGCCGACGCCGCCCGCCTGGGCCTGCGCGGCGATCGCGGTGTTGATGCCGACCAGCTCGCCGGCCGCGTTGACCAGCGCGCCGCCCGAGTTGCCGGGGTTGATCGCGGCGTCGGTCTGGATGGCGCCGCCGATCGTCGTCGGCTGCTCGGACTCGCCCTGCTGACCCAGCCCCGGCGGGAGCTGGCGCTGCTCGCCGCCGACGGTGAGCGTGCGGTCCAGGGCGCTGACGATGCCCTTGGTGACCGATCCGTCCAGGCCGAGCGGGCTGCCCAGGGCCAGCACCTCGTCGCCGACCTTGAGCTGGTCGCTGTCGCCGAGCGCCGCCTTGGTCAGGCCTGAGACGTCCTCGGCCCTGATGACCGCCAGGTCGGTGGCCGGGTCGGTGCCGACGATCGTGGCCCTGGCCGTCTTGCCGTCGCTGAACTTGACCGTCATCTGCCCGCCCTGCCCGGCGCCCACGACGACGTGGTTGTTGGTGAGGATGAGCCCGTCCTCCGACAGGACCACCCCCGAGCCCTCGCCGGTGCGGCCCTGGATCATCACCACGGACGGCTGCACCTTCTGCGCCACCTCGGCCATGGTGAGCTGGCTGGAGGCCGGCTTGAAGACCGGGCTGCCGACGGGCGAGGAGACGACGCGCTCAGGCTGGAATGCGTTGGCGACGACCGCTCCCACGACGCCGCCGCCCAGCGCCATCGCGGCCAGCGCGAGCCCCGCGACGGCCTTCTGACCCGCGGTGAAGCCCGGCTTCCTGGGCGCGGCGGGCGGCGGTGGCGGCGGCTGCTCCATGATGACCGTGTCCCGCCGGGGGAAGCCCCCGGCCACGGGCGGGGTGGCGCCGAACTGGCTCCACCCTGCGCTGCCCTGCCGGCCAGGCTCGTTCGCGTTCATTTCATCTCCCTCGAATCCCGATGCATCAAGAGTGCCAAGAGAGGTGTAAACGCTGGTTAAGCCCTTGATCCGCGCGGGGTGAGCACGTTGACGGCAGCCTTATCGCCGCAGCTCGCGCGCCCACCCCTGGCCGGGAAAATCTTTGCGATCGCCATGCGGATCACGGGTCAAGGCAGCAGCACCTTGGCGCCGGTCGAGGTGCCGGGGCCGTGCAGTTCGATCGCGTTCGGCGTGGTGGACCTCGGGATGTCGAAGACGACCACGCCTTCGACGTTGTTGCCCGGGTTGATCCGCTCCCACGGCGTGTTCGACTCCCGCAGGTGGACGGCCGCCTCGGCGGAGGCGGCGTAGGCGCGGCCGGTCTTGTCGAGGAGTTTCTGGCGTGAGCCCTGGAACGCGGCGGTCTTGTCGCCCATGTTCATCACCCGGACGTGCACGAGCAGGAACATGCCCTGGGCCCGCTTGCCCGCGGCCGGGGTGCCGACGCGGGTCTTGCGCTCGGTGCGCAGGACCTTGAACGCCAGATCACCGTCGCGTACCACGGTGCCGGCCGCGGCGATGGGGGTGGTGTCGGCCTGCGCCGGCGTCGCGCCGCTGTCCGAGTCGCCGCCGAGGTACGTGCGGGCGACGAGGCCGAGCCCGGCCACGGCCACCAGGATCCCGGCCACGACCAGGACGGTCCTGACCGGGTTCGAGCGCCGCGCCCGCACGTACCT
>NZ_JABCPZ010000246.1 GCF_013283785.1 Nonomuraea antri
GGTCATCACGTGTCTCCTTTGATCTTGAAGTGTCGCATTCAAAGGATCACGCGATGACCGTCCTCATTTCCCGGCGGCACGCCTGTGACCAGGTGAAACTCGTACACCACCTCCGTGGACGCAACCCTCGGCGAGCTCGCCGATCGGGTGCGGGACGTGCTGTTCGCCTGGCCGGCGGCACAGTACGCGGTCACGCGGTGCTGGTCACGGCACTGGGACGTGATCGAAGAACTGAGCATGCTGTACTGCGCACGGCCTACCCGTGGAAAAGCGCACCGACCATCATGCGTGCGAGTACCTCGACCGGTGGCTGCCCGGCGGGCTGGATCGGCCCACCGTACGGCTGCGGCCATGCGCGGAGGCTCATCACCCGGACGGGATGCGGCGTGATGACGCCGAGCTGGTCGACCGGGCCGTGACGGAGCTGCGCCGTCTTTGAGCCGCGGGCCCGCAGGCCTGCCCGGCGCGGTGTCACGTCCCCTCATTCCTCGCACTCGCCGAGTGCGTCACGGCCTGCTGTGATCATCTCTGCACTTGAACTCGTGCGCCGGTGATGAGCCGCCAAGCCAGATGATCCGTTCAAGCAGCAGCGGCATCCTGGTCCGATGATCTGGATCGCTCCACCTGCCGCCCACATCGACGAACCATTCGTCGCCAATGAACGTGCCATGTTAGAAGGTTTCCTGGACTGGCATCCCAGCGCCCTGCTCCACAAATGCGCGGGACTCACCGCCGCGCAACTGACCGAACGGCCGCTGGCACCCTCCAACCTTTCCCTGCTCGGCCTGGTCCGCCATCTCACCGACGTCGAACGCACCTGGTTCCGCCGCCGCTTCGCCGCCCAGCCTCTCCCAAGCCTCTAGTCGGCCCGACAGACCGGACGCCGCCTTCGACGACATCGATCCCCCGCGAGCGGCCGAAGACCTGGCCGCCCTGATCGCCGAGCAGGACGCCGCCCGCCAGGCCACGGCAGACATGCCGCTCGACGCGATCTTCGTCAGCCCGCGCTGGGGGCCGATGTGTCTGCGATGGGCCTTCGTCCACATGCACGGCGAATACGCTCGCCACAACGGCCACGCCGACATCCTGCGCGAACGAATAGACGGCACAGTCGGCACATAGACGAGGACCAGTGCCCATCCCGGAGGCCATCAGCCCAGTTCCACGAATCGATCAACAGCCGCCTCTCACCGCCCCGACCCTCGTGGCACCCTCACCTCTGCATGTTAAGAAGGGTGCGGCGTGGTCGCCCTCGTGTCGCACGTTGATGTCAGGGGCAACTTGCGCAGGGGCGGGGACGTGACAGGCCACGCGCGAGGCCCCGGACGGCCCAACGCTACGAACGCGCGCCCTGCATCCGCTCCGAACGCGCCGGCTACCGCTGAGGCGCCCCCACACCCTCAGCCGCATGACCGCCCACCCCGGCAACGTTCCTGGACACCGCACCAGCAGCGGAGATCCGATATCCTGATCGGGCCTAAAAGATTCAGGCTGGTGTGGTTATTCCAGCCCTCGCACCCCTGTGAGATGCAGTCGCACCCGATGCGAACCCGAGGCGCAGCCCAATTCCCGCTAAGTAGCGGTCGGCGGCGCCGGTGCGAGCATCCGATGGCGTCGTCGTCCTGGACAAGGAACGGACGATGAGCAAGAAGAGCGTCTTTCTCACTCAGGTCATCATGACCTTCATCATGGCTGCGACGATGTCGGGCCTCATGGGCCTCATCTTCACGGGGCCATCCATGGAGTGGCTGGCCGGCTGGCCCAGGCAGTTCATCATCGCGTGGCCCATCGCCTTCGCTGTCACGATGGTCGCCTGGCCGGCGTCGATGGCACTGAGCGGTGTGCTCCTTCGGTCCCGCAAGGGCGTGCCTGATGTCGGAGAGGCCTGACCCTGCTCACACCTCCGGCGCCCGCGACATCGGCGGCAACAAGCCGCTCCCGCCGCACCGCGCCCTGATCCACCAGGCGGCCGGCGCTCTCAGCTACCGCCTCGGCGGCTCTGTCGACGATGCCCTGGCCCGCCTGTGCCAATAGCCGCCCCATCCTCGACGTCATCCATCCGGACGACTCGCCAGGCTGAAGGATCCGTTCAAGCCAGCTGCGGGACCCGGGGCGGCCGTCAGGCGGGTCAGGGCCCACAGTCCGTTCGCGGCTGTTACCCCCTGGGTGGACCTGCGCCCGCCGGCCGTGCGGCGTGCGCTCCAGGTGGATCGCCCGGCGGCCGTTGACCAGCGCGTCGCCGGGCACAATGGGACGCCCACAGGCCCTTCTGGCGCTGGCCGCTATCCCCTCGCTGGGACACGCGCGGCCCGACGCTGCAAGGCCACGCAGCATACTGGCCCGGTCGGCGCACTTTATCTGACGTAGATCTGATGCCGGCCGGTGCCACTTGAGCAGTGGCTGGTGATGTAGTCGCTGCCCGTGCCGACCGTGCACGGCATGCGCGGCGGCGATGGACGCTTCTCCTTCCGGGGCGGACGGCGAGAATCGGCGTCCAATTTTAGGAAAATTTCCTATTTGGAACGGAGGGCCAGGCACCGGTCAGGCCGGTTGATCGCCAGCCGAGCACGCCGTCGCACGCCTATCCAGACGCTGCAGGATGCTGCGGAGGAAAGGGTCGAGAAGGCATCTTGACATGCTGATCACGCCAGCTAGGTTCCACAATAAGGAAACTTTCCTAACAGTGCGAGGAATCAACCTCGCGGAAGGAGCCAGCACGTGAAAGTAAGACGTGCCGCCGCCACCCTCTCCGGCAGCGCTCTCATCGCCGCCGCCGTCGTAACCGGCGTGGCCACGCCCGCCCATGCCCTGCCCGACTCCTGTTCGATCTCCTACAGCGACAGCTCCTACCACTCCTACTGTTCCACCGGGACCGGCTACCACCAGATCCTCGTGTCCTACTGCTTCGTCAACCCGTGGGTCAACTACTGCGGCTCGGTAGCGGGGCAAAAAGCCCCCGTCGGCGCCACCTCCAGCGCCAGGCCTCCCGGCGGCGGATCGATCAGAAGCGTGACCATCTTAAAATCCGAAAGCTGAACCGGCCCCACTGATCTTCGAGGAGGCGGACGGGGCTCGCGTGTGGATCAAGTGCCATCGCCGTGACACCGGCACCTCCGCCAGGTGACCGAACACGTACGTGATCAGCCGTCAGGAGCGGTATCGCGCCGTGTCCGGCCAGTGTTCCGGTTCCGTTGACGATCGAGGCGGCACGCCCGAAGAAGTGCGCGCCGCTGTCGCATATACCGCCGACTCCGGCGCTACAGACCCCCGCCACCCGCAGTACCAGCCCCGACGGAGACGGCACCTGGCGACCCGACCGGCGTCTCTGAAACGCGGGTCGTCACGCCGCGACGGGGAATCGCCGCGCCAGCACCGGGACGGTGATGTTCGCCGCGTTCCGGGCGAGGGAGGCCGAGGCCGTCCCGCTGATCGAGCGCGCACCGAGACCATCACCCACTGGGAACCGGCGATCCCGAAGGGCAGCGTCGTTCACTTCGCCTGCGAGATCGTCAGCGAGGGCACGTGGAGCGCTGTGCGCGACCGCCTGGCCGAGGCCGGTCCGGAGACGACGCACTGGGAGAGCGAGAGCGGATACCGGTTCAGCAGGGTGATGATGCGGCTGGTGGGGCTTCTGATGCCCGGCGCCTTCCGCAAGCAGTCGGAACAGCACATGCAGGACTTCAAGCGTTTCGCCGAGCAAGGCAAGGACATCCGAGACGAGCCGGACTGATCGGCCATCACGCTCGGCGATGGCCGTGCAGGCCGGTTCTGCGCGGTGGACGAAGAGGCCACCGAGACGTCTACGTGGCTGGGACGGTTACGGCGTATCGGACCCAGTGGCCGCCTTCCTGGGTCCAGGCGATGGCGGGGCTGATTCCCAAGAGCTCCGTGAGAACCGCAGCGGGCAGTTGTGTGGAGAGTCCCATCAGGGCGGAAGCCCGGCCCGGACGTGGGTAGATGCCCAGCCGTTTCAACCTTGAGCAGCATGCGAACGAAAAGTCGCGCGTTTCGAGGGGCCGACTAGGAGGACGTCGTAAGTCGTGTGCCTCGGTGGCTGATGCCAGAGGTTGTCAGCGTGCGCGTCGTTGGGCTGCCGGGTCGTGCTCGACGGGGATGCGGGCGGAGGTCTCCTCGCCCAGGCGCACGTAGCGGCCGAGGCCGGACAGGTGCTGGTGGCGGGACTTGGCTCGCAGCTCGGGGGCGGTGTGTCCGGCAGCGGCCAGGTGGGTCAGCGCGCTGTGACGAAGCTGATGCGGCGTCCAGCCCTCGCCGTGCGGGTCGAGCTCGGCTGAGGCGGTCTTGAACAGGTACTCGGCGCGTGGGTAGGACCGTCGGCTGCGACCGGTGATCGGGCAGATGGCGCGCGGGCGCGCGCCGCCTGGAGGCAGGAGCGCGCCGGTCGGCCAGGAACACCGGCCCGCGCGTGCGGCCGGCCAGCAGGCGAGGCAGCAGGCGGGGCAGGAGGCGGGGCAGGAGGCGGGCAGCGGCCGGGCGGTGACCGTCGCCCAGTGGACGTACTCCAGGGCGCCGCACTTGGTGCGGACACGGGCGCGCCGGAACTCGGTGTCGAGGTCCTCAAGGTTCAGGGATGAGATCTCCTCGGCCCGGGCCGCCGTCTCGTACAGAAACCGCCACAGCAACCGTTCGCGCAGCGGGTGGCGGTCGTCGGTGAGGAGTTTCTCCAGCCGGGCGGCGGGGATCGCGCGGTCGCCGCGGTGGGTGGTATTGCGCCGGGTCAGGCGGCGGGCCGGGTTAATGGCCGGCAGATCCTGGCGCTGGGCCCAGGTGGTGAAGGAGATCAGCGCGGACAGATGCCGGTTCCAGGTGGCCGCCGCAGCGGTGTCCCAGGCGGCCATCACCGCGACGTAGTGGTCGCAGTCGAGCTCGGCGACCGGGTGGTGCAGCCCGGTGGCCGTGGTCAGCCGGGCCAGGGTGCGGGCGTAGCCGGTGCGGGTGGTGGCGGCGCCGAGCGAGCTGAGGAACGTCGCCAGGCGCCGACGACGCCGGCGCGCCCATCGGCTCGTTCGCCGGCGGACCCGGGAGCGTCAGGGAAGGCGACGACCGGCAGGACCACCTCCGCAAGGCTGATGCGACAGATATCGCCACGTGTCGGCCCGCTCGGGCGAGCGGTGAGCTGGGCGGTACGTGACAGGTGATGCGAATTCTGTGGCACGGGTGACGCATGCCTCACCGTCACGTCATATCACTGTCAGTGCGCATCCAACTACGTTCAGCGAGCAAGGAGGCGGTGATCACGCTGGCTCGAGGGTCACCCCGGCGGGGCCGCTGAAGTGATCATCCTTTGCCGATGGCCGGTCTCCCGGGTGACCTCCCCCAGGGGCGGAGCGAAAGCGAGGTGACGGAGTGCATCTGACTCTGCATGAGCAGGAACGTCTGATGATCCATGTGGCCGCGGACGTGGCCCACAAACGGAAAAAGCGAGGGCGAAAGCTCAACTACCCGGAGACGGTCGCCATCTTGACCGCGTATGTGCTGGAAGGGGCACGGGACGGCAGATCCGTCGCGGACCTCATGGAACTGATGCATCAGCCGGACGACCTGCCGCTGCCCACGTACGACGACGTCATGCCCGGCGTCGCAGAGATGATCAATGACCTTCAGATCGAGGCCACCTTCCCCGACGGCACCAAGATGGTCACCCTGCGCAACCCCATCAAGAAGCTGAGCATCCTCCCCGTTCCGGAGGGGAGCGAGGAGGAGGCGCCGGTTCACCCCGGGAAGATCGACCATCCGCGCGACGCCGGCCCGGTGGCCTTCAACGCCGGTCGCGAGGTCACGATCGTGACGGTCACCAACACCGATGACCGTCCCATCCAGGTGGGCTCGCACTTCCACTTCTACGAGGTCAACCCCCGCCTGGCCATCGAGCCCAGCCGCGAGGCCGCCTACGGCAAGCGGCTGAACATCCCCGCGGGCAGCTCGGTGCGTTTCGAACCCCCCAACCCGCTGGAGGTGGAGCTGGTGCCCATCGAGGGCGAGCGCATCGTCGAGGGACTGAACGGCAAGGTCGGAGGACGGCTTCGTGACTGACTCGCCGACCCTTGAGCCGCCCGCCCCCGAGCCGCCGGCGCCGCTGCCCGGGCCGCGCAGACAGGACAGGCATCAGCCGCTGAACCGGGTCGACTACGCCGACCGGTTCGGGCCCACCGTGGGGGACCGCATCCGGCTGGCCGACACCAACCTGCGGATCGAGATCACCGAGGACTGGTGCGGCGGTCCCGGCCGCAGCGGCAACGAGGTCATCTTCGGCGGCGGCAAGGTCGTGCGGGAGTCGATGGGCCAGTCGTGCGCGCCGCGCGATCCGGCGCGGTTCGGCGCCCCGCGGCCGCCCGACACCGTCATCACCGGCGCGGTCATCCTGGATCACTGGGGGATCGTCAAGGCCGACGTCGCCATCCGCGACGGCCGCATCGTCGCACTGGGCAAGGCCTACAACGACGAGACCATGGACCGGCTGCACGACGGGCACGCCACGGCCACGGACTTCGTGATCGGTCCCGAGACGGAGGTCATCTCCGGCAACGGCAAGATCCTCACCGCCGGCGGCGTCGACACCCACGTGCACTTCATCTGCCCCGAGCAGATCACCGAGGCGCTGGCCTCCGGGGTGACCACGCTGATCGGCGGCGGCACCGGCCCGGCCGAGGGCAGCACCGCCACCACCGTCACGCCCGGCTCCTGGCACATCAGTCGGCTGTTCGAGGCGCTGGATGGCTTCCCGGTCAACATCGGGCTGCTCGGCAAGGGCAACACCATGTCGACGGAGTCGCTGTACAACCAGGTGGAGGCCGGCGTGCTCGGCCTGAAGGTCCACGAGGACTGGGGGGCCACCCCGGCCGTGCTGCGCCGCTGCCTGCAGGTGTGCCAGGCGACCGGCGTGCAACTCGCCCTGCACGCCGACTCGCTCAACGAGGCCGGCAACGTCGAGGACACCATCGCGGCCATCGGCGACCACCCGATCCACGTCTTCCACGTCGAGGGCGCCGGCGGCGGACACGCCCCCGACATGCTCAAGATGGTCAGCCTGCCGAACGTGCTGCCCGCCTCCACCAACCCGACCAGGCCCTTCACCGTCAACACGGTCAAGGAGCACATCGACATGGTGATGATCGCCCATCACCTCAACCCGCTGGTGGCCGAGGACCTGGCGTTCGCCGAGTCACGGATCCGGCCCACCACGATGGCCGCCGAGGACGTCCTGCACGACATCGGGGCGATCTCGATCATGTCGTCGGACGCCCAGGCGATGGGCCGCATCGGCGAGATGATCACCCGGACCTGGCAGACCGCGCACGTGATGAAGGAGCGACGCGGCGCGCTGGACGGCGACAAGGCGGGCCAAGACGGGCACGACAACCATCGCGCCCGCCGCTACGTGGCGAAATACACCATCAACCCGGCCCTCGCGCACGGCATCGACCACGAGGTCGGCTCTGTCGAAGTGGGTCGGCTCGCGGACCTGGTGCTGTGGGAGCCGAAGTTCTTCGGCGTCAAACCGCATCGGGTGATCAAGGGCGGCCAGATCGCCTACGCGCAGGTCGGCGACGCCAACGGCTCCATCAGCACCCCGCAGCCGATCCTGCCCCGCCCGATGTGGGGCGCGACCGGCCGGGCCCCGGCCGCCAACTCCGTCAACTTCGTCACCGCCGCCGCCATCGAGGCCGGCCTGCCCGGCCGGGTCAGCGTGCGCAAGACGTTCACGCCCATCCGCGACACCCGCAAGGTCTTCAAGGCCGACATGCGCCAGAACGACGCCATCCCCGACCTTCGCGTCGATCCCAACACCTTCGAAGTGGTGATCAGCGGCCTGGAGGACGGGGAGGCGAACAGGACGGAGATCGCCACGACCGAGCAGATCACCGCGATCGACACCGAGATCGACACCGAGGTCGAGCAGCTCGGCCAGGAGATCGAGGAGATCGGGGAGATCGGGGAGATCGCCGGCCGTGACGAAGGGGCCAGTGAACTGCCGATGGCGCAGCTGTACTTCCTCTTCTGACCCGCCACCTGGTGATCACCCGCTGATCGCGCCCGTGAACGACCGCCCCGCGCACGAGAGGTGTACCACGCCCGATGAACCATGCCGCGCTCCTCGTCCTGGCCGACGGCCGTTTCCCCGCCGGCGGGCACGCCCACTCCGGTGGCGCCGAGGCGGCCGTCACCGCACGACGCGTGCGCGACGTGGCGAGTCTGCAGGAGTTCTGCCGCGGCCGGCTGCACACCACCGGCCTGGTCGCGGCGGGCCTGGCCGCCGCGACCGCCACCGGCTACGACCCGCTTCTGCTGGACGAGGCAGCCGACGCCCGCACCCCCTCACCCGCCCTGCGCCAGGCCGCGCGCAGGCTCGGCCGGCAACTCCTGCGCGCCGCCCGCGCCGCCTGGCCCTCACCCGAACTCGACGCCCTGGCCGCGGCCCGTCCTCGCGGCGCGCATCAGCCCGTCGTCCTCGGCCTGGCCGCCCGCTCGGCCGGGCTGACGCCGTTGCACGCCGCTTACGCGGCTGCGTACGAGAGCGTCAGCGGCCCGGCCACCGCCACCGTCCGCCTGCTCAGCCTGGACCCCTTCGACGCCACCGCGGTCCTGGCCCGTCTGGCCGCCGACGTCGACCACCTCGCGCAGCGGGCCGCGGAGGCCGCGCAGCGCGTCCAGGCCGACGGCGTGCAGGCGTTGCCCGCCGTCTCGGCGCCGCTGCTCGACATCACCGCCGAACAACACGCCGCCCGCCCGATGCGCCTGTTCGCTTCCTGACCTCGTCGCTTCCGGACCCGTTCGCTTCCGGACCCGTTCGCTTCCCGACCCGTTCGCTTCCCGACCCGTTCGCCTCCCGACGCCTGGAGCGGCAATGCACCTGCACCACAACCACGACTTCCCCGAGAATCACGCCCACGGTCCCGGCGGTTCCACCCCCGGACGCCCTGACACACGCGCCGACGGCCGCTCTGACGACCGTTCTGACGGCCGTTCTGGCGGCCGGCGGCGCGCGCTGCGCATCGGATTGGGCGGGCCGGTCGGCTCCGGCAAGACCGCCACCGTCGCCGCCCTGTGCCGCGCGCTGCGCGACCACCTGTCCATCGCGGTGGTCACCAACGACATCTACACCCGCGAGGACGCCGAGTTCCTGCTGCGCGAGGCCGTCCTGCCCGGGATGCGCATCAGGGCGGTCGAGACCGGCGCCTGCCCGCACACCGCCATCCGTGACGACATCTCCGCCAACCTCGAAGCCGTCGAGGACCTGGAAGACCAGCTCGGCCCGCTCGACCTGATCCTCATCGAATCCGGCGGGGACAACCTCACCGCGACCTTCTCCCGGGGCCTGGTCGACGCGCAGATCTTCGTCATCGACGTCGCGGGCGGCGATGACATCCCCCGCAAGGGCGGCCCCGGCGTGACCGCCTCCGACCTGCTCGTCATCAACAAGACCGACCTGGCCCCCTACGTCGGCGCGGACCTGGAAGCCATGGCCCGCGACGCCAAGGCCCAGCGCGGCGACCTGCCCGTCGCCTTCACCGCCCTGAAGACCGAGGGTGGTGTCACACCGGTGTCGGACTGGGTCCGCGCGCGCCTGGCCGACTGGACCGCGAGCGCCGCGTGAGCCTCGCCTCCCGGGCCGCCGTGGCCGGGCGCACCGCCCGAGGTGTGCATGCCACCGCCCGGATCAGGGCGATCAGCGTGGGACGGGCGACCGCGCTTCCCGTCCTGGCCGGCGCCGGCCCCTTCGACCTGCGTCCCTACCGCCCGCGCGGGAAGCAGGCACGGGTGTGCATCCTGGGCGTGATGAGCGCCCCGCTCGGCGGCGACCGGCTGCGCCTCGAAGCCACCGTCGAACCCGGCGCCCACCTGCACGTCACCACGGCCGCCGCCACCATCGCGCTGCGCGGCCCCACCACCGGACACGCCACCTACGACGTGCACCTGAGCGTGGCCGAACAGGCGAGCCTGCACTGGCTGCCCGAGCCGCTGATCTCCGCCGCCCACAGCAACCTGCGCCAGAGCTGCACCGTCGACCTCGCCGCCGACGCCCGTCTCGTCCTGCGTGAAGAACAGGTCCTCGGCCGCGCCGGCGAACCACCGGGCCGGCTGACCACCCGCCTCACCGTCAACCGCGACGGACGCCCACTGCTCGACCAGCAGAACACCTACGGGCCGGACGCGCCCGGCTGGGACGGTCCCGCCGTCCTGGACGGTCACCGAGCCGCCGGCCAGATCCTCATCGTCGACCCCGCTCTCGACGGCAGGCCGCCCGGCGTCCGGCTGTTCGGCGACGACCCCGCCGATGGGCAGGCCGTGCTGACCCCGCTCGCCGGACCCGCCGTCCTCATCACCGCGCTCGCCCCGAACACCCTGCACCTGCGCCGCCTGCTGGAGGCAGCGCACCCCATCGCCCCGGCCGACAGGTAGTTCTGCGGCGTCGACGTCCGGCGGCGGCACCATCCCGGTGACCGCGGCCACCGCCTCCCCTCGGCTCCCGGCGCGGACGATCGCGTCGATGGCCTCCCACACCTGCTCCAGCCGCAGGTCCTCGCCGTACTCGGTGACCTCCAGCAGCGTCTCCACCGCGACGGCCGGCGTGGCCGAATGTCGAGCGAGCTTAGGTGCTGGCGGGCCCGTTCCTTGTCGGTGGCGCTCTCCGGCCTTACCGATCAGCTCGGTCGTCATCAGCAGATCGTGCGGTGCTGGGGGTCGGTGCCAGGTCAGGGGTGGCGTTGAGAAACGTGCAACGAGCCGCGGCGGGGCTGTCGATGGCGTCGCTGGGGGAGTGTCGATCGTATGGACGGCCCCCGCCCGTTGTGGGGCGGGAGCCGAGTTGCGCGCGATCAGGAGGCGGGTGGTGGCGCGCTTCCGTTGTAGAACGGGTTCTCGGGCAGACGATCGGGTGTGACGAGCAGCCGGATCACGCCGGCCTTCACCTGCCACGCGTTCCAGACGATCCAGCCGGGCCCGACCTGGTCCGCGGGTAGCGGGTCGAAGGATGACATGTTGCCGCTTTTCTCGTCCATCCGGATGACGCTGAACACCGCAGTCAGGTTGCGCTTGCGTGTCTCGGTGAGGATGTCGGCCACGGGACGCCCGTTTCGCAGCTGGACCCCGTCGAACATCTCGCCTGGCGCCATGGCCGAGTCGAAGTTCGCGTATTCCTCTCCTGGCTTCGCTTGGCGTCCCAGCCTGACGTCTACGTCACCGGTGAAACCGACGGGGATTCGCATCACCATGATGCAGTGGTCGTCCAATCCTGGCTGGCATCCTCTGGGTGTCGTCTCCATGGAGAGGGGGACGCCGTCGAACCGGGGGCCGGAGGAGTCCGGCTCAGGTTCAGGGTCGGGATGGGGGGAGCCGTGGGCGGCGATGATCATTCCTAGGATCTTCCCCACGCCCGTGGGCGAGGCCGGCACCGGGCGCAGGTCGACGTTCAGGCCGACCGCGTGGAACGCCTGGGTGTACTTGTCGTGGTCGGCGAACGGGTCCTTGATGCGGGCGACGTATTGGTCACCTTCCAGGTGGATCTCCATTGCCGAGTTGGCGTAGGAGACTGCTGTGCCCCGTCCGTCCTCCAGCAGGCTCGGACCCACCACGATGCCTGTCGCGAGCACCACCGCTGCGGCCACGCCCAACGCAAGACGGCGAGGGCCGTGCAGAGTGTGCCGGCGGGCACGATCCGGCTCACGCGGAACGACGTCGGGTTCTTGGGCGGTGATCGAGGCCAGCAGCGCCCGTGCCCCCGTCCCGGACGCGCGGCTGTCCGGCTGTCCTGGCTCGACCCGGGCCAGGGGCCTCAGCAGCTCGTTGATCTCATCGACGTTCCTCATAGCGACCTCCCCGCCGGAATCGGCCGGCTTTTCGCGGTGAACGGGACACCGGCTTCGTCAAGTGCGCGCGAGAAGCGCTTGCGGGCGCGATACAGCCTGATGCGCACGGCATTGCGGGACAGTCCCAGCATCGTGGCGATCTCCTCGCGCCCCAGGCCCTCCCACGCGACCAGCGAAAGAAGCTCACGGTCGTCGTCGGACAGGCTCCGAAACACCGTGCTGATCATGCTCAGCTCAATGCCGCTGTCAGGGGAATCCGCGTAGAGATCGGCCATCTCCGCGTCCAAGGCCACGCTGTGCAGCCGCTGTCGGACCGTGCTCCGGCGGTGGTCGGCCAGGACCTTGCGTGCTACGCCGTAAAGCCAGAGCCTGGCCTCGTGCCCTGGTGGCAGCTCGGCCACTCGGCGCCAGGCGATGGTGAAGGTCTCCGCCACGACGTCGGCCGCGTCCTGCGGGGAGTCGGAGCGGCGCGCGGCGTAGGCGGCGATCTGGTCGTATGTCTCCCTGTAGAGGGCCTCGAACCTGGCCACCCCATCGTCATCCACGGGCGATTCCCATGGCTGATCTCCTTCGTCGGTACGAAACGCGGACATTCCCGTACATGGCGAAAGGGGCTCCATCATTTCGCGTGGATCTCAGAAACTTCGGCGTTTCCGGGCTGGAGCGCCTTCGCGGAAGCCATGCCACCATTACTGATGCGGCTGCTGTTCTACTCCGGGCTGCGCGTCGCCGAGCAGTTGCGCGCCGAGGCCGCCCGGGCGGCGCGTTCATCTCACCGTGCGCCACGTCGGCGACGCTCACCAGGGCGCGTCACCCAGCGCCGCCCCTGAGGGCTGGCAGGCGGGCGGTGCCGAGTACGTGGAAGCTGGAGGGGGTGCGCACGGCCGGGAGCAGGAACCGCTGGAGGTTCTCGACGGTCAGTCCCGCACGCTGGATGGCGGCGACCGTGTCGCGGCCGAGGTGGCAGCCGCCGACCAAGTGTGGCCAGATGGTCGCGTCCAGCAGGTCCTGCACGCGGGCCAGGCCGGGCGTGTCGGCGCGGACGTGTTCCAGAAAGCGGATCTGACCGCCGGGTTTGAGCACCCGGACCGCTTCGGCCAGCGCGGCCGCCGGGTCCGGCACCGAGCACAGCACCATGGCGAACACCACCGCGTCCACGGCGCCGCCGGCCAGGGGAAGCTGTTCGGCGGTGCCGGCACGGACCTCGATCGGCACCGGCGCGCCGGCCGCGGCGCCGGCGGCCATGGCGCGTAGCCGGGGCTGGGGCTCGACGGCCAGGACGTGCTCGACCGAGGGCGGGTAGTGGGCGAAGGTGGCGCCATTGCCGGCGCCGACCTCCACCACCCGCCCGCTCAAGCCGGCCAGCAGCGCCTGGCGCCGCTCGGCCAGGCCGGCGTCGTCCATGGCCCGGGCCAGCAGCGGATAGACGCGGCTGAACAGCGGCCGCCGTTTGCTCGCCTTCGCCGTGCTCACGCCGGTCACCAGGTCACCGGCAGGGCGGTCAGGCCGCCGGTCAGCGTGTGGGCGTTGAAGTTCAACTCGCCGGGCGCGCATCCGAGCTCGAGGGCGGGGAAGCGTGCGGCCAGCTGGGAGAAGACCACCTGCAGCTCGATGCGGGCCAGCGGCGCGCCGATGCAGTAGCGGGCGCCGTGCCCGAAGCTCAGGTGCGGCACGGCGGGCCGGTCGAGGTCGAAGCGGTCCGGGTCGGCGAACAGCGCGGCGTCGTGGTTGGCCGCGCCGGTGTCCAGGAGCACCAGGTCCCCCTCCCGCACGTGCACACCGGCGATCTCCAGGTCCTCTCGCGCGTAGCGGGGGATGCCGCCGCCACCGAGGCCGGGCGCGCGCAGGATCTCCTCCACCGCCGCGCCGACGCGGGACGGATCCGCGACCAGGGCCCGCCACTGCTCGGGGCAGGCCAGCAGCCACAGTGCGCCCTCGTCGATCGCGGCGACGGTGGTCTCGTGCCCGGCGAACAGCAGGGACATGCCCATCGCGGCCGCCTCGTCGTCGCTCACCCCGTCGGTGGCGGCGAGCCGGGAGATCACGTCGGCCTCCGGGTCGCCCTCGGCGCGTTTCCGGGCCACGAGCTGCTGGCCGTAGCCGAACAGCTCGGCCAGGCCCCGCTCGGAGCGGGCCCGGTCGGTGACGTCGCCGGCGGCCTGGGTCCAGGCCCGAAACTGCGCGCGGTCGGCGTACGGCACGCCGAGCAGCTCGCAGATGACCGCGATCGGCAGCGGCAGCGCCAGCGCGGCGTGCAGGTCGGCGGGCGGCCCGGCCTCGGCCAGATCGTCCAGCAGGGCGGCGGTGAGCGTCTCGATCCGGGCGCGCAGGGCGCGCATGCGCTTGGGCGAGAAGTGCGGTTGCAGCAGCGAGCGCATCCGCCGGTGGTCGGCCTGCTCGGTGTCGAAGTCGCCCATCGGGCCGCCGAACATGGCCGACTCGCCGGTCCTGGAGGCCTTGTCCGGCTCGCGGTGGGCCCGGCCGAGCCGGTCGTCGTCCAGCAGGGCGCGTACCTGCTCGTATCCGGTGACCTGCCAGCCGGGATGGCCGACCGCGGTGCGGATGGCGTGGATCGGGGTTCGTGTCTGCAGCTCGCGCAGCAGCGGCGCGGGCCGCATCGGGTCGGGCTGCTCATACGGCAGCTGGACGGCTGACATGAGTACTCCAGAAAGTAGACGAGCGTTTGTATACTTCGATGTCTAAAACGCTACATGTATACTTTGCCTTCTACAAGTGGAGGGCTGATGAGCAACCCCGAGGCAGGCGGCGAGGGTGTCACGGCGCCGCCGGTGCGCAGGCTGCGCCGCGCGGAGCGGCGCGAGCAGATCCTGGACGCGGCCACCCGCGCCTTCGCCCGCGCCGGATATGCCGCCACCGGCCTCGACGACATCGCCACCGAGGCCGAACTGACCCGGGCCATGCTGTATCGGCACTTCGACTCCAAGGCCGACCTGTACCGGGCCGTGCTGGACCGGGCGTGTGCGCGGCTGGCCGAGGCCACCGGAGCCGACGACTACGACGCCGACGCCATCCCCGCCCTGCTGCGCGCCGCCTCCGCCGACCCCGACGGGTTCCGGCTGCTGTTCCGCCACGCGGCCCGCGAGCCGGACTTCCGGGAGCTGATCGACTCCATCACCGCCGCCTCCCGCGAGGTCGGACGCCGCAACCTGGCGCGCGTCATCCCGGAAGGGCCGTGGCTGGACTGGGCCGCCAACGTGATCCCCGGCTTCACCCTGGAGGCCGTCATCGCCTGGCTGGACGCCGGCCGGCCCGACCCCGACCAGGCCGCCGAGCGCATCACGGCGGCCGTGCACGGCGTCATGGCCGCCGCCCATCCCACCTTGTGAGGGGGGGCGAAATGTCGCCGCCGTCTGCTTCGCTTTGACGCATGACGATGGTGAACTGCCTGGCGCGGGCGGATTCCAAGGCGCCATCGGAAGCGCGGGCCAGCTTCCAGAGGGCCTGCAGTCAGACGGTCCGCTGTGAGTGGCGAACGAGATCGAGGGCGGGCCACCCCCGCCTGCCGGTCCCTGGCCCCCATGGTCAGTCGGCCACCCTTCCGGATCACTTCTCCGCCGTTGCCAGGGTCACCCGGATGAGGCGGCAAGTGCCTGGGATTGTGGCGAGCTCGTCGATCTGAAAGTCGGTGCGGCGCGCCCGCCGGAGCGTTCCCTACGGAGC
>NZ_JABCPZ010000247.1 GCF_013283785.1 Nonomuraea antri
AGCTCGTCAGGGAACGTGGCACCGCACAGGTCGCCGCCCTGCTGCCGGAAGGCGCCGAACGCGACCTCGCCCGCCTGCTGCCGGAATTCGGCGAACCCAGCGGCGACAGCGACTCCGACACCGCCCGGGCGCCTCCGCCGCCCCCCGCTTCGCCGCCCCTCTCACCACCGCCTCCGTCCTCGGCTGGACCGCGCTGTCGGCCATTGCGCCGGGCGCCGCCCACCTGCGCATGGGACGCCGCCGCCTGGGGCTCGGGCTGCTCGGCGGGTACGCCGCGCTGCTGCTCGCCACGCTCGCGTTCGCCCTGACCACCGACCAGGAGGGCCTGACCCACTTCGCGGACACGGGCGCGATGGCGATGCTCATCGTCACCGTCTGCGTCCTGGCGCTGGCCTGGTTCACCGTGATCGTGCTGTCGTACGTGGCGTTGCGCCCGAGCCGCCTGAACCAGCAGGGCCAGATCGTCACCGGCATCATCACCGGCGTGCTGTGCGTGGTGATGATGTCGCCCTTCGCGCTCACCGCGAACCTGGTGTACGAGGCCCGCGGCGTCGTGACCAACGTCTTCCAGCCGACCCCGGACCCGGACACCGCGCCCGCGGGCCAGAACACGCAGAACCCCGAGGACCCGTGGGGCGGCCGTACCCGGATGAACTTCCTGCTGGTCGGCGGCGACGCGGCGGGCAACCGCGAGGGCGTGCGGACCGACAGCATGACCGTGGCCAGCGTGGACATCAAGACCGGCGCCACGGTCCTGTTCAGCCTGCCGCGCAACCTGCAGCACGTGCGCTTCCCCCAGACCTCCCCGCTGCACAAGCAGTTCCCGAACGGCTTCATGGCCGAACTGCCCAACGGCGGCCTGCTGAACGAGGTCTGGCAGTACGCCAACGACCACCCGGACATCATGGGCGGCCAGAACCGCGGCCCGCGCGCGCTCATGGACGCCATCGGCTACACGCTCGGCCTGAAGATCGACCACTACGTCCTGATCAACATGTACGGCTTCGCCGCGCTGGTCGACGCGATCGGCGGACTGAAGATCCGCATCGAGCGTGACGTCAAGTGGGGCGGACTGTACGGCACGGCCGGCACGATCAAGGCCGGGTACCGGCGGCTGTCGGGCGAGGAGGCCCTGTGGTACGGCCGCTCGCGCGTCAACAGCGACGACTTCTCCCGCATGGCCCGCCAGCGCTGCGTCATCGGCGCCTTCGCCCAGCAGGCCACCCCTGACAAGATCCTGTTCAACTTCGGCAAGATCTCGAAGGCGGCCAAGCACTACACGCAGACCAACCTGCCGCAGACCCTGGTGCAGCCGCTGGCCGCGCTGGCGCTGAAGGTCAAGAACGCGCGGATCACCAGCCTGCAGTTCGTCCCGCCGGAGTTCTACTCGGGCCGTCCCGACTGGGCCAAGATCCGGCGCGCGTCCAGCAAGGCGATCAGCGACTCGCTCAGGCCCGCCAAGCGCGCCCTGGCGGCGAACGTGACGGCCTCCCCCGGCGTCACCGCCTCCCCCTCCGCGAGCGCGACCGCGACCGCGCCGAGGACCACGACCTCGGCCAGGCCCACGCAGACCCCGACGCAGAACGACAACCGCTCGGCCAAGTCGCTGTCGGAGCTGTGCGGCTTCTGAGCCGGAGGTGAGGGCGCCGTCCGCCCGCCCGCCCGGCCGGGGGACGGACGGCGCCGATGGCTCACTTGGTGAGGTGGGCCAGGATCCACTCGGCCAGCGCCGGCGTCACCGTGCCGTGCGCGCCGTTGTCGCCGTCGCAGTGGAAGTCGTCCAGGTCGCTGCGGTCGGGTGGCAGCGCGGACAGGTTGGTGTACAGGTCGATCGGCCAGTCCACCGGGTCGTAGTTCAGCGCGACGGCGCTGACCGACGGGACGAAGCAGGTCGAGCGGAACCGCTCCTCGATCGGCACGCCGAGCTTGTCGGCGAGCATGCCGTAGGAGGCGAGCGTGCCGCCGGGCGCGCCGTCGAAGGCGGGCACGCCGGTGGTGTAGCTCCTGCTCGCCCACATGGGGATCGCCCGCATGCCGCCCACGTGCCGGTGGGTGCCGTGGTCGGGCTGGGTGCGCGCGGTCGCCCCGACGGCGCCGGCCAGCGTGCTCCACTCGAAGACCAGCTCGTCGGGCGGGACGTTGGCGCCCGTGCCGTCGCCGGCGCCGTTGGCCACGCCGAGCTTGCGCGGCCGCTGCGGGAACCAGCCCATCCTGCGCAGGTCGTCGAGGAAGGCGGCGCGCAGCGGGCTGGCGGTGGCCACCTCTCCCGAGTAGCCGGCGCTCTCCACCCAGCCCCACAGGAGCTGCTGCGCGGCCGGGCTCCTGATCAGGTCGGCCTGGGCGGGCGGCGGTCCTGGGGCGAGCGTTTCCGAGAAGTACGCGAGCTGCTGCAGGATCAGCGGGATCCAGGCCCCGTTGTGCGGGGTGTCGAGTGACAGGTACGTGTCGGTCTGGTGGTCCTGGCCCCGCTCCTCCATCGCGGCCAGCGCGTAGCGGGTGACCATCCCGCCCATGCTGACCCCGCCCACGGTGAGTGCGTCGCCGCCCAGGCGCTCGGTGATGGCGCGCTGGATGCAGCTCACCGCCACCCCCGCGTTGGCCTGCAGGTAGTCGTGCCGGACGTCGAAGCCGAGCAGGACGACGTCGATCCCGGCCGCGAGCAGCCGGTCGAGCAGGTGGTTGCCCTGAGGGGCGTTGAGGTGGTTCCACAGTCCAGGCAGGTCGCTCGGGCCGTGGTTGAACCCGTCCGCGAAGATCATCGGCCGGGTGAGCCCGCGATTGCCGGGGGCCAGGTGCACGTGCGCGGTTCCGGTCGCCAGGCGTCCCTGGTGATGCCAGGCGGAGACGAGCCGCCATTCGTCCTGGGGGTCGCGGGCCGCCCGGGCCGTGCCGGCCGGCTCGGTCGCGAACAGCACTCCCCTGGGGAGCACCCCCGCGACGAGCTCGGCCCGGTCGGCGGGTGCGGGCTCGGCCTCATGCTGCAGAACGCGCTCGACATCGATCCTGGCTGACGCGTGTGTCGCCATGTTCACCGCCTTTGCTCGCAGGTTTACGGACGCGCGGAGACACCTCCTCACTGCGAATCCGGAATTAACGCTTTCCGGGTGAATGGCCGGGTATTGCAGGCGCGCGCCGACGATCCCCTCCACTTCACCGCGCCACCGGCGACAAATCAAGACACGATGAACACCGGCACGGGCCGACCCGTGACCGAAATTGGCGATGTCCGCCTTTACTCCGACATTTTCAGGAATCTAGTTGAATGCGAAATTTGCTCATGCCAAGGCGGTTTTCCGGGGCATCAACGCGAATGCCCCGAGATACAGGACGGCCGCCACGATGAGCAGCCCCTGATAGCCGATCACCAGGGCCAGGTATTCCAGGCAGCCGCCGACCATCGCGCCGAGCAGGTTCGCCCCGAAGGACGTGGTGGCGTCCGCGGTGTCGGAGAAGCGTTTGGCGAAGACCACGTTCGCGGCGAAGATCGGCAGGAACGCCACCGTCACCGCGGCCAGCGCGCGCAGCGGCACCGGCAGCGACAGCAGCCAGGTGTTGGGCACCAGCCAGGCCAGCAGGAGCCCGGCCAGCAGCACGCCGTACATGACGGGCAGCGGCGGCGTGCGGAAGCGGCGGGTGACCTCGACGGCGGCCAGCACCGCCACGAGCACCCCGGCGAACACGATCGCGTTGACCACCCAGGTGGTGCCGAACAGCAGCGCGAACCCGGTCACGCTCTTGGTCTCCAGCAGCAGGAACGCCACGCCGAGCAGGAACAGGTCGGCGTACGGGCGCATCCTGCGGTACGGGCCGGCCACGAACCGCACGGCCAGCAGGCTGACCACCAGGATCAGCGAGAGCGTGATGAGGTAGATCGGCGGGATCGTGCGGTCCTTGAGGTACAGGAACGGCCGATCGTCGCCGGCGGGCTGCGGCGTGGCGGCCACCGCGCCCGGCCACTCCACGTCGCAGCGCTGCGCCTGGAGCGTGTCCCCGGCGGTGATCACCGCCTGCTGCCCGGCCAGGCTGACGACGTCGACGCAGGGCTTGTGGCCGAAGGCGGTCTGCACGGTCAGGGCCAGCCGGTCGACCAGCCAGCTCTCGCGGTAGTAGTTGTACATCGAGAACGCGCCGCCCGGTTTGAGATGGGCGCGCGCGGCCTTCATGGCCTCCTCGGTGAACAGGTAGCTCTCCAGGCGCAGCGAGCTGGCCCCGGACACGAGCGTGAGCGAGTCGGGCAGCGCGAACAGGATGAGGTCGTACTTCTTGTCCGTGCGCTCCAGGAAGGCGCGGCCGTCGGTGATGTGCGTGGTGACGCGCGGGTCGCTGTACGGCTTGTCCGGGTGCACCGAGCCGCCGAGCTCGCGCAGCTTGGGGTCGATCTCCACGGCGTCGACCCGCTGCGCGCCCTTCGACAGCGCGATCGCCACGTCGGTGCCGCTGCCCGCGCCGACGATCAGCACGTCGTTCGGCTTGGCGACGGCCCGCTCGTACGGCAGCCCGTACTGGGCCTCCCACTGCAGCCGCACCTGCGCGGGCACGGCCTGCTGGTGCGGGATGCCGTTCACCGCGATGTCCGTGACGGGCACGCCGGCCTGCTGGAACTGCCGGTGGGTGACCTTGTAGTACGGCGACCAGATGGCGCCCGCGGTCAGTGTCTCGGTCAGCAGCAGCGCGACCACGGCCAGGGACGGCACGGTCACCAGCGCCAGGTAGAGCGTGCGCGGCTTGGGCACCAGCAGCACGCCGTAGCAGGCGGCCGCGATGACCCCCCAGAACACCGGCGGCGCGCTGAGGAACGACAGCGCGGTGAACGCGGCGATGCCGGTGAGGCTGCCGATCAGGTCGTAGCGGTAGGCCTCCAGCCTGGGCAGCTCGGGGAAGCAGCGCCCGACCAGCTCGGCCGGGCCCATGAGCGCCAGCGCCGCGGCGCAGAAGATGATCGGCAGGATGAGCCAGGCGGGCGGCCCGGTGGTGGCCAGGCTGGTCCAGTACAGGACGCCCTCGGTGTTCCTGTCGACGGTGACGGGGAACAACAGGACGACGATCACCAGCAGCGACAGCACCACCGGCGAGTAGTACGGCTGCCGTTTCGAACGTCCGACGCGCAGGAACCCGAGCCCGATGCCGAGAAACGACCCGAGCAGAACGAAGTTCGTGAAATAGCTCAGGTGAACGATGTTCGACCCGGTCCATCTGATCAGTGCCAGTTCGAGGAAGAGCATGAAGGCACTGGCCAGAATGAGCCTCGGCCGCACCGCCAGCCAGTGCTCGCTCTTCCCGTCCTCGACCGGCTTCTCAGCCTGCAGCGTCATGAAGATTCACCGTAGTGAACGGACCGAAAACAAGGAAGTCTGACATCCGAGAATAATTGTCGTCCGATTCGCGTAATTTGCGGCGTTCTCGCAGGTCAAAACCCCTGACAGCCGCTGGACGCGCACCTGCGGATGACGGAATGTTGGGAGGTTCGTTCCCTCCAACTGTTTCGGTGGTGACTCATGCGAGTCCTGATCCAGCTCCGCCCCTCCCCCGATCTGGTCGCGGCCGTGGCCGATCCCGGGCGGACGGCGACCGTGGCCGACGTCGCCGACGGGCTGCCCGGCGTCGAACTCGACGCGGCGTTCGCCCCGGTCGCCGTGCCCAGGCCGGTGCCCGCGACCGGGGCCGACCCGCTCTCGCTGCGCCAGCCGCTCACGTTCTCGCTGGCCGCCGAGGACGCCTCCGTGCTGGTGCGCGGCACGATCTCCGACGACGACCTGGCCTCCAGGGTGACCCTGCTGCCCACGCTGCGCCCCGACGTGGTCGGCGTGTTCGCCGATCCGGTCATCGAGACCACGCTGACCTGCGGCGGCGATCCGCCGGTCGGCGACTGGCACGACGTCGAGCGGCTGCTCAACACCCCGGCCCTGCACGCCGAGGGCCTCGACGGCGCCGGCGTCGCGCTGGCCGTGCTCGACACCGGCATCAACGCCGCGCACGTGGCCAGACGCCTGGGCCGCGGCGTCACGCTCGACGCCGAGCGGAGCTGGAACCCGGCCGGGGTCGGCGGCAGCCCGGGGCAGTTCGAGGTCGACCACGGCACGATGTGCGCCTTCGACACGCTCATCGCCGCGCCGCAGGCCTCGCTCATCGACGTGCCGGTGCTGCTGTCGACCCGTCCCGGCGGCTCGGCGATGGACGGGCTGCTGTCGGACGCGGTGGCCGCGTTCACCCACCTGCGCACGGTGCTGGAGGCCCAGCCGGCGCAGACCCGGGCGCTGGTGATTTCCAACTCGTGGGGGTCGTTCTCCCCCGAGTGGGACTTCCCCGTCGGGCATCCGGGCAACTACTCCGACAACGCGGCGCACCCGTTCAACCTGATCGTCTCCAGCCTCGACCAGGCGGGCGCGGACGTGCTGTTCGCGGCCGGCAACTGCGGCGCCGAGTGCAAGGACGGCCGGTGCGCCTACCCCGAACGTCCCATCGCCGGGGCCAACTCCCATCCGAAGGCGCTGTCGGTGGGCGGCGTCGACGTCAACGGCCGGCGGGTCGGCTACTCCTCGCAGGGCCCCGGCCGCCTGGCGGCGCGCAAGCCGGACCTGTGCGCCTGCACGCACTTCTCCGGGTCGAAGGCGTTCGGCGAGAACGAACCGGACTCCGGCACCTCGGCGGCGACGCCGGTGGCGGCCGGGCTGGTGGCGGCCGTCCGCACGCGCTGGCCGGCCGCGCGCCTGTCGCCGGCCCAGTTGCGCGCGCTGCTGCGGCGCACCGCCGAGGACCGCAGCGAGGTGGGCTTCGACTACGACTACGGGTACGGCACGCTCGACCCGGCCGGCATCCTGGCCGCCCTGCGCCGCCGCGCCAGGAACGCCGCCTGACCGCCGCCTGATCGCCGCCTGATCGCCGCCCGATCTTCTTCGCACCGGTGGCGGGCCGCGTGCCCGGCCCGCCACGGCACGGCGCTAGGCGTTCTCGCGGTTGAACACGCGGGTCCCGATCATCAGGCTGACCACGGCGAACGCCGCCGTCACCGCCGCCCCGGCGGCCACCGTGCCGGTCAGGTAGTGCCCGGCGAACAGGTCGCGCAGCGCTTCGAGGACGTACCTGAACGGGCTGACGTACGAAAGCCCGTTCAGCCAGTCAGGTGCCATGGACATCGGCAGGAACGCCCCGGACAGCAGGATCAGCGGGATCACCGCGGTCGTCATCACCGGCGCGAACAACTGCTCGTTCATGGTCAGCGCCACCGCGTACGACAGCGCGGCCAGGGCCGCGCCCAGCACGATGACCAGCGCGAGCCCGGCCAGCACTCCGCCCAGCGGCGCGCGCAGGCCGATGGCGTAGCCGACCGCGACCAGCAGCAGCGTCTGGATGATCAGCGTGGCGGCGTTGGTGAGCACCCGGCCGAGCAGCAGCGCCAGCCGGCCCGCCGGGGTGACGCGCAGCCGTTCGAGCACGCCGGAGCGTTTCTCCATGACGATGCCGAACCCGGCCAGCCCGGTGCTCATCAGCCCGAGCTGGATGATCAGGCCGGGCACCAGCGTCTCCCAGGTGCCGATCGTGGCGAAGATCGGCCCGAACAGCAGCAGGAAGAGCAGCGGCTGCACGACGCCGAACAGGATGCCGAACCTCTGGCGCAGGGACAGCGCGAGGTTGTGGCGGAACAGGACCCAGGTGTCGCGGACCATCAGACGCCCGCCTCCTCTCGCGGGGATCGGCCGGTGATGTCGAGGAACACGTCGTCGAGGGTGCGGCCACCGGTCTTGAGCTCGGCCGGGGTGCCTTCGGCCACGATGCGGCCGCCGTCCATGATCAGGATGCGGTCGCAGAGGGCGTCGGCCTCGTCCAGGTAGTGGGTGGTCAGGAACACGGTCATGCCGTGTTCGTCGCGCAGGGCGCGGACGTGGTCCCACAGGTGGGCACGGCTCTGCGGGTCGAGGCCGGTGGTCGGCTCGTCCAGGAAGAGCAGTCCGGGCCGGTGCAGCAGGGCGAAGACGATGTCGAAGCGGCGGCGCTGGCCGCCGGACAACGCCATCCCGACCCGGTCCTCGAGCCCGGTCAGCTCGAAGGCGGCCAGCAGCTCGCCCACCCGTTCGGTGGCCTCGGCCCGGCTCAGGCCATACAGCATGGCCTGCAGCAGCAGGTCCTCGCGCAGCGGCGCGGTCGGGTTGACGCCGCCGCTCTGCGAGACGTAGCCGATGCGGCGGCGCACCTCGCGCGGGTCGCCCAGCAGGTCGTGGCCGGCCACGCGGGCGCTGCCCGCGGTGGGCCGCATGAGCGTGGTCAGCATGCGCATGGTGGTGGTCTTCCCGGCGCCGTTCGGGCCGACGAAGCCGACGATCTCGCCGCGCCGCACCGAGATGTCCACGCCTTGGACGGCCGTCACGCCGCCTTTGAAGGTCTTGCTCAGACCCGATGTCTCAATCATTTCATCGCCTCCAAATTTAGAGTAGATGAAAATTTGGAGTGACTGCAAGATTGATAGGATGGCGACGTGGACGAAGGGCTGCGGGAGCGCAAGAAGCGCGAGACCAGGGAGCGCATCGCCGACATCGCGATGGGGCTGTTCATGGCGCGCGGGTTCGACGACGTGACCGTGGCGGAGGTGGCGCGGGCCGCCGACGTGTCGGTGAACACCGTCTTCAACTACTTCGGCACCAAGGAGGACCTGTTCGCCGACCGCCAGGACCTCGCCGTCGACTTCCCCGCCCGCGTGGTGGCCGGCCGCGAGCCGGGCGAGAGCGTGGTGCGCGCCTTCCGCCGCGACTTCCTCGACGCGATCGACACCAGGCACTGGCGCTACGGGTTCAACCTGGGCGGCGACGTGTTCGCCAGGATCGTGCAGGCCAGCCCGTCCCTGGTGGCGCGCCTGCGGGAGATCCACGCCGAGCGGGAACGTTCGCTGGCGCGGTCGCTGGCCGACGCGTTCGACGCCGCCCCCGGCGACCTGACCCCCCACACGGTCGCCGCCCAGCTTCTCGCCGTCACGCGGGTGCTGCAGGAGGCGGCCGTGCGCCAGATGCTGGCCGGGGAGTCGTGGGAGACGATCGCCGCCGATCTCAGATCACAGGCGGAGGCGGCCTTCGACCTGCTGGAACACGGCCTGGGCGACTATCGGGGACGAACCGGCTGATCATCTTGCGCGATCATGGTGCGGGTCAATGATCAACGCTTTAGGAGCCCACCCCCGTGCGCGACGGAGCTCGACGCACCCGCACCTTCCTCGCGAACCGGCGATTCCAGCAGTTCATCGTCGCCGTCATCCTGGTCAACGCGGGCACACTCGGCCTGGAGACCTTCCCCGCCGTCGTCGAACGGCACGGCCACCTGCTGACCGCGGTCGACCACGCGGCCCTGTACATCTTCGTCGCCGAACTGGCGGCCAAGGTCTACGTCGAGCGCCGGGCCTTCTTACGCGACCCGTGGAACGTCTTCGACACGGTCATCGTCGCGATCGCCCTGGCGCCCACCGCCGGCGGCCTGTCCGTGCTGCGCTCGCTGCGCATCCTGCGCGCGCTGCGCCTGCTGTCGGTCGTGCCCAGCCTGCGCCGGGTGGTCTCGGCGCTGCTGCGCGCCATGCCGGGGATGAGCTCGATCGTGGTGCTGCTCTCCCTGGTGCTGTACGTGGCCGCGGTCATGGCCACCAAGCTGTACGGCGAGACCGCGCCCGAACGCTTCGGCAGCCTGCCGACGTCGCTGTTCACGCTGTTCCAGACGATGACGGGTGACGACTGGGGCAACATCGCCCGCGAGGTGATGAGCCGTCACCCGTCCGCCTGGATCTTTTTTACGATATTTGTACTTTTGTGTACTTTTGTGGTGCTTAATCTCTTTATGGCGGTGGTCGTCAGCGCCATGGACGAGGAGAACGCGCACGAGCGGGCCTGGGAGGAGGCCTCCGCCCAGCGGATCCTGGACGAGCTGACCGCGCTGCGCGCCGAGGTCACCGCGTTGCGCGAGCAGCGCGCGCTCGACTAACGCGAGTAGAACTCGACCACGAGCTGCTCGTCCACCGGGACCACGATCTGCTCGCGCAGCGGCCGCTGCACCAGCGTGAAACGCAGGTCCTGGTGGTCGACCGACAGGTACGCCGCGACGCGCTCGTCGGCGTACACGCCCTCGGCCGCGGCCACGAACGGCTGCATCCGGCGCGAGCGCTCCCGCACGCTCACGACCTGACCCGGCTTGACCAGGTAGCTGGGGATGTCCACCTTCCTGCCGTCCACCGCGATGTGGCCGTGCGCGATGTACTGCCTGGCCGCGTAGATCGACGGCGCCAGGCCCGCGCGCAGCACCAGCGAGGCCAGCCGGGTCTCCAGGATCGTCACCAGCTCGGCGCCCGACGCGCCCTCCTTGCGCACGGCGAGATCCCAGTAACGGCGCAACTGCCGCTCCGACACGTCGTAGTACCAGCGCAGCTTCTGCTTCTCCAGCAGCCGCAGCCCGTAGTCGCCGGTGTTGCGGCGGTTGGTCTTGCGGCCGTGCTCGCCCGGCGGGTAGGGGCGCTGCTCGAAGTAGCGGACCGCCTTCCTGGTCAGCGGGACGCCCGCGCGACGCGACAGTCGCACCTTGGGGCCGGTGTAGCGCACGTTCACCTCAATGTGATTAGGTAATCCTTACTTAGGTAAGCCTAACCTACCGAAGAGTGAGTTCTCAAGGAGGCGTCATGCTGCCCATCCCGGAGCGGATCCGCACCCTGGCCGCGACCGCGAGCGTCAGCCGGCTGACCGTCGACGGCGCCCCCTGCCCGACCCGGGGCGGCGTGGACGAGCAGGGCCGTCCCGTGTTGCTGGTGCGCCCCGGCGAGACGCTGCACGGGTTGCGCGACGACGCGGTGGTGGCGGTGAACCTGACCGCGATGCGGCGGCTGGGCGCGGAGGAGCACCCGCGCGGGCTGCTCGAGGTGCAGGGGTGGGCGCAGGCCGTCCCGGCCGGGCAGGCGCGCGCGGCGGCGGTCGCGGTGGCGGCGCACACGCCCGACGAGAGCCTGTTCGACGCGCTGGAGCGCTTCGGCGCCCCGGACGCGCCCCGGCTGCTGCGCCTGGACGTGGCCCAGGTGGTGTACCTGACCGGGCAGGAGTCCGGCGTGCTGGACGCGGACGACTACCTGGACGCGGCGCCCGATCCGCTGAGCGAGACCGCCGAGCGGGTGCTCGCGCACATCAACGACGCGCACCGGCCGCAACTGGCCAGCGGCGTGTCACGGCAGCTCGGCGGCGATCCCGGCGAGGTGTGGCTGTGGGAGCTGGACCGCTTCGGCGCCACCGTGCGGGCCGGCGACGGGCTCATCCGCTTCCCCTGGCCGGTGCCCGCACGCTCCGGGCTGTCGCTGGAGGAGGCCCTGCGCGGCCTGCTCTGCGCCTGCCCTGACGAGCGCCACCCGGCGTGATGTGTCCCCGAACCGGGAATTATCATATTTATTCATGCCCCCAACCATGAAGATCGCGGGTTTCGAGACGTTCCTCGTCGAGCCCCGCTGGCTGTTCCTGCGGATCGACACCGACGAGGGCGTCACCGGGTGGGGTGAGCCGATCGTCGAAGGCCGCGCGGAGACCGTCCGCGCGGCGGTGCACACGCTGATGGAACGCCTGATCGGCGCCGACGCCGGCCGCATCGAGGACCACTGGCAGACCATGACCAAGGGCGGCTTCTACCGCGGCGGCCCGGTCCTGTCGAGCGCGGTGGCCGGCATCGACCAGGCGCTGTGGGACATCAAGGGCAAGGCGCTCGGCGTGCCGGTGTACGAGCTGCTCGGCGGCCCGGTGCGCGACCGGGCCCGCGTCTACACCTGGATCGGCGGCGACAGCGCGGCGGAGCTGGTCGAGGAGGGGCTGGCCAAGAAGGCGGCCGGGTTCACCGCGATGAAGTTCACGCCGTTCCCGGCCACCGCGCCCGTGCCCTCGCCCGCCGACGTCAAGCGCGCGGTGGGCCTGGTGTCGGCGCTGCGCGAGGCCGTGGGCGACGAGGTGGACCTGGCGGTGGACTTCCACGGCCGGCTCTCCCCCGCCGCGGCCCGGCGGGTGCTGCCGCTGCTCGAACCGTACCTGCCGCTGTTCGTGGAGGAGCCGGTGGTGCCCGAGCTCTCCCGCGACCTGGGCGCCGTGGCGGCGGCGACGTCGGTGCCGATCGCGACCGGCGAGCGACTTTACTCGCGCTGGGACTTCCGTGACGTGCTCGGCGCCGGCATCGCGGTCGCCCAGCCGGACGTCTCGCACGCGGGCGGCATCTCCGAACTGCGCAGGATCGCGGCGATGGCCGAGGCGTACGGCGTGGCGGTGGCGCCGCACTGCCCGCTCGGGCCGATCTCGCTGGCCGCCTCCCTGCAGGTGGACTTCGCCACGCCGAACTTCCTCATCCAGGAGCAGTCGCTGGGCATCGGCTACCACGCGGGCACCGAGCTGCTGGACTACCTGCTCGACCCGTCGATCTTCACGTTCGCCGACGGGTACGTGGCCGCCCCCACCCGCCCTGGCCTGGGCATCGAGGTGGACGAGCGGGCCGTGCGTCAGGCCGCGGAACGCGGCCACAGCTGGCGCAACGACGTCTGGCAGCACCCGGACGGCTCGTTCGCCGAGTGGTGAAACCTCCGTTCGATCACGGTTTCCTGTGAATTCCGCCGGGCTTTCCCGATGGGCCGGGACGGCGGCGCACCCGTCACTACCATCTCGGACGTGAAGGGAACGCACCGATCACCAGGCCGCGCGGCGTTCGTCGACCAGAGCGGCGGGCGCCGGCGCGCGGTGATGACCGTCGGAGTGCTGTCCGGCACGTTGGCGCTGGCCATGGCGGCGATCCTGATCGGCGGCGCGTTCACCACCACGACCCTGGACGCGGTCGAGCGGCCGGGCGGCGATCCCGGCTCGTCGCGGCCGGCGGGCGAGCCGGGGACGGACCGGACCACCCGTCCCGCGACGCCGTCGCGCACCGCCAGGGCCGCCGTCACGCCCGGCGCCCGGCCGAGCCCGGCCGTCACGCGGACCGCCGCGCCTACCAGGACACGTGACGCGGTGCGCCCGTCGTCCGCGGCCCCCTCCTCGACACGCCCGGCCCCGGCCGCGTCGTCGAGCGCGCCGGCCGCGGAACCGTCCCGGCCGCCCGGCCAACCGTCCGGCGAGCCTTCCGAGCGGCCGTCCGAGCGGCCGTCGCAGCCCGGCGAGCCGACGGACGCCGAGCGCACGCCGCCCGGCCAGACCAAGCGCCCGGACGCGGACAAGACGCGCGGGCCCAAGTCCTGACCCACCCGGACACCCGGGTCTGGCCGGTCGAACCGGTCGCCCAGGTCTCCCCCGCGACCCGGCAGGCCGATCCGCGCGGCCACTGGTTCCTGGTGGTGGTCGCGCTGCTGCTGATGACGTTCGCGCTGGTGCTGCACGGCTAGGCCGGCCACGAGGTGGGCGAGGCCACCGCGCCGCCACCCTCGGCGGGGGCCGCGTGGCCGCGCACCCCGACCTGCCCAGGCGCATCGTGGACGAGGGCCACGAGCTCGGCGACCACACCTACGCGCACGCAGACCTGGCCGGCGCGCACGCCTGGCGGGTCAGGCTGGAGATGTCGCTGACCCGGAAGGTGATCGCGGGCGCGACCGGGCGGCTCACCCGGCGGGCGCGGCTGCCGTACTCCTCGACGCCGGGGTCGGCCACGCAGGCGCGGTGGGAGGCGATGCGGTGGCAGACGATCAGGCGTGAGGGCACCTTCGCCTCCTGAGCCCGCCTCCTGAGCCCGCCGGCGACCGTCTAGGGTCTGAGCCGTTCCCGATCATCGAGCGGCGAAGGAGCGGACATGACGACGGTGGCATGGATCGGGCTGGGCGCGATGGGCGGCCGGATGGCGGGCAGGCTCGCGGGCGCGGGACACGACCTGGTGCTCTGGAACCGCACCAGATCCCGCGCGGACGACCTGGCCGCCCGGCTGAGCACGGGCGGGGCCGGCACGAGTGAGGCCGGCGCGGGTGGGACAGGCGGTTCTGTGCGGGTGGCGGGGACGCCGGGTGAGGCGGTCGCGGGGGCCGAGGTGGTGTTCCTGATGCTGGCCGACCCGGCGGCGGTGCGGGCGGTGAGCGAGGGGCCCGACGGGCTCGTCGCGGCGGTCCGGCCGGGCACGACCGTGATCGACATGTCGACCATCGGTCCGGCCGCGACGGCCGGACTGCGTGAGTCGCTGCCCGGCGGCGTGACGCTGATCGACGCCCCGGTGCTGGGCAGCCTGGCCGAGGCGGAGTCGGGGACGCTGACCCTGTTCGTCGGCGGGCCAGAGGAGGCGGTCGAGCGGCAGGGCCCGCTGCTGTCCCTGCTCGGCGCGCCGGTGCGGGTGGGCGGCACGGGCGCGGGGGCGGCGGCGAAGCTGGTGGCCAACGGGGCGCTGCTGGGCGTGGTCGGCGTGCTCGGCGAGAGCCTGGCGCTGGCCGACGATCTCGGGCTGCCGAGGGAGGTCGCCTGGCAGGTGCTGGCGCGTACCCCGCTGGGCGCGCAGGCCGAGCGCCGCCGGGCCGCGGTCGAGTCCGGGTCGTACCCGCCGCGGTTCGCGCTGGCCATGGCGGCCAAGGACAGCGCGCTGATCACGCAGGCCGCCGGGCGCGAGCTGCGGCTGGCCGAGGGGGTGCGGGACTGGCTGGCCGACGCCCGCGCGGCCGGGCTGGGCGAGTCCGACTACACGGCGCTCCTCGCCCACATCCTGTCCGCACCCGCAAGGTCCGCGACGGACGCCACGCCCGTGAGGTCCGTAACGGACGCCGCCTCCGGGAAGCCGGCCTCGGACGCGGCCTCCGGGAAGCCCGCCTCGGACGCGGCCTCCGGGAAGCCCGCCTCGGACGCGGCCTCCGGAGGGCCGACACCGAACGCCGCGTCCGGGAGGCCGGTATCGGACGCCGCACCCGAGGTGGTCTCGGTGGCGGGGGCGCCGCACTACCAGTGGGGCGACGGCTGCGACGGATGGCGGCTGGCGGACGCCGACGGGCTGTCGGTCATCGAGGAACGCATGCCGCCCGGCACCGCCGAGGTGTGGCACCTGCACGAGCGGGCCAGGCAGTTCTTCTATGTGCTCGACGGACGGGCGGTGATGCGCACCCCGGGCCGCGAGGCTGAGCTGAACCCCGGCGACGGCGTCGAGATCCCGCCGGGCCTCCCCCACCAGCTCGCCAACGTCTCCGCCGCCGAGCTGCGCTTCCTGGCCGTCAGCGGGCCCACCACGCGCGGCGACAGGATTACGGTGACTCAAGGTGTGGAATGAAGCATTCCGTTCTGCTAGAGTTGGAACAGAACAAGCCGTTCCGTCTCTGGAGGCAGGACAATGACCGCCGCACTCGACATCAGCCCGGCCCCCGCCGCCGCC
>NZ_JABCPZ010000248.1 GCF_013283785.1 Nonomuraea antri
GGGCCGGGCTTCCCCGCGATCGCGTCGGGCAGGACCTCGCCCAGCTCGCGGGCCAGGGTCTCGGCGAACGCCGCGCCGCTGTCGTGGCCCTTCTCCCGCACGTCGCGCACGCAGGCCCGCAGCGTCTTGCTGAACTGCCCGTAGTGGGCGAGCTTGGGCCGTTCCGCGCCGCGCAACGCCGCGCGGATGACCTCCAGGTACGCCTTCAGCTCCGCCGGCCCGATCGCCGGCCCCGCCTCCTCCTCGTCGACCGGCAGCGCGCAGGGCTTGACCGCCGAGTAGGCGGCCTCGACCACGGGCGCGTAGCCGCCGCAGGAGAACAGCTCCTGCTGCGCCGTCACCTCGGTCATCCGCTCGATGAACGCCCTGGACTCCGCCTTCAGCCCGGACCTGGCCGCGATCGCCAGGTTCGACCCGCCGAGCGCCGCCCCGGGCAGCGCGGAGACCTCGACGTCCACGCCCGCGGCGGCCAGCTTGAACCGCGCGTACGGCCAGTGCCGCAGGTAGGTGCCCTCGCCGGCGACGAACGCCGACAACGACTCCTGCTCCTTCAACTGCCCCTCGGTGTACCTGTCGCTCTGGGACGCCTGCCACCAGGCGGCCAGCGACTGCCTGGCCGCCCGGTCGATGGCCGGCTCGCCGTCGCGCACCAGCCGGCC
Source organism: Nonomuraea antri (assembly GCF_013283785.1). Classification (GTDB taxonomy): domain Bacteria; phylum Actinomycetota; class Actinomycetes; order Streptosporangiales; family Streptosporangiaceae; genus Nonomuraea; species Nonomuraea antri. Next base: position 660 of record NZ_JABCPZ010000248.1, read on the forward strand.
GCCGCCCGCCGCGGCCGCCTCCAGCAGGTGCACCGTGCCGCCCTCGTAGTCGGCGGTCTGGGCCACCAGCGACCGCGGCGCCGCCCGCTGCCACAGCTCGGCCCAGCCGGCCGGGCGCGCCGCGCCTGGACGGCGGAACAGCAGGCCGACATCGGTGGCGAAGGGCAGCGCGTACTGGGTGCCCTCCCACTCCCCGGTGGCCAGCGCGGCCGGCACGAACCGGCCGGGGCCGACCTCGCCGAGGTCCTCGAGCAGCCCGGCCGCGGCGAACTCCGGTGTCACGGCCACGTCGAGCACCACCACGTCGTAGCGCGGGCACTGGTCGCCCTGCAGGGCCGCCAGCATCTCGCTGGTCGCCTCGTCCGCGGTCGGCGACAGCTCGACGACGTCCACGTCCTTCTGCCCCGGGTCGTTCTCGGCGTTCCATCGCTCGAACAGGGCCCGGCGGTAGCCGCCGACGCTGACGTCGCGGCCCGCGGCCACCTGGATCCGCTCGTGCTCGGGGCAGACCGGCGGCGTGCCGGTGCCGGGGAGGGCGATCAGCCGGTAGAACGTGAGCACCGCGGCCAGCGTGAAGCCGAACCCGGCCGCCAGCCGATGGATGCGGGGCCGGGGCTTCACCTGTCGTCCTCCCAGATCCGAGCCAGGACGGCGTCGGCCGTGCGCTCGGTGGCCTCGTCCAGCTTCGTGCAGGTGATCAGGTCGGCCCGGTCGAGCTCCTTGAGATGGGCGGCCGTGCAGTCCTGGTCGCCGGCCAGCACGAGCTCCACCTCGGTGTCGCTCTCCTTGAGCAGCTCGTCCAGGTAGTCGGCGTCGGACCGGGTGACGGGCAGCCTGGTGCCGTCGGTGACGACCACCACCGTCCGGTTCGGCCGGATCGCCGCGTCGAGCTCGGTCTCGGCGAGCGCGACCACGTCGGGCAGGGGCACGTCGCCCTTGGACCCGGTGATCGGCAGGCCCAGCCTGGCGACGGCGGCCTCCGGCGTGTCGCGGTCGGGCGCGGGGGTGGGCCTGCGCAGCTTGCCCTGTCCGTAGGCCGGAGCCACCGAGAACACCCGCAGCCTGACCTGGTCGATCTCCCCGTGCAGCCGCCTGAGCAGGGCCTTGCCGAAGCCGGCGGCGAGCACCGACGGGCTCTGGCCGTCGGCTCGCGGCACGTCCATGCTCAGCGAGTTGTCGACGGCCAGCAGCAGGTCGCCCGGCGGGTGCTGCTTGCGCACCGCCTCCAGCTCGGCGGCCAGCGCGGGCGCGCGTTTCTCGTCGAGCACGGCCGCGCCGCTGTCGACGGGCAGCGAGGGCTCGGTGAACGTGCCCGCGCCCGCGGTGTCCCTGAAACCGTTGGCCGGGGCCCAGGTGCCGGCCAGCCAGCGCTGGAACCGCTGCGCCCAGTAGGCGCGTTCGTCCTGGTGGTCGGGCCATTTGACGTACACGAGCCGGTACTGCAGCAGCGGCGCGCCCGGCAGCAGGTACGGCGTGAGGTTCTTGCCGCTCTGCCTGGCCGCGCACGGCCCGAACGCCTGACGCCGGTTGAACGCGTACACCAGGTATTCCGGCACCAGCATCGGCCTGGTCTCGACGTCGAGCTGCTGCCGGCCGCCGGCGGGCCGCCCCAGCCAGCACAGCAGCGCGGCGGCGTCGCGCGTGGGCACGCCCTGCGGGGTCAGCGCCGCCTCGCCGAACCTGCCGCGCAGCGCCGAGGTGGCGGCCAGCGCCGTCTCCGACAGGTCCGCCCTGGCCCGCACCAGGCGGGCGGCCACCAGCTTGTCCAGCGGAGCGACGGGGCCGTCTCCGGCGAAGTTCGGCTGCTGCTTGGGCGGGACGGCGACGGCCAGCGCCGACGTGGCGAACGCCCCGAAGTCGGTCAGCGTGACCTTGGGGCTCTTGTGCGCGGCCCGGTCGGCGGCGAGCCGCACCGCCGCCGGACTGGCCGCGATCCACAGGTCGGGCCGCATCCCGATCATCGTGCTGTAGGCGGCGGGCCCGCCGTCGGACCAATCGCGCTCGAACCCGGCCAGGAACTCCTTCAGCGGCGGCGCGGCCGCGGCCGAGACCCGTACCCGGGGGCAGCCGCGCAGGTCCGTGGTGCTCCGCGCGAACTCGGTGCCCGCCCTGGCGAACGTCGCGACGCCTTCGGGCGCGGTGACCAGCCTGAGCTCCAGCGCCGCCCGGCACGGCGCGCCGATCAGGGTGCCGACGCCGCCTTGAACCGCCATCGCGGTCCAGGCCAGCACCAGCACCAGCGCCACCCCGGGCACCGCGCCCGCCGCCGCGGCCATCAGCGCCACCGCCAGTCCCTTGACCAGCGCGACGAGCCGGGTGAGCTGCCGGTCGATCCACGTCCAGACCGTGCGCAGCGGGCCGGGGCCGCTCGGCGCGGGCCTGGTGCGCACCAGGTAGGCGATCACGCTGGCCAGCAGCGCCAGGCCCAGGATCCAGGCCATCGCGGCGCTCTGGGTGAGCAGGTACGCGGCCAGCGCCGACGTGAAGGCCCCGATGAACAGGAGGAGTATCGTGGCCCAGCCTTTCGGCTCAGTCGGTTCCTCGTCTGCCATGGCCTCATCCGCTGACGTCGGAAAGGGTTGCGGTGCTGCGAATTTTAATCCGCCGTCCACGACCTCACCACGAGTTCACCCGGCCGGGGTCACCGGACTGCCCTACCGTTGTGAATCGGTAATCAGCCGTGTCGTGCGCATGAAGATCCTCGCGGTTAGGGTTGGTGTGCGACACTTCTGGAATAAATGGACGATTCAGGGTCGGGCGAGGCGCCACCTGGCGAGGACACGACTGGGTAATGCACCCTAAGGAACCGGGGAAACCTCAGGAACCGGAAGAAAGTAAACCCTCTGGGAAGGCCGCGCGTCCCACAGATGTGACCACCGAAACCCTTCTGGCCGACAGGTCCGTGGGGGCGGTGCCGGTCGGGTGGGACGCCGACATGGCCGTGACCGCGCTGTACAGCGCGCACTTTCGGTCATTGGTGCGTCTCGCTGTGTTGCTGGTGCGCGACATAGCAACCGCGGAGGAAGTCGTGCAGGATGCGTTCGTCGCCATCCACGGCGCCTGGCGTAGACTGCGCGACCCCGACAAAGCACTCGCCTACCTGCGTCAATCTGTCGTCAACCGGTCCCGTTCCGTGCTGCGTCACCGCGCGGTCGTCGAGAAGTACGCGCCCAAGGGCCTGCCCGATGCCCCGAGTGCCGAGAACGGCGCCATCGGGGAACTGGAACGCTCCGCTGTGATCGAGGCGTTACGGGCCCTGCCGACACGTCAGAGAGAAGCACTGGTTCTGCGTTACTACGGTGATCTGTCCGAGGCTGAGATCGCCCACGCCATGGGCATCAGCAAGGGCGCGGTCAAGAGCCACACGGCACGTGGCATGGCCGCCTTGCGATCCGTCCTGGAGAAAATGTCATGACCCAGCCCCCCGACGAGCACGGCGACGTCCTGCGCCGTGCGCTCCACGCGGAGGCGGACGCGGTCGTGCCCTCGCCGGAGAGCCTGCAGATCATCCGCGCCCGCATCGAGCGGCGCGGCGTGCGCTCGCTGTTCTGGTGGCGCGCCGGTGCCGCGGCCGCCAGCGCCGTGCTGGTGGCGGGCACCATCGTGATGGTCGTGCCCGAACTGCGGGCCCGGGTCATCGATCCGCAGGGCATCGATCACATCAAGGAGACGTCGCCGCTGCCGTCCGCGACCTCGACCAGCCGGCCGAAGCCGACCTCGCAGCCGCCCAGGCCGACGCAGCCGGAGCCCGCGGTTCCGCCGGTCACCACCGAGGCGCCCAGGAAGAGCGGCAACGCGCATTCGACCAGCCGGCCGTCCACGCCGGTCGCGTCGCCGACGCCGACCTCGTGCCCGACGCCGGTCGGCGATCAGGTGGAGTCGAGCGAGTGCCCCACCGAGGCGGAGACGCCCACGCCCACGGCTACGCCGTCGGAGTCGCTCTCGCCGTCCGGCACCTGCCCGCCCGAGGAGTGCCCGCCCGACGACATGCCGCAGCCGTCGGACGCGGCCAGCCCGCTCGTCGGCGACCCCCGCACGACCCCCTGACCGGAAAGAAGAGCGGCTTCACCAGCGGCCGGTGCGGCTGAGCAGCACCGACGCCGCCGCCACCCCTGCCGTCGAGGTACGCAGCACGGTGGCGCCGAGCAGCACCGGCACGGCCTTGGCCGCACGGAACCCGGCCAGTTCCGCCTCGGCCACGCCGCCTTCCGGGCCCACCACCATCACGATGTCGCCGCCGGGCGGCAGCGCCACGCCCGACAGCGGCTCGTCGGCCTCCTCGTGCAGGACCAGGCCCAGCGCCGCGCTCGACAGCAGCGACTCGACCTGCGCGGTCGAGGCGAGCTCGGCCACCTCGGGCAGGTGGAACCTGCGGGCCTGCTTGCCCGCCTCGCGCGCGGTGGCACGCCAGCGGCCCAGCGCCTTGGCGACCTTGTCGCCCTTCCACTGGGTGATGCTGCGCGCGGCCGCCCACGGGACGATCACGTCGACGCCGACCTCGGTCATCATCTCGACCGCCAGCTCGCCCCTGTCGCCCTTGGGCAGCCCCTGGACCACGACCAGCCGCGGCCTGGGCGCCTCGACCTCGCGGCGGGCCAGCACGTCGAGCCTGAGTGAGTCTTTCAGCGCCTCGCGCACCACGCACTCGGCGACCCGGCCGGCCCCGTCGGTGAGGTCGACCCGCTCCCCCGCGCGCAGCCGGCGCACCGCCGCCGCGTGACGGCCCTCGGGGCCGCCCAGCACCAGCTCAGGGCCGTCGAGCTCGTCGCTGATGAAGACGGGGACGCTCATCGCCCGTTGAAGGCGTCACGCAGCCGGGAGAAGAACCCCTGCTGGCCGGGCGCGAACTTGCCCGGCGGACGCTCCTCGCCGCGCAGCTTGGCCAGCTCGCGCAGCAGTTCCTCCTGTGCCGGGTCGAGCCGCAGCGGCGTCTCCACGTTGACGTGGATCAGCAGGTCGCCCCGGCCGGACTCGTTGAGCCGCTGCACGCCGCGCCCGTACATGGTGATGACCTGGCCGGACTGGGTGCCGGGGCGGACGTCGACCTCCTCGGAGCCGTCGAGCGTCTCCACGGCCAGCACGGTGCCCAGGGCCGCCGCCGTCATCGGGATCTGCACCGTGCAGTGCAGGTCGTCGCCGCGCCGCTCGAAGATCTCGTGCGGCCGCTCGACGATCTCCAGGAACAGGTCTCCGGGCGGGCCGCCGCCGGGGCCGACCTCGCCCTCGCCGGCGAGCTGGATGTGGGTGCCGTCCTCGACGCCCGCCGGGATGCGGACCTTGATCGTACGGCGGGTGCGCACCCGGCCGTCGCCCGAGCACTCCTGGCAGGGGTGGCGGATGATGCTGCCGAAGCCGCCGCACTGCGGGCACGGGCGCGAGGTCATGACCTGGCCCAGGAACGACCGGGTGACCTGCGAGATCTCGCCGCGCCCGTTGCACATGTCACAGGTGTCGGGGTGCGTGCCGGGCGCGGCGCCGGCGCCGTGGCAGACCTCGCACAGGACCGCGGTGTCGACGACCAGCTCGCGCGTGGTGCCGAACGCGGTCTCACGCAGGTCGAGCTCGACCCTGATGGTGGCGTTGCGGCCCCTGCGCGCACGCGAGCGCGGGCCACGCGAGCCGCCGGCCGTGCCGAAGAAGGCGTCCATGATGTCGCTGAACGGGAACCCGGCGCCGAAGCCGCCGGCGCCCGCACCCGCGCCGGCCCCGCCGAAGGGGTCGCCGCCGAGGTCGTACATCTGGCGCTTGTTCGGATCGGACAGCACCTCGTAGGCCTGCGTGATCTCCTTGAACCGCTCCTGGGTCTCAGGATCGGGGTTCACGTCGGGGTGCAGCTCGCGGGCGAGACGGCGGTAGGCCTTCTTGATCTCGTCCTGACTGGCGTCACGGCGCACCCCGAGGGTGGCGTAGTAGTCGCTGTTTGCCACTTATCGACCTCTTATGATGCAGCCAGGATCTGGCTGACGTAGCGTGCCACCGCGCGCACGGCGCCCATCGTCACCGGGTAGTCCATCCTCGTGGGCCCCAGCACGCCGAGCCGGGCCAGTTGGTTGTCGCCAGAACCGTATCCGGTCGTGACGATGGACGTACCTCGAAGATAGGGGTTTTCCGAGCCGATGCGTACGGTGAGCGCGGACGGGGTGTCTGTCGTTGTCTCGCCGAGCAGCCGCATGAGCACGACCTGCTCCTCCAGCGCTTCGAGCACGTCGCGCAGGCCGGTGGAGAAGTCGGCGCCGGCCAGGTTCGCCGCCCCGGCGAAGACGATCTTCTCGTCGTGCCGTTCGACGAGTGTTTCGAGCAGCACCGACAAGATCGTCGCCACCGCCGGGCGGTCTTCCGTCGGCAGCCGCTCGGGCAGGTCGGCGACCAGGTCGGGCACGCTGCTCAGCCCGCAGCCGTCGAGGCAGGAGTTGAGCACCGCGCGCAGGTGCGCGATGCGGGTGTCCTCCACCACCTCGGGCAGCTCGATGACGCGCTGCTCGACCCGGCCGGTGTTGGTGATCAGCACGAGCATGACGCGCCGCTCGCTGAGCGGCACCAGCTCGACGTGCCTGACCGTGGACCTGGTCAGGGCCGGATACTGCACCACCGCCACCTGCCTGGTGAGCTGCGCGAGCAGCCGGACCGTGCGGGTGACCACGTCGTCGAGGTCGACCGCGCCGGCCAGGAACGTCTCGATCGCCCGCCGCTCGGCCCCGGACAGGGGCTTGACCTGCGAGAGCCGGTCGACGAACAGGCGGTAGCCCTTGTCCGTCGGCACGCGGCCCGCACTGGTGTGCGGCTGGGTGATGTAGCCCTCCTCCTCCAGCGCGGCCATGTCGTTCCTGACCGTCGCCGGGGAGACCTTGAGATTGTGGCGCTCGGCCAGCGCCTTGGAGCCCACCGGTTCGTTGGTGGACACGTAGTCTTCGACAATGGCGCGGAGCACCGCCAGCTTCCGATCGTCGAGCACGTGCTCACCTCCTGCCTACTGCCTATCAGGAAACGCCAGGTCTAGCACTCTGTGTTCCCGAGTGCCAAGTGTACGGCTCTCACCCACAAGGTGCGATAACGCCGTTGTCCATCCCGTTGCTAGCCACCTACAAGCGACAGGCCTCACACTTGCCGACATGACGGACGAATCACAGCCCCCGTCGTACGGCCAGGGTCCGTACCACGGTCAGCAACCCCAGTACGGCCAGCCGCCCCAGTACGGACAGCCGTCACAGCAGTACGGCCAGCCCCAGCAGTACGGGCAGGCGCCCCAGCAATACGACCAGCCCCAGCAATACGACCAGTACGGCCAGCCGCAGTACGGGCAGGCCCAGCAATATGACCAGTACGGACAGCCGCAGCCGCAGTACGGCGCGCCCCAGTACTCGGCCCCGGCCACCCCGCCGAAGATCAAGCCGAGCCTGTGGTGGGTCGCCCTGGGCTGGGTGATCTTCGTGCTCAGCATCGGCGGCGGCATCCTGGTCGCCGGCGTCGGCGCGGTCAACACCGTGACCGGCCTGGCGCCGACCAAGCCGTTCGCGTCCGGCGAAACGGTGAGCGTGTCGATCGACCCCGAGGAGCAGCCGGCCATCTACATCTCCACCGGCAAGGCGCTCAACTACGAGTGCAACATCGCCGGGGGCGACGGCAAGGGCAGGCTCGTGCAGTCGGCGTCCAAGCAGACCGTCACCGACGGCTCGCGCACCTGGCAGATGATCCTCAAGATCAACGCCACCAAGGGCGACTACCAGGTCACCTGCAAGTCCGACGAGCCCGGCGCCGAGGTCTACGGCGTGGGCCGCGAGGCCACGGCGGCGGTCAGCGGGCTCATGGGCAGCGTCGCGGCGTTCTTCCTGATCCCCACCGCCGGGTTCCTGTTCGCGCTGATCCTGAACATCGTCATCGTGATCCGCCGCAGCAGCGCACGTAAGCGCCTTGCGGTCGGCGGGTGATTTGCTACGGTCCCCGTGTGTACGAGGGTGACGTTCTGGCGGGGAATTGGCGGCGGCCGGGCAAGGGCACGATCCCGAAGGTGCCCGCCGAACCCGATCTGGTCGTGGAAGACGCCGACAGCGGCTTCTGCGGCGCGGTCGTGGCCTGCGACAAGGAAGCCGTCACCCTCGAGGACCGCTTCGGCAAGCGCCGGCTGTTCCCGCTGGCGCCTGCCGCTTTCCTGCTGGACGGCAAGCCGGTCACCCTGGTACGCCCCACCACGGCCGTCCCCGCCGGGCCCAGGCGCAGCGCCTCGGGCTCGATCGCGGTGGACGGGCTGCGGGCGCGGGTGGCCAGGGCCAGCCGCATCTACGTGGAAGGCGTGCACGACGCCGCGCTCGTGGAGAAGATCTGGGGTCACGACCTGCGGGTGGAAGGCGTCGTCGTCGAATACCTCGAAGGCGTGGACGACCTGCCCGACATCGTCGCCGAGTTCGCGCCCGAGCCGGGGCGCAGGCTCGGGGTGCTGGTCGACCACCTGGTGCCCGGCTCCAAGGAGAGCCGGATCGCGGCCCGGATCACCTCGCCGGACGTGCTGATCGTCGGGCACCCCTTCGTGGACATCTGGCAGGCGGTCAAGCCGTCGGCGCTGCGCATCCCGTCCTGGCCGGACGTGCCGCGCGGGGTGCCGTGGAAGGAAGGCGTGATCGCCGCCCTGGGCTGGCGCGGGGAACCCGCGGACGCCTGGCGGCGCATTCTCGGCGCCGTCTCGACTTATTCCGACCTGGAGCCGGAGTTGCTCGGCCGGGTCGAGGAACTTATCGACTTCGTAACGGAGACACCATGAGCCAGAACCCCCCGCCGGACGGCGACGCGACCCGGTACGTGCCGCCGTCCCAGGAGAACCAGCCCGGGTACGGGTACGGGCAGCAGCCCGGGTCCCAGCCCGACTATGGGTACGGGCAGCAGCCCGGGTCCCAGCCCGGCTACGGGTCGGGCCAGCAGCCCGGCTACGGGTCAGGACAGCAACCTGGCTACGGGTCCGATCAGCAGCCTGGTTACGGGCAGCAGCCGCCGTCCTACGGCGGGCAGCCCGGCTACGGGCAGCAGCCTCAGTACGGACAGCCGCAGTACGGGCAGCCTGAATACGGGCAGCAGCCTGGATACGGCCAGCAGCCCGCATACGGGCAAGCCGGTTACGACCAGGCGGGTTACGGCCAGCCTGGATACGGACAGCCTGGATACGGGCAGCCTGGTTACGGGCAGCAGCCGCCCTCCTACGGCGCACAGCCTGGATACGGGGCCGCCGCCGGCTACTCCCAGGAGCCGTACGTGCCCGGCCGGTTCGGCCCGCGTCCCGGCAGTGACGACACCACGATGGCGATGCTCTCGCACCTGCTCGGTCTGCTGGTGTCCTGGATCGGCCCGCTGATCATCTACTTGATGAAGAAGCAGGAGGCCCCCTACGTCCGCGACCAGGCAGCCGAGGCGCTCAACTTCCAGATCACCATGTTCATCGGCTACTTCATCGCCATGATCCTGGCCTTCGTGCTGATCGGCTTCCTGCTGCTGCCGGTGATCTGGCTGGTGTCGCTGATCTTCCACATCCAGGCCGCGATCGCCACGAACCGGGGCGAGAACTACCGCTACCCGTTCGCGCTCCGCCTGATCTCCTAGGAATTCCCGCCGGCCCGCGCTAGACCAGCAGATCTCTGATCAGCGCGTCGGCCAGCAGCCGGCCCTTCAAGGTCAGCACCATCGTGCCCGACTTGAACGCCTCCGTCTCGAGCAGCCCTCCGGCCAGCGCGGCGGCGACCGCCGTACGCGCGGCCGGGGCCACCTCGGCCAACGGATAGCCGGTCACCAGCCGCAGTTCCAGCATCAGCCGTTCGGCCGCGCGGTCGTCGTCGGACAGCACCTCGCGCGCGTGCGCGGGTGAGGCGCCGGCCGCGAGCCGCTGGGCGTAGGCGGCCGGGTGCTTGACGTTCCACCACCGGGTGCCGCCCACGTGGCTGTGCGCGCCAGGCCCGGCGGCCCACCAGTCGCCGCCGGTCCAGTACAGCAGGTTGTGCCGGCACCGCGCCTGCTCGGACGTCGCCCAGTTCGACACCTCGTACCAGTGGAAACCGGCCTCGGCCAGCATCGCGTCGGCGATCAGGTAGCGGTCGGCGGCGACGTCGTCGTCCGGCATCGGCAGCTCGCCGCGCCTGATCCTGGCCGCCAGCCTGGTGCCCTCCTCCACGATCAGCGAGTACGCCGACACGTGGTCGGGCTCGGCCTCGATCGCCGCGGCCAGGGACGCCCGCCAGTCGTCGTCGCTCTCGCCCGGCGTGCTGTAGATCAGGTCCAGGTTCACGTGCTCGAACCCGGCCGCCCGCGCCTCCTTCACGGCCTGCGCGGCCCTGCCCGGTGTGTGGTGGCGGTCGAGCACCCGCAGTACGTGCTCGCGGGCGCTCTGCATGCCGAAACTGACCCGGTTAAAGCCGCCGGCGCGCAGTTCGTCCAGGTAGGCGGGGTCGACGGACTCCGGATTGGCCTCGGTGGTCACCTCGGCGCCCGGCCGCAGCCCGAACTCCGCGTCGATCGCGGCCAGAATCCTGCCCAGGTCGGCGGCGGGCAGCAGGGTGGGCGTGCCACCGCCGAAGAACACCGTCTCCACCGGCAGCTCGGCCGCGCCGAGGACGCGGCGGGCGAGCCTGATCTCGGCCACGACGGTGTCGGCGTAGTCGCGATGCGAGGCGCCTGGGCCCAGCTCGGCGGCGGTGTAGGTGTTGAAGTCGCAGTAGCCGCAGCGGGTCACGCAGAACGGCACGTGCACGTAGAACCCGAACGGACGCTCTCCTAGCCGGCTCAGCGCGCTCGCGGGCAGCTCGCCGGAGGTGGGTACGGGATCGCCGTCAGGCAGGGTGGATGGCACGTCTTCCAGTTTGCCGGTGTCACGAGGGTGCTCAGATCGGCGGGACACCCGAAAGCCCGCGCACTCCCCGGACGACCTCCTGGACGTCCACCCCGAACGACCTCCCAAACAAACCTCCCCGGAGAGACACCTCCAGAACAGTCATCCGAACAGACCCCCTGGACGAACCTCGCGGAGGCACCTCCCCGACGGACCCTCAACGGACCCACGAACCGGACCTCCGGAGGAACCCCTCGAACGGACCCCATGGACCTCACCGAGGCCCCCGAACGGACCCACGGACCTCACGGAGGCCCCCCGAACGGACCCCCGGCGTGACCTCCCGAACGGGCCTCACGGAGGGTCACCCGACGGACCTCGCGGAGGGGACCTCCTGGACGGTCACTCCAGACGATCTCCCGAACGAACCTCGCGGGCAGGAACCTGAACCTCCCGGGGGACCTCCCGAAGGGGACCTCCCGAAGGGGACCTGCCGCACAGGAACTCACAGACAGGAACCTCACAGAGGGGACCGGTCGCCGGATCGTTGACGGCCATGGGCCGCAGCCCTACGATCGCGTCAACTTATAGGAAAGTTTCTTATAAGTTCGCCCCCCAGGAGACACTCGGTGAAGAAGAAGATCCTCTTCGCACTGTCGCTCTTACTCGGCATCACGGCGGTCTCCGTGCCCGCCGAAGCGCACACCAAGTACAAACGGGTCGCCTACTTCATCCAGTGGGGTGTCTACGGGCGCAACTACCACGTCAAGGACATCGACGTGACGGGCGCCGCCGCCAAACTCACCCACCTGAACTACGCGTTCGGCTTCGTGAACGCCGAAGGCACCTGCTACTCGTCCGACCCGTGGGCGGACTGGCAGCGTCCGGTGCCGGCCGAGCAGAGCGTGGACGGCGTCGCCGACGCCCCCGGTCAGGCGCTCAACGGCAACCTCAACCAGTTGCTCAAGCTCAAGGCCAAGCACCCGCACCTCAAGACGCTGATCTCGCTGGGCGGCTGGACCGGCTCGCGCTGGTTCTCCGACGCCGTGCTCACCCCCGAGGGCCGTACCAAGCTCGCGCAGTCGTGCGTCGACCTGTGGCTGCGCGGCAACCTGCCCGGGCTGGAGCCGGGCGCGGCCGCAGGGGTCTTCGACGGCATCGACCTCGACTGGGAGTGGCCGGGCTCCTCCGGCCACCCGGACAACGTGTTCAGGCCCGAGGACAAGCGGAACTTCACGCTGTTCGTCGAGGAACTGCGCGCGCAGATGCGCTCCTACGCCTCCGGTTCCCTGCTGTCGGCCTTCCTGCCCGCCGCCACCGCCAAGATCGACGCCGGCTTCGAGGTGCGCCGCGTCTTCCGCGCGCTCGACTTCGCCACCATCCAGGGGTACGACCTGCGCGGCTCCTGGGAGCTCCAGACCGGCCACAACGGCAACCTGCTGACGGACCGCCGGGACCCGAACCCGGTTCGCTACAGCGTCGACCAGACCGTCCGCGACTACCTGTCGCGCGGCGCGCCCGCCCGCAAGATCGTCGTGGGCGTGCCCGCGTACGGACAGGGCTGGACCGGCGTGAAGGGCGGCGGCGACGGCCTCTACAAGCCCGCCGACGGCCCCGCACCGGGCAAGTGGGGCGCGGGCACCGAGGACTACAAGGACCTGGTCACCAAGCCCGGCAAGCGCTACCGCGACTTCCGCACCGGAACGATGTGGCTGTACGACGGCAACGAGTTCTGGTCGTACGACGACCCGGCGGTGCTGATGCAGAAGGCGGCCTACATCCGGCTGAAGGGGCTGGGCGGGTCCATGATGTGGTCCATCGACCAGGACGACGCCAAGGCCTCCCTCACCACCGCCCTCTACAACGTCCTGCGCTGACCACCGTCCGCCAGGACCTCCCGCACTGACCCTCCGTCCGCTACGACCTCCCCGCTGGCCACTGCCCCTCCGTCCCGGCGCCGGACCTCTCCACCGACCCACACCCTCCGGCGCCGGGCCGGCCTCCCCATACGGGAACACGCAGCACCAGCGGGGCCGGCCGCTCAACCGCCGCGGTGGCACGTTCAGCCACCGCGGCGCCCCACACACCCGCCACGGCGACCACCACAATCACCACAGCAACCTGCACAGCCACCGCAGCAAGCGACACAGCGCCCGCAGGCAGGCAGACGTCCGGCGTCCCGCATCCGGTACGGCCGCCACCCCAATGCGGCGGGTTCAGGCTCCGTGGTGACCGTTCAACTGGGACTCCCCATCGAAGTCCACAAGCTGTAACAACGTCTCCAGCGCCGCCTGGCGCGTCTCCTCCACCGAGTCGCCGCGTTCGCCGAAACACTCGGCCGCCAGGTCGAGCAGCGCCGTCACCACCGCCGCGTCGGGATACGGGACGTCGACCAGCACCGTGCCGTCCTCCCCCGGCAGTGTCGGGCCCGCATGAGACCTCAGCAACCGCCGGGCCTCCTCCGCCACAGCGACCCCCAGCACGGCGGCACGCTCGAATCGCTCAGAAGCAATCACGCTACCCTCCAGTCGCACAAGTGTTCGGAGACGAACGTAGCGAGCGCCACCGACAGAATCCCCGGCGCCGTCGGGACTCCCGCGCGATCGGCAGGCTCAATAGCTAGGCTCGAACGGTGTACGAGCGCATCGTCGACATCGACGACCTCACCATCGAGCTGGGCGGCAACCCCGTGCTCCGCGGGTTCCGGCTGACCGTGTCCCCCGGCGAGATCGTCGCGGTGGTGGGCGAGAACGGTTCGGGCAAGTCCACTCTGCTGCGCTGCCTGGCCGGGCTGCTGCCGATCACCTCGGGCCGGGTGCACGTCTTCGGCGAGCCGCCCGCCGACGACGCCTCGTTCTGGCAGCGGGTGGCACTGCTCGGCGACGAGCCGGCCTGGTATCCCGGGCTCACGGCACGCGAGCACCTGGAGCTGATGACCGCCGTACACGCCGCTCCGCGCCTGTCCGTGGAGACCGCGCTCGAGGTGTTCGCGCTGGTCGAACGCGCCGACGCGCCGCCGATGAACCTCTCGACCGGTCAACGTCAACGGCTGTCCCTGGCCGCGACGCTGCTCCGGCCGAGCCGCCTGCTGCTGCTCGACGAGCCCGAACGCGGCCTGGACGCCGGTTTCCGCGAGAGGCTGGCGGAGTTGCTGGCCACGTACGCGGACGAGGGCGGCACCGTCATCATGGCCACCCACGACCAGGGCCTGGCCACCCACGCCCGCCAGGTCTCCCCCCAGGGAGCGGCCGCATGAGCCGAGGGCCGGACGCGAGCGACGCCGAAGCGAACGAGTACTCCCACCGAGAACCCAGCGCGCATGGCGCAGGCGAACAGCCCGCCGCACCTGCGGCACCCGCCCCCGGAGCCGGCGGGCACGAATCCAGCGAACCCGAAACCGACGGACCCACCGCCAGCGAACCCGAAACCGACAGGCCCAGAACCGACGGACCCGAAGGCGGCGGACCCGAGGCCGACAGCCCCGGTACCGATGGACCCGAAGGCAGCGGACTCGGGGCCGCCGGGCTTGGGGCTGCCGGGCTTGGGGCTGCCGGGCGCGGAGCTGCCGGGTCCGGGGCTGCCGGGTCCGGGGCTGCCGGGTCCGCGGCTGCCGGGTCCGGGGCCGTTGGGTCGGGTGACATTCGGGAGGTGCGGGGATTCATCAAGGCGCGTGGAAGGGCGCCGATGAGCCTGCTCGACCGCTACGTCGCCGTCTTCGGACTGGCGATGGCCGCAGCCGTGTTCGGACGCCCGCTCTTCGGAGTCGTCGCCGAGCTGGGCGGGGTGGTGGCGGCCGAGCG
>NZ_JABCPZ010000249.1 GCF_013283785.1 Nonomuraea antri
TGGGTGGGCGCATCGGGGCGTGGTGGGCGCAGGGTCGGTGACTGGGCGAGGATGTCGCGTTCCAGGGCCCTGAGGTCCTCGCCGGGATCGATGCCCAGCTCCTCGGCCAGGATGCGGCGCGCGGTGCGCAGCGCGTCCAGCGACTCCCCCTGACGTCCGCACCGGTACAGCGCCAGCGCGCGCAGCGCCCACAGCCGTTCGCGCAGCGGGTGCTCGCGGGTCAGCGCCTCGAGATCGCCCAGCACCTCGGCGTGCCGCCCCTGTTCCATGGCCGCGGTGATGAGGATCTCGCGGGCCCGCTCCCTGGCCTCGGCGAGCCGCGCCTGGGCGGCGATCGCGTACTCCTGGCCGGACAGCTCCGCGTACGGCTCGCCCCGCCACAACGCCAGCGCCTGGCTCGCCGCGCGCTCGGCCGCGGCCGGGTCGCCGCCGCCCAGCGCCTGCTCGGCCAGCGACACGAGCCCGGTGAAGCGGGTGGCGTCCACGACGGAGGGGTCCACGTCGAGCCGGTACCCGGCCGGGCCGCGGGTCAGCAGCCGGCTCGGCGCGCGCGGCCGGCGCTCGGGCTCCAGCGCGCGCCTCAGGTTCGACACGTACGCCTGGACGGACACCAGCGCCTCCGGCGGCGCGTCGTCCCCCCACAGCCGGTCGATCAGCACGGCGGGAGACACGGGTCGCCGCTCGGCCAGCACCAGCAGGCACAGCAGGGTCCGCTGCTTGGGCGAGCCGAGAACGCGGAGCTCTCCCGACTCCACGACCTCCAGCGGTCCCAGCACCCGGATCTCCACGCGCACAGCCTAGAGCCCGGCAAACACCCGCAAAAGCACTAAGGCTTCCGCGCGGCCCCCGCGTACAGGTAGTCGGGCAGCGAGCCGTCGCCGACGAGCACCGGGGTGTCCGGACGCCACTGCCCGACCGGCACCAGCCCAGGTTCGACCGGCTCGAAGTCGCCGAAGAACGCGGTGATCTCGGTGAGCGTGCGCCCGGTGGCCCCGCCGGTGGACGAGCCGCGGTAGACGTCCTTGGCGGCCTCCTCGCGGTCGTCCCCGGTCAGCCCGGAGACCGCGTGGGTGAGCACCAGGTGGCTGCCCGGCGCGACGGCCTCGCGCAGGACCTTCACCATCGGCCCCGGATCCTCCTGGACGAAGTGCAGGATCGACACCAGCAGCACCGCCACCGGCTCGTCCAGGTCGAGGAAGCCGTCGACCTCGGCCAGCACGTCGGCCGGGCGCAGCAGGTCGGCCTCGACGAAGGCGACCCGCCCCTCCTCCTCCAGCAGCGCCCTGGCGTGGGCGGCGACGACCGGGTCGTGGTCGACGTAGACGACCTTGGCGTCGGGGCACGCCTCGCGGGCGATCTCGTGCACGTTGCCCTGGGTGGGCAGCCCGCTGCCCAGGTCGAGGAACTGCCTGACGCCGGCGTCCGCCAGGTGGCGTACGGCCCGCTGCAGGAAGGCGCGGTTGGCCCTGGCCAGCGGCACGGCCGCCGGGATGTGCGCGGTGAGCTGGTCGATGGCCTGGCGGTCGACGGCGTAGTTGTCCTTGCCGCCGAGCATGTAGTCGTACATGCGGGCCAGATTCGGCGTCTCCGGGTCTGAAGCCACGAGCCGATCTTAGATTCCCGGGTTCCGGAAAACGAGGCACCGGCAGATCGGGCGGCGGGAGAGCCGCCGATCCGCCGGTGCCGTTTCATCGGGCCGGATCAGAAGATGTCGCCGACGTGCCTTTCGGGGTCGGCGCGCATGTCGTCGAACACGTCGAGCCAGTCGTCGTGTCCCTGATGAGCCCGCAGGGCCTGCTCGACCAGGGCTGGCGAGTACGACCGCGGCGCCCGCAGCCGCCGCGCCTCCTCGGCCGTGGCCTTCCTGCCGATCTCGCCCCGGTGGTCCTGGAGGTGGTAGTCACCCCCCAGGCCGACCTGGACCTTGAAGACCGGGATCGGCAGCCCGGGGTCCGGCCGCCGGTTCCCGATGACCTTCCACCGCCCGGATTCGACGCTCTGGTCGACGGTCTCGGCCAGGAACACCGGCTCGCTCAGGTCGAGCTCGCCCGGGTCGGGCGCGGCCTCCTCGTCGGAGATCGCGGAGAAGGTGGCGAGCAGGAACGAGGTGCCCATCACCCGGACGGCCTGGCCGACGACCAGCCGCCCCTTCTCCGCAGGGACGAGCAGGACGTCCCCCTCCCGTGTCAGCACACGTCACCTCCGGCCGCCTTGTAGGCGGTGTCGTTCATCTGGTACCGATCGTTGCCCAGAACACTGCCCGCGATGCGCTGCGGCCCACCGCCGGCCCTGATCCAGCTCTCTTCGAGCACGTCGAGATCGGTGCCGTAGGTGGCCCGGCCGAGCACCTCGAAGGTGAACTTCGCGGCCGGGTGCTTCTTCGCGTGCTCCTTCTGCCGCTTGAGATAACGCGACCAGCTTCCGGCCTGCCCGACGTACTCCTGGCCGGTCACCGTGTCCGTCCGCAGGTAGACCACGCCAAGACTGCCGGCCGGGATCCGCGCGTTGTGGACGAGGATCGCCTGGTCGCCCGCGAAGACGTGGTAGGTGTTGACGTCCGCGACGGTGAGGTTGTAGACGCGTTCCCTGGCCGTCCACCTGGCGACCGCGGTGATCTGGACGTACGTGCCCGCGCTGGTGCGCAGCCACATGCCGGGTTCGAGGTCGCCCGCCTTCAGCCAGGCGTATTCGCTCTGCACCCAGAACGGGTGGCCGTCGGTGGCGACGATGTCGCCGTCGCCGGCCGTCACCCGCACGAGCTTCTTGTCGCCCTCGCCGATGATCTCCGTCACCACCGGCTTGACGCTGGTCTCCCCGGTCTCGGGGTCGGCGGCGAGCACTTGATCGCCGAGCTTCACCTGTTCGATGGGCTTGGCGGTGCCGTCGGCGAGCAGGACGAGGGTGCCCGCGACGAAGCTGTTCCTGCCGCGGATCGGGCAGGAGTCGCCCTCGGGGGCACGCCGCGAGTTGGGCACCTCCGCCTTGGTGTCGCCCTTGTTCGCCTTGGTCTTGGCCTTGGCCTTGGCCGCCAGTGCCCTGGCCCGTTCGCGGGCCTCGGCTGCCAGGCGTTTGGCCTCGGCCTCCGCCGCCGCCTTGGCCGCCGCGGCCTTGTCGGCGGCGGCCTTGGCGGCTCTGGCGGCCGCCGCCTTGGCCGCCTCAGCGGCGCGTTCGGCGCCGCGCAGGATGGCCTTGGCCCACTTCAGCTCCTGGAAGAAGGTGATGACGGCCTTGCCCGCCCGCCAGATGGCGCCGATGATCTTCGGGGCCTTGAAGATCTTGCCCCAGGGCAGCGAGCCGACCACCGCCGACACACAGGCGCCCAGGTCACCCTGCAGGCAGTTGATGATGTCGTTGATCCCCAGGACCTCCATGAGGATCTGACCGCCGGCCTCCAGGATCACGTCCAGCACGCTCTTGCTCTGCAGCTGCTGGGCCTTGGCCACGTCCTCGGCGCTCGGACCGCCCGGCACCTCCTGGTCGGGGGCCGTCGTCGTGGCGCCGGTGGTGGGGCCGTTGTCCGGCCGCATCCCGGTGGGGTCGGTGAACACCAGCGGGTTGTTGCTCGCGTAGGTGTAGGCCGACGTCGCGCTCTCGCCCGTGGGCATCGGGTCGGTGCTGGTGAAGCGGCCCGTGCCCGGGTTGTAGTTGCGTTCGCGCAGGTAGTAGTTGCCGGTGCCGGTGGTGTCGTCCTGGTAGGCGCCGGCGAACCGCAGCGGGTTGGTCGGGCCGGCCGAGCCCGAGACCGTCGAGCCCGACTCCTCGCCGGCCGTCCCGGCGGCGGTGGCCGATCCTGCGGCCGGCGCGGGCGCGGTGGCCAGGGTGGTGCCGGTGCGCGGGTTGCCGAACGGGTCGTAGTCGTAGCCCGCCTCGACCTGGCCGGTCGGTGAGAGCATGTTGGCCACGCCGCCCAGCCAGTCGTGGGTGTAGGCGTGCGCGCCGCCCCCGGTCAGCAGGGCCAGCGGCTCGTCGTCCGGGCCGTAGGTGAAGCCGCGGCTGTCCACCAGCGCGCCGGCGGAGTCCGTGGTGGTGTCCAGCGCGATCTGCGGCAGGGTGCCGTTGACGTCCCAGGCCCAGCGCTGCGTGCCGCCCGGACCCGACGCGCTCAGCCGCAGCCCGTCGGCGTCGTAGGTGAAGGACGTGGCCCGGCCGTTGACGGTCGCCTTGGCCAGGCTGTTGTCCAGGTTGTACTCGAACCGGTCGGCCCCGGCCCGGATCTGGTTGCCGTTGACGTCGTAGGCGAAGTCCTTCGCCACCACGCTGCCCGGCTTGGCGACGGTCTCCTTGACGAGCTGGTCGGCGGCGTCGTAGGCGTAGGTCGTGGTGTCGTTGCCCGCGGTGCCGGTCCGCTTCTGGGTGAGGCGGTTGCCCACCAGGTCGTAGGTGTAGTCGATGCGCCCGGCCAGCTGCGAGCCCGTCGCGCAGGACGTCGCGGAGTAGCAGGCCGAGGTGACCCGGTCCACGTTGTCGTAGGCGTAGGCCACCGACTCGGTGCGCTCGCCGCGGGTCGTGACCGCCTTGGTCGGGTTGCCGACCTCGTCCAGCGTCAGCTCGAACGCCGAGACGCTCCCGGCGCTGATCCCGGTCAGCCGGCCGGCCTCGTCGTAGACGCGCTTCTCGGTCAGCCCGCCGGTGGGCAGGGTCGTGCTGGTACGGCGGCCGGCCGCGTCGTAGCCGAACTCCCACGTGCTGGTCCCGCCGGCGACGCCGCCCGTCACGCTCTGGGAGGTGAGCCGGCTGTCGGCGTCGTAGCCCAAGGTGACCTTGGTGCCGTCGGGGTAGGTGCGGGAGGTGACGTTGCCGCGGTCGTCGTAGCCGTAGGAGAACTTCTGGTCGTCCTGGCCCGCGCTCTTGCGGGTGACGGTCTGGATCTGGTCCTCGTCGTCGTAGGCGACCTCGCGCACGCCGGTCGGGTCGCCGTAGGCCGTGGTGCGGTCCTTGGCGTCGTAGGCGAAGGTGTAGGCCGGGCCCAGCGAGCCGAGCGCGGTCCTGGTCCGGCGGTTCAGGATGTCGTAGGTGCTGGTGATGGTGCGCTTGGCGCGCTCCTCCGGAGACACCCACTCGGGGCCGTTGATCGTGATGGCGGCGAGCGGGTTGTTCTCCGCGTCGTAGGTGATCTCGACGCGGCGGGCCAGCGGGTCGGCCTTGGTGATCAGCCGTCCCGCGTCGTCGTAGGCCATGCGGGTGTAGCGGCCCAGCGGGTCGCGCACCGACTCCAGCATCCCGTCGACGCTGTAGGTGTAGACGGTCGAGCGGGCCTGCGGGTCGTTCGGGTTGTACGGCGTCTCCGGCGTGTGCACGGTCGCCGGCAGGTCGTCCTCGCGGTACGTCCTGTGGGTGGCGCGTCCCTTGGCGTCGGTGGTCGCGACGGCCCGGCTGATCGCGTCGTAGGTGACGGTGGTGGTGTTGCCCAGCGGGTCGATCGTCTTGGTCCGGTTGCCCGCCTGGTCGTACTCGTAGCGGGTGGTGTACTTGGCCGGGTCGGCGCCCTCGACGTTGCCGCGCGGCTCGGTGACGGCGACCATGAAGCCGTCGTCGTCGTACTTCCAGGTGGTCACGCCGCCGGTGGCGCTGACCTCCTTGATCCGGTTGCCGGCCTTGTCGTACTCGGTCTTGGTGGTGTTGCCGCCCGAGTCGGTGATCTCGGTCTGCCGGCCCGCCGGGTCGTAGCCCATGCTCGTCTTGCGGCCCAGCGCGTCGGTCGTGTCCGTGACCTGGCCGTTGTTGTCACGGCCGAAGGTGGCGGACTTGCCCAGCGGGTCGACCGAGCTGGTGGTGCGGTCGAGCGGGTCGACCTTGATGTCCCGGTCCACGTGGCCGCCACCGGGGTAGGGGCGGCGCACCCGGATCGGGTTGTCGTTGTGGTCGTAGAAGTAGGTGGTGGTGAAGTCGGCCTTGTTCGCGCCCGGCTCGTGGCCGCGCGGCGACACGACGGTCTTCAGCAGGCCCTTGGCATCGTAGGTGTAGCTGGTGACGATCGGCGTCCGGGTGCGCAGCAGCGCTTGCGAGGTGGCCTGGCGGCCGGCCTCGGTGTAGGTGAAGACGTTGGTGCGCCGCTCGTCGTCGACCTTCTGCAGCAGGCCGTTGGCGAGGTAGAAGAAGTTGGTGGTCTGCCCGGTGGGGGTCTGGCGGCGCACCAGCCGGCCGGTCTCGTCGTAGCCGCTGCGCCACGCGCCGACCTTGCCCGGCTCCAACGTGCTGAGCAGCCGGTCCTGGGCGTCGTAGGCATACTTGGTGGTGTAGGCGGCGCGGTTGCCGCCCGCTACGAGGCCGCGCGGGTCGATCGAGGTGATGCTGCGGCCGGTGAGGTCGTAGCCGAGCTCGCTGCGCCGGCCCATCGGCGAGACCACCGACTTGAGCAGGCCCGCGTTCGGCCCGCCCGCCGGGTAGTGCTCGAAGCGGGTCACCTTGCCGCGCTGGTCGGTGGAGGAGACGCGCAGGCCGCGGGAGTCGTACTCGTAGGTGACGGCGTTGCCGTTGGGGTCCTCGCTGCGGACGAGCTCGTTGAACTCGTTGTAGGTGTCCTTCCACACCTGGCCGTTGGCGTCGGTGTGCTCGGTCGGGTTGTTGTTGGCGTCGAACTTGGTCTTCGACGAGAACTTCAGCGGCTGGGGCGCGTTGGTCTGGACCCGGTTGCCGTTGGCGTCGAACGTCGCCTCGTGCTGGTGCTGGTTGCCGTTGACGACCAGGTTCCTGTTGAGGTCCTTGTCGTAGCGGTGGTTGTCGGCGTCGCCGTTGAGCTGGGAGTACACCAGCGTGTTGCCCCGGTAGCCGTCATAGACCGCCACGCCGTCCGCGTCGGTGGTCTTGGCCTCCTGCTCGGCCGCGTCCCACTCGAACGTGGTCTTCTTGCCCAAGCCGTCGCGCTGCTCGGTGACGCGCCCGTCCTCGCGGTAGGTGTTGGTGACGATCGCCACCCGGTGCGGGTCGCTCACCTGCGCCATCAGGCCGTTGGCGTGGTAGGTGTAGGTCCAGGCGAAGCCGCGGGCGTCCAGCGCCTTGGTCAGCAGGTTGCCGGTGTAGAAGTAGTTGACGTTGCGGCCGTCGGGCAGGCTGATCTCGCGGATCAGGCCGCCCTCGATGCGCACCTTCGCGGTGCGGCCGGAGGCGTCGGTGATGTTCACGCCCAGCGGCTCGTAGGCCAGCGTGGTGCCGACGTCGCGGGCGTTGCGCACGCCGGTGAGCCGGCCCTGGGCGTCGAACAGGTAGCGCACCTGGCGCGGGGTCTTCAGCTCCCAGCCGGTCTCGGTCTTGCGCAGGGTGCTGCGCACGCCGGGCGGGCGCTTGTACGCGCCGCCGTCCTGGGCGGTGTAGCGGGCCTGCGCGCCGTCCTCGGCGCGGACGATCGCCACGCCGTCCTGCTCGGTGACACGCATGTCGTACGACCAGGCCCAGCCCAGCCCGAACAGGCTCTGCCCCCGGTTCATCGAGGAGTAGGTGCGGGTGGAGGTGAACTGCGGGCCGAAGGAGGCCATCGTGAAGTCCTGCTCGGTGCGCACGTACGCGCCCGTGCCGGTGTTCACGCCGAGCCCGCGCTGCGCCTGCCCGGCCGTGGTCAGCGCCAGCGCGTTGCCGCACCCGCAGCCCATGGCCTGCTCGTTCGGCACCGGCGGCGGGTCGATCGTCTCCCGCGGGCCGGACGGGTCCGACGGTCCCGACACCACCTCGTGGCCGTCGCCGTAGACGGCGGCGGCGGTGACGAAGTACTCCTTGCCGGTGTCCAGCACCCAGCCGTCCTCGGTGCCGAAGGAGCGGCAGAACTCGCCGCCACCGCCGCACGCGAGCTTGTCCTGCTCCAGCTCGGAGCGGGGGACCAGCGTCGAGGCCTGCTCGCTCGGCGAGTCCTTCTCGTACAGCCGCACCCGGGCGTGGGTCCAGGCCGGATCCGCCTGGCCCGCGCCGAAGTACAGCACCAGCGAGGTGTCGCCGAGCACGAACCCGGGCCGCAGCGACAGATCGGCGAAGCCGTCGGCGGACGCGGCGGTGCGTGCCGCCTTGCCGGAGCCGGCCTGACCGGCCAGCGCCGACCAGCGGTTCTTGTCCGCCTTGACCGGCTTGCCGTCGGCCTTGGCGCCGGGCGGCACCACGGGCGGGCGCTGGTCGGGCCTGAGCGCGGCGTCCGGCCGGACCCCGGCGGGCATCGGCCGCGCCGGTGGCGCGCCGCCCTGCTGGATCCCGGGCACCGGCGGCGGGTCGGCCTGCGCGACCGCCGCGTCCATCGGCGCCAGGTACGACGCCATGAGAACGGCGACTAATAACTGCACACGAAAACGCGCACGACGAAATGAATGTTTGGTGAGCACTGCTCGAACCTTCCCCGTGAAGACCTGGGCCGAGAACCCCTCGTCCGGCCCAGCATTAGAGGAAAGGTGACACGCGATCGGCCTGCCGACAAGCCATTGATTTTCCCGCCGAAATCGGCATGGAGCTGGGCGGCGGGTGGAAAACACGGCCCTGGAGAAAGGCCGCGGGCCGCGCTTCCGCTGCAATGAACCGTTCCATCGGAAAGCGTCCGCCACGGCACATAATTTGATGTTATGAAACAGTGGTATGAACGGCTGGAAGGCGATCGCGGGGGTCAGGCCGGAGAATCGCGCGGAAAGTCGCGGTGCCCGCGCAGCGGCGAGAACACGATCCACGACACCGACAGCCAGGAGCCGACCACGGCCACGGCCAGGGTGGCGCGCAGGCCGAGCCAGGTGCCCAGCACCCCGGCCAGCAGCCCGCTGACCGGGATCGCGCCGCGGATCATCCAGCGCACGGTGGCGTTCATCCGGCCGAGCAGTTCGGCCGGGCAGATCGACTGGCGGTAGGTCACCTGCAGGACGTTGTAGGCGACCGTGGACAGCCGCAGCGCGAACAGCCCCGTGGCCACCGCCGCGATCCCCCAGCCGGGCCGGCCGAACGGGATGAGCAGGGTGAACGCGCCCGCGCAGAGCTTGACCGACCACAGCGCCCTGGCCGAGCCGAGCCGGCGGGCCAGCGGGGTGGCCAGCAGCCCGCCGATCACGCCGCCGACGCTGCTCGCCCCCATGACCAGGCCGACCGTGGGCGGCCCGGCGCCGAGTTCCTGCAGCAGGAAGACGACGACCAGCGTGATGACCACGGTGTCGCCGGCGTTGCTGACCGCGCTGCAGGCCACGATCCGCCGCAGCACCGGCTGGCGCAGCACGAACGTGATGCCCTCCGCGGTCTCCGCGCGCAGGCTGCGCGCCGGGTCGCGGGCCGGCCTGGGCTCGGGCGTGCGGATCGGGAGCAGGGAGAGCGCCCCGGCCAGCGACGTCACGCAGTCCACCACGAGCAGCGCGGGCGCGTTCCTGAACAGCGCCATCAGGCCGCCGCCCGCCGACGGCCCGAGTACGGCGGCCACCGCGTTGCTGGCCGCGATGCCGCCGTTGCCGCCGGTCAGCCGGTCGCCGGTGAGCAGGGCGGGCAGGTAGCTCTGGCAGGCGACCTCGAAGACGACGGTGATCGTGCCGACGACGAGTGCGATGACGTACAGGTGGGCGATGGTGAGGTGGCCGAGCGTGGCGGCGAGCGGCACGCTGATGACCGCGGCCGAGCGGGTCAGCCCGCAGCAGATCAGCAGGCGGCGCTTGGCCACGCGGTCCACCAGCGTGCCCGCGGGCAGCGTCATGACCAGCCAGGCCGCCGTGCCGGCCGCGGTGAGCGCGCCGACCTCCAGCGTCGAGGCGCCGAGTGTGGTCACGGCCACCAGCGGCAGCGCGAACACCATGATCGAGGCGCCCAGGTCGCTCACGCTCTGTCCTGCCCAGAACAGCAGGAAGTCCCGGTTCTTCAGCGGTGATCCACTCCCGGCGGCCGAGCGTGACAGGGCAACTACAGTGGGTAGGCTTCCCTGGAAGCTGCGGGAGCCCATGAACTTTTAGGAAAGTTTCTTAAAAGAAGTCATTGACCGCCCTGGTCACAGCGTTTAGTTTCACGTTCAACCCCCGGGGGCGGGGAGCAACGACCGTTTCTTGTCGCCTATCGGAGGTGGCCTTCCCATGCCTTCACGCTTACGTGCCGCACTCGCCGCCGGCGGTGCCGCGCTCGCCCTCATGGCCGGCGCCGGAGCCCTGACCGGGACGGCCACCGCCGCCGCAGACAACGCGGCCTGCCGGCCCGACGGCCTCTACCAGACCCCGAACGTGGACGTCCCGTACTGCCTGGCCTACGACGAGGACGGCCGCGAGAAGATGGGGGCCGACCACCCCCGCCGGATCATCGGCTACTTCACCAGCTGGCGCACCGGCAAGAACGGCCAGCCCGCCTACCTGGCCAACAACATCCCGTGGGGCAAGGTCACCCACATCAACTACGCGTTCGCGCACGTCAACTCGGCCAACAAGATCGGCGTCGACTCGTCGGCAACCGCGCTGGAGTGGCCGGGCGTCGCCGGCGCCGAGATGGACCCGGCCTACGCCTACAAGGGCCACTTCAACCTGCTGAACAAGTACAAGAAGCAGAACCCGAACACCAAGACCCTGATCTCGGTCGGCGGCTGGGCCGAGACCGGCGGCTACTTCGACGCCAGCGGCAACCGGGTCAACTCCGGCGGCTTCTACTCGATGACCACCAACGCCGACGGCTCGGTCAACCAGGCCGGCATCAACACCTTCGCCGACTCCGTCGTCGCGTTCCTGCGCACGTACGGCTTCAACGGCGTCGACATCGACTACGAGTACCCGACCTCGATGAAGGACGCGGGCAACCCGCTCGACTGGAGCATCGCCAACGCCAGGCGCGGGAACCTGATGAAGGGCTACGCGGCGCTGATGAAGACGCTGCGCGAGAAGCTCGACACCGCGGCCGCCGCCGACAGCAAGTACTACATGCTGACCGTGGCCGCGCCCGCCTCGGGCTACCTGCTGCGCGGCATGGAGACGTTCCAGGTGGCGCAGTACCTGGACTACGTGAACATCATGTCGTACGACCTGCACGGCGCCTGGAACGAGTTCGTCGGCCCGAACGCCGCGCTGTTCGACGACGGCAAGGACGCCGAGCTGGCCAAGTGGGGCGTCTACACCACCTCGCAGTACGGCGGCCTCGGCTACCTCAACACCGACTGGGCCTACCACTACTTCCGCGGCGCCATGCAGTCCGGCCGGATCAACATCGGCGTGCCGTACTACACCCGTGGCTGGAAGAACGTCAACGGCGGCACGAACGGCCTGTGGGGCACCTCGATCGGCCAGAGCGGCAACTGCGCGCAGGGCCTGACGAGCTGCGGCGACGGCGCGCGCGGCATCGACAACCTGTGGCACGACGTGGAGAACGGCAAGGAGGTCGGCGCCGGGTCCAACCCGATGTGGCACGCCATGAACCTGGCCAAGGGCATCGCCGGCTCCTACGGGCCGCAGTACGGGCTCAACCCGGCCACCGACCCCGAGGACAAGCTCACCGGCACCTACACCCGCCACTACGACTCCACCCTGACCGCCCCGTGGCTGTGGAACGCGAGCAAGAAGGTGTTCCTGTCCACCGAGGACGACCAGTCGCTCGGCGCCAAGGCCGACTACGTCAAGAACCAGGGCATCGGCGGCATCATGATCTGGGAGCTGGCCGGTGACTACGCCTGGGACTCGGCCAAGGGCGAGTACTTCATGGGCCAGACCCTCACCTCGCTGCTCTACGACAAGTTCAAGGCGGCGACGCCGTACGGCGCGGCCAAGTCGAAGGTCGCCATCCCGGCGGAGAAGCTGGACGTGACCATCCAGTCCACCGCGTTCCCCGTCGGCGACAGCAACTACCCGATCAGCCCCAAGCTGGTCATCACGAACAAGTCGCAGATGACCATCCCGGGCGGCGCCGAGATCCAGTGGGACTACTCCACCTCGGCTCCGAACAACGCCAAGGACCAGTCGGGCTTCGGCCTGCGGGTGATCAGCAGCGAGCACTCGACGGCCGGCAACGTGGGCGGGCTCAAGGGCGACTTCCACCGGGTCTCGGTGAAGCTGCCGAGCTGGCAGTCGCTCGCCCCGGGCGCGTCGGTGACCATGGACTACGTGTACTACCTGCCCACGCCCGGGCAGGCGAACTACACGCTGACGTTCGGCGGCAAGACGTACGGGCTGGCGCAGGACCTGGCCAGGGGCGGCGTCACGCCGGAGCCCACCCCGACGATCACGCCGACCGGCGGCGCCTGCACCGCCCCCGCGTGGAACGCCACCGCCGTCTACAACGGCGGCCAGAAGGTCTCGCACAAGTCCCGCACGTGGGAGGCCAAGTGGTGGACGCAGAACAACGAGCCCGGCACCACGGGCGAGTGGGGCGTGTGGAAGGACCTCGGCCCCTGCTGATCCGCTGACCGACGACGGGCGCCCGGTCCTGGACCGGGCGCCCTGTCCGTTTCACGGCGTGACGGAGATCTTCACGGTGTGACGATCGGGAACTGGTGGTCGGCGGGCTCCAGCACGGACAGGATCCCGGCGACGGCCGACGCGTCGCCCTCGTGCGCGATCCCGTCGAGCCTGCCGCTGGTCAGCACCTGGACCAGTTGCGGCTTGGTGAGCGTCACCGACAGGTCGGGGCTGCGGCCGTCCAGCGAGGTGGTGTGCCAGAGCACGCCGTTGGTCAGCCACAGGCGGTAGGAGGCGTTCAGGTCGGTGAACGTCCAGTCGATCGCGATCTCGGTGTGCCAGGCGCGCGGGCCGTCGATCTTGACGGCCAGCATCTCGAAGAGCTGCTCGACGGTGAGCGAGGGCATGATGTCGCACGCGGCCGAGTCCGAGACGGGTGGTTTGAGCCGGCCGCGCAGCTCCTCGGCGCCGGTCAGGTAGAAGTTGCGCCAGGTGCCGTTCTCCGCGCCGTGCGCCAGCCGTTCGTAGGCGGTGGCCAGCAGCTCGCGGGCCTCGGTGTTGTCCGGGTCGGCGAAGACCACGTGGTTGACCACGGTGGCCACCCAGCGCAGGTCGCCGTCCTCCAGGCTCTTGCGCGCCCGCAGCAGGACCTCGCGCGCCCCGCCCATGTACTCCACGTATCGCCTGGCCGCCTCGACCGGCGGGTACTCCCACAGGTGGGCCGGGTTCCCGTCGAACCAGCCCAGGTAACGCTGGTAGACGGCCTTGACGTTCTGGACGGTCGAGCCGTAGTAGCCGTGGGCGTACCAGCGCTGCTCCAGCGAGGGCGGCAGCCGCAGTTCCTCGGCGATCTCCAGCGCCGACATGCCCTTGTTGATCATGCGGAGCGTCTGGTCGTGCAGGTAGGCGTACAGGTCGTGCTGGTCGATCAGGTACGCCCTGATCCGCTCGCCGCCCCACGTCGGCCAGTGGTGCGAGGCGAACAGCACGTCGGAGTCCACCCCGAACAGCTCGGTCACCTGCGCGAGCGACGCGGCCCACGCGCGGGCGTCGCGTACCGGGGCGCCGCGCGGCGTCAGCAGGTTGTGCATGGTGTGGACGGCGGTCTCCGCCAGGTACAGCGCGCGACGCTCCGGCAGGAACGCGTTCATCTGGACCGGCTGCATGCCGCCGCCCAGCGCGACCTGGAAGTCGAACGTGACGCCGTCCAGCACCTCGCGCTGCCCGGTACGCGTGATGGCCAGGGTGGGCGCGATCAGCGACAGCTCCCCGGTGGACCTGGTCATGCCCAGACCTGAGCCGATCTGCCCGGCGGGGCCGCGGTCCAGCTCGGGGGCGTACATGTAGATGGCACGGCGGGCGGTGGCGGCGCCGGCGTAGACGTACTCGATGACGGCGTGGTCGAGGAAGCCCTCCGGGGCGACGATCGGGATGCCCGCGCCGTCGGTCACCCCGCGCACGCCGCCGAAGTGGTCGGCGTGCGAGTCGGTGTAGACGACGGCGCTGACCTGCCGCTCGCCCCGGTACCTGCGGTAGAGGTCGAGCGCGGCCCTGGCGGGCTCGACCGTCATCAGCGGGTCGACGACGATGACGCCCGTCGCGCCCTCGACGAACGTCACGTTCGACAGGTCCAGCCCGCGTACCTGGTAGATGCCGTCGGCGACCTCGAACAGGCCGTGCTTGGCGCCGAGCTGGCCCTGCCGCCACAGGCTCGGGTCGGCGGTGTCCGGGCATTCGTCGGACATGAAGTCGTAGGCGTCGCAGTCCCAGACCGCCACGCCTCCCTCGCTGCGGATGACGGGGTCGTGCAGGGTGCCGACGAATCCGCGGTTGGCGTCGTCGAAGTCCTGCCTGTCACCGAACGGATAGTCCCCCATAGGTCCGGGCCTACCCTGCCTGCTCGTGACACTGGTGGCGGCCCGGTGCTTTTTGGGCAAAGCAGTTTCCATCCCCCGTGTCGCCGCGGCCCTCGCCCCGGCCCCCGAGTGATCATCGGCAGGGCCGGGAGGAGGCAGGATGGCGAGCAGACTGATCAGAGGGGCTGGACTGACCCTGGCGGCGGCCGGGCTGGTTCTCCAGGCGGTGCCGTCGTCCGCCGCGCCGGGCCGGCAGCGCGCCGCCGAGCTGGAGATCTCCAAGGAGGGGGCACGCCCAACCCGATGATCATCGGGGACCAGGCGTACTACACGGTGGTCGTGCGGAACACCGGCGACACCGCCGCCCAGGACGTGACCGTCACCGACACCCTCGACCCCGAGCTCGAACCCGGCGCCGCGCCCGACGGCTGCACGGTCTCCGGCCAGACGGTCACCTGCGAGGGGATCACGATCCCGGCGGGCGGCTCGTACACCGTGCGGATCCCGGTGACCGTCGACTCGGACGTGTCGGACGGCACCAACGTGCGCAACCGCGCCGAGGCGTCCTCGCCGTCCACCGGGACCGTCTCCACCGAGGCGATCAACCAGACGCGGACGCTGACCGACGTGGAGATCGACAAGAGCGGGACGGCCGAGGTCCAGCCCGACGGTTCGATCGTCTACACCGTGGTGGTGACCAACCACGGGCCGTCGGACGCGGTGGACGTCACCGTGCAGGACGAGACCAACGGCAACCTGACCTCGATCGCCCAGCTCCCGCCCGAGTGCCCGGCCAGTGGGCTCACCATCACCTGCCCGCTGGGGACGTTGAAGCCGGGCGAGAGCGAGACGCTGACGTTCGTGCTGACGGCGGGCTCGGACCTGCCGGCGGGCACGGTGATCCCGAACTGCGCGAAGGTGTACACGGGGAGCCGCGAGGACGACACGGACAACAACGAGTCCTGCACGGACACCACC
>NZ_JABCPZ010000024.1 GCF_013283785.1 Nonomuraea antri
ACCGAACCCTGACGCCGCCAGCCGCCCGCCCCCTCGACGACGAGCTGCCCGTCCTCCAGGAACGCGCACGACACGTCGGGCACGTCGTAGGTCCGGTGCAGCGCCTCGGACACCACGTGACAGGTGTGCTCGCGGAACAGGTAGACGTTGCCCCGGTCGGCGAAGGCCGCGTCGACCGCGTCCAGCTCCGCCGTCAGCCGGCCGAGCCGGGGCTCCTCGCGCAGGTCGGCCAGGGAACGCGGGTAGCCGAGGTCGGGCGCGGTGCCGGTGTAGCGGATGAACTGGTCACCGGAGAACAGGTAGGTGTGCCCATCCAGGTGCAGCGCGGCGTCCACCCGCCCGGTACGCAGCAGGTTGTTGCGCGTGCGGCCCCAGAAGGCGGCCACCGGCGCCGGGTAGCTGTCGTCGGCCCTGCTGTAATCGCCGTCGGAGTAACGCATGTACTTCTCGCCGGAGAAGACGTAGGTGCGGCCGTCGCGGCCCACGAATGCGGCGTCGACCGAGCCGAACGGCACGCTGTCCCAGTGCTCGGCCAGCTTCCGCGGCGCCGACCACCAGCGCCTTCGCGCGTCGAACTCGATGTATCTGTCGCCGCGGAACAGGTGGGTGCGCCCGTCCTGGGCGGTGAACACCGCGTCGACCTCCGTGCCGAACGAGTCGGGCAGGTTCCACCAGTCGCCGGGCAGCGGCTGCGGATAGCCCGCGTCCGGCTCGGTGTAGTCGCCGGTGGAGTAGCGCACGAACCGGCCGCCGCCGAACAGGTACGTCTCGCCGTCCAGCACGAACGCGGCGTTCACGCCGGTCAGCCCGCCCCAGTCGGGGGCGATCCGGCGCGGGTAGCCGAGGTCGACGCGCGAGTAGTCGGTGCCGGAGTAGCGCAGGTAGGTGTCGCCGCTGAACAGGTACGTGCGCCCGTCCAGGCCGACGAACGCGGCGTCGACCCGGCCGCTGGGGAACGCGGCGGGCATGTTCCCCCACCGCTGCACGGTCGGCACGATCCGGGTGTCACCGGTCAGCGAGACCGTGCGGCCGTCCTTGAACAGGTGCACCACGCCGTCGGCGGCGACGGCCGCCTCCAGGTCGCGCTCGAACTCCGCGGGCACGCCGGGGAACCTCGCCTCGATCGTCAGCGGGTAGCCGTCGTCGGCCTGCGCGTCCTCGTTCTCCAGCGACGCGGTGTGGCGGGCGACGCGGTCGCCGCGGAAGACGTACACGCCGGTGTCGTCGGCGTACGCGGCGTCGACCAGCCCGTCGAAGCCCTGCCCGTCGAAGCCGGGCGTGTCGTCGGGTCCGGGGGTCTCGTCGAGCTCGGGCTGCTCGTCCTGGGCGCCGCCGCGCCAGAAGCCCGCCTTGTCGGTGAAGGCGTGGTACTCGCCGTCCCTGCCGTAGAAGCCGGGGTCGCCGAACTCGGCCGCGGGCCGGGGGAAGCCCTCGTCCACCGCGCCGAAGTCCCCGGTGGAGTAACGCACGTACTGGTCGCCGCAGAACAGGTACGTCCGGCCGTCCTCGTCCACCAGCGCGGCGGTGATCTTCCCGCCGCCGGCGAAGTCGTCCCTGAACCGGCCCCACACCTGGTCGTGGGGCGCCCACCGGGAGCCGCCGGGCTCGCGCACGTACGCCCGCGGCCCGCTCACCAGCCAGTCGGTTCCCGCCGGGTGGCGGAAGGCGGCCTCCACCCTGGTCAGCCCCGGCGCGAGCGCGGACAGCGGCCCGTCGTGGGCGAGCCTGCCCTGGTGGAAGCGCCAGTAGCGCTCGCCGCGGAACACGTACACGTCGCCGTCCACGCTCTCCAGCACCGCGTCGATGCCGTCGGCCTGGGCCGGCAGCGCCAGCGGCTCGGGGTAGCGCGCGGCCAGCCGCAGGTCGCGGAAGGCCAGCGCGACGCGCCGCTCGTCCAGGCCCAGCTTCGCGGCGAGCCGGGCGAACGCCTTGATCCGCCGGTACGCCGTGGTCGGCGGCTCCAGCAACCCGGTCAGCGCCACGCCGGCCCCGGCGCAGATCGTGCTGACGACCGGGGCGGGCACGCCCAGCGCGTCCTGCGCCGCCGTCAGCAGCGCGGCCGTCCGCGCCTGCGCCCGCGCGGCGAGCGTCGCCTCGATCTCCGCGACCCCGGCCGCGGTCGCCGTCGCGACGGCGTTCAGCAGGCCGAAGACCTGCGCGCCGTAGTCCGCCGCGCCGTGCAGGTAGAACTCCACCACGCTGTTCGGCTCGGCGAAGAACGGCAGCCGGTCCTCCGGCACGGCCAGCGCCTCGTCCAGGTCACCGCCCTGGATCAGGGTGTCGAGCACGACCTGCGCGCCGTCCGGCCCCAGCCCGAGCGCGACCAGCGACTCCGGGTCGAGCCGGTACGGCCGCTGCTCCTCGGCGACGGCCCGCAGCCGCTCGTCGACGACCGGGTCGGACCACTCCAGCCCGCCGCCGTCGATGACCCGCCGCGCCACGGCCAGTTCGGCGATCTCGACGAACTCCTCGGGCGGGAAGACGCAGACCCGCGCCCACAGGTCGGCGACCTGCTGCCGCATGCTCGCCAGCACGTCCGCCTTGATCGGCTCGAACTCGGCGGCCAGCGCGAAGTCCGCCACGTCCAGCTCGGTGACCGCGTCCTTGTCGCGGTAGTGGCCGTCGCCGTCGATGTAGCCGTTGTACCTCAGGTTCTCCAGCAGCCCGGCCGGCGCGTCGTCCAGCTCGACGGGCAGGGGTTCCTTGAGATAGGCGTCGGCGGCGGCCTCGATCAGCGCGACGACGTCGGCGGCGACGTCGCCGAGATCGGCGTTGAGCTCGCCGATCGCCGCGTTCAGCACCACGCCCTCGGCGTCGATGTAGCCGTTGTAGACCAGGTTGTCGTACAGCTCGGCGCGCTGCGCGACCGTCAGCCCGGTCAGCCCCTCCAGGTGCGACGGGTAACACACCTCGCCCAGCCGGCCGAACAGGTCGGCCACCTGGTCGCGGTGCGGCGCGAAGTCCGTGGCCGTCTCCGACGGGACCTCGACCAGCTCGCCGTCCGCCGTGAGGTTGCCGCGCAGCACCAGGTTGGTGAAGATCTTGACGGCCAGCCGGTCGCCCAGGCCGAGCCCGGTGAAGTCGGCCGGGGTGATGCGGGCCATCCCGATCAGCGCGCCGTACGGCCCCGATTCGGCCAGCCCGTCCCAGATCGCCCGGGACGCGCGCTCGCCGAACCGGTCCGACACGAACATGTCAGGACCGTCCGCCGTCCGCGCCAGCGCCTCGCCCAGGGCGGCGGCTAACTCCGCCTCACCCTCGGCCGGCTCCGGCTCGCCCCCGGCCGGCGCACCCGGCGTCGCGTTGGGCATGGGGCCGCCGGCGAACGCGGCCAGGTCGGCGATCGACAGCCCGGCGTCGCGCAGCCACCGCACCACCAGCGGCAACGCCTGGGCCAGCCACAGCCCGGTGGCCACGTCGGGCGCGGCCAGGATCCGCCGGCAGTCGCCCATCGGGACCGGCGTCGACGGCACCGGGAAGGGCGCCGCGATCGAGCCGTCCAGCAGCCGCAGCAGGTCGAACAGCTCGTCCGCGGTGAGCCCGAGCACGCTCATCAGCCGCGCCGCCCGATGCAGCGCCGACGTCCCCGGCTCCCCGGGCACGACCTCGCCGAAGCGCACCCGCAGCCGCGCCAGCTCCGCCGCCCCGATCCCGAGGGCGTCGGCGAGCGTGACCCCGGCGAACGTGCCGACCTCCAGCGCGGCCGGCATCGGCGCGGCCAGGCTCACCGTGACGTCCATCGGCAGCCCGAGCGAGCGGCCGACGTGCACCGCCGCGGCCAGCACGGCCGGCGCCGCCGCGTCGAGCCGGTTGCCGCACAGGGTGCTCAGCACGAGGTCCAGGTCCGCGAACGACAGCCCGGCCCGCCTGGCGAGCCGGACGAACCGGTTGACCCGGTCCAGCCAGGCGAGCAGTTCCGCGCCGGCCGGCAGGCTCAGCCGCCCGCCGGCCACGGTGACGGCCGGGCCGCCCTGCCGCACGAACGCCGCGCCGAGCACCGCCGTCAGCTCGGCCTCCGACAACCCGGCCGCCAGGCACAGCCGCGCCGGGTCCGCCAGCACGTCCAGCTCCTCGCCGGGCTCGTGCCGTCCGACCTGGAAGGACGCCTTCAGCGCGGCCTCCTGCGCTCTGGCGGTCGTCACCGCGCCTGCCACCTCGGGGGACAGGCCCAGGAACAGCGCCGCCAGCTCGGCCGGGCGCGCCCCGAACAGCCGCGGGATCTCCTCCCTGCCGATGCCGTGCCGCTTCAGGAACGTTCCAAGCTCTTCGTAGGCGAGATCGAAGGGCTTGTCGAACGGGAAGGCCATGGTCTTCATGCGCTCGTACGGGTCGGGCCCCGCCAGCCGTTCGAGTATCTCCACCACGATGTCCAGGTAGGGCAGCTCGGTGGCGGTGTGCTCGGCGTCCAGCGGGATCTCCCTGATGTCGGGCCGCCGCTCGTGCAGCCGCGCGCCGCCCGCGTCCACCTCCTCGTCCAGCAGACGCAGCAGGTCGGCCAGGTACGCCGCCGGCGAGTTCACCGTCCTGGCCTCGTCTCCGGGCCGGAAGTCCAGTTCCCCGAACAGCAACTGGTAGTTGGGCAGGCTGTCGCCGACTCGCATGTGCGTGACCTCCGTATCGCGGGCGCACGCCATTCAGGGCAGGCGGAAACGCGCCGAATGGCGGGCGAAATCGTGGTGCGAGGTAAAGAAAAGGGTGAACCGTGCGAACGTCAGCAGCCAGGCCCCCCACAGCGCCGGCTCGAGCGCCACCCGGCCCCGCCACGGCAACGCACCCGGCGGGGACAGGCAGTAGCGCCAGAATGCATCGACTTCAAAGTCTGGTCAATGCGTGGCGGGCAGGTAACTTCGGGCGACGCGAGCCCGGCTCAGCCCGGCCCGCCAGGGCCGAGCTCGATCGGCCGTCCGCCCTGGATCCAGTACCAGGTCAGCGCTGCGGTCAGCCGGGCCGACAGCCCGGCGTCGCCCAGTCTCCTCGCCGCCTCCCACGCTCCGCGCAGGTTGGCCGTCTCGGCGTCGAGCCTTCTGATCCAGCCGTGGCGGGCCTGGCCGGTCCGGTAGTACTCGGCGCATTCGGCGAGCTGGGTGTAGAAGGTGACGTACCAGCGCAGGATCCGGTCGTGCTCGCCGGCTTCACGCAGGCGTTCGAGGCCGTAGGCGGCCACCGACTCCAGCAGCCGGTAACGATCACCCTGCCTGACCACCAGCGACCGGTCCACCAGGCGGGCCAGCAGGCCGGCGACGTCGGCCGGATCGAGGTCGGCGTCGGTGTCGTGGGCGGCGCCGACCAGCGTCTCCTCGCCGGGCGGCCCGCCGGGCAGCGGGGCGGGGTAGGCGCACACCCGCTCAGCGGCCAGGAGCGTGCAGCCGCCCGACTGCACGGCGAGACGGCGCAGCACGACGCGTTCGGCGTCGGTGAGCAGGCCCCAGCTCCAGTCGAGGGCCGAGCGCAGCGTCCGCTGCCGTTCCGGGCCGCTCCGCCGTCCCGTCGTCAGCAGCCGGAACCGGTCGTCGAGCCGGTCGGCGATGTCACGCAGGCTCATGGCGGCCGCCCTGGCTGCCGCCAGCTCCAGCGCGAGGGGGAGACCGTCGAGCCGGCGGCAGATCGACGCGACCGTCTCGCGCTGCCCGGCCTCCGGGGCGAAGTCGCCGCCGGCCGCCGTGGCCCGTTCGGTGAACAGCCGGATCGCCGCCTCCTCCGCGAGCGGCGGAACCTGGCGCACCACCTCGCCCGGTATGCCCAGCGGCTCTCTGCTGGTGGCCAGGATCCGCAGCTCGGCGCCGCCGCGCAGGAGCAGTTCGGCCTGCTTGGCCACCGGCTCGACGACGTGCTCGCAGCCGTCCAGGACGAGCAGCAGCCGGCGGTGGCCGAGCAGGGCGGCCAGCCGGTGGGCCGGGTCGTCCGGGTGGCCGCCGTCCCTGAGGTGGAGCGCGGCCGCGATGGCGTCGGTGACGGCCGACGGCGAATCGCCCACGCCGGACAGATCGACCAGTTGCGCGCCGTCGGGGAAGCCGGGGGCGAGCCGCCTGGCCACCTCCAGCGCCAGACGGGACTTGCCCACCCCGCCGGGCCCGGTGAGCGTGAGCAGCCGCGTCGCCGGCTGCAGCGCCGCGAGCTCCTCGACGGCGGATGACCGGCCGATGAGCGCGGTGAGCGGCTCGGGCAGGCGGGTGGCGCGCGGCGGCGGCGTGACCCGCACCTCACGCAGCTCCGGACGCTGTTCGAGTATCGCCTGGTGCAGCGCGGTCACCTCGGGGCCAGGGGTGAGGCCGAGCTCGTCGCGCATGCGCTCGCGCAGGCCGTGGTGCAGCGCCAGCGCCTCGGTCTGCCGCCCGCAGCGGTACAGCGCGCGCATCAGCGCGGCGTGGAAACGTTCCCTGGTCGGGTGCCGTTCCACCAGCTCGCTCAGCTCCGCGATCAGCGCGGCGTCCTCGCCGAGTTCCAGCCGGGCGAAGGCGAGATCCTCCAGCGCGGTCAGCCGCTGCTCCTCCAGCCGGGTGACCGCGCCGCGGGCGAACGGCTCGTCCGCCACGTCGGCGAAGGCCGGGCCGCGCCACAGGGCCAGGGCGTCGACCAGCAGCTCGGCCCGTTCCGCCGGGTCGTGGGCGCGGTGCGCCCGATCGGTCAGCGCGTGGAAGCGGCGCGCGTCGGTGTCGGCGTCGAGCGTGTAGCCGGGCGGGCGGGAGACGACCAGCTCGCGGCCGCCGGGCTCGCCGTCCTCCAGCGCCCTGCGCAACTGCGACACCTTCGCCCGCAACGCGCTGGTGGGACGGGCCGGCGACCGCGCGCCCCACAGGTCCTCGATCAGCCGCCCGGCCGAGACGACCTGCCCGGACGCGGCCAGCAGCCCGGCGAGGAGCACGCGCACCTTCAGCTCGGGCACCCGCACGTCGTGCCCGTCGTCGGTCCACACCGCGAGCGGCCCAAGAACGCCGAAGCGCATGTCTCCCACCCTAAACAGATCCGAAACAGACCAGAACACCGGCGCTCCACGCTGGTGCCCATGTCGACTCTTACCTCACCGCCTCGCGCCGGCGCCCGGGCGTGGCTCGGGTTGTCCGTGCTGGCGCTGGCCACGTTGCTGCTCGCCGTGGACAACACGGTGCTGGTGCTCGCGCTTCCCCATCTGGCCGCGGACCTGCGTCCCAGCGCGGTCGAACTGCTCTGGATCACCGACGCGTACGGCTTCATGATCGCCGGTTTCATGATCACCATGGGCTCGCTGGGCGACAGGATCGGCCGGCGCAGGCTGCTGCTGATCGGCTCGGCCGCGTTCGGCGTGGCCTCGGCCCTGGCCGCGTACTCGGTCACCACGGAGATGCTGATCGCCGCGCGCGTCCTGCTCGGCGTGGCCGGGGCCATGCTCGGGCCGTCCGCGCTGGCGCTGGTGACCACTTTGTTCACCGACGCCAGGCAGCGCGCCATGGCCATCGGCGTGTTCACCGCGTGCTTCATGGGCGGGGCCGCGCTCGGGCCGGTCATCGGCGGCATGCTGCTGGAGACGTTCTGGTGGGGCTCGGTGTTCCTGATGGGCGTGCCGGTCATGGCGCTGGTGCTGGCCGTCGGGGCGGTGCTGCCGGAGGAGCGGGTGCGCGAACCCGGCAGGATCGATCTCGTCAGTGTGCTCATGTCGCTGGCCACGGTGCTGCCCGTGGTGTACGGCTTGAAGGAACTCGCCAAGGACCCGGCGCGGCCGGTGGCCTACCTCGTCCTGGCGGCCGGGGTGGCGGTGGGGATCGCGTTCGTCCGGCGGCAGCGCCGGCTCACCCACCCGCTGCTCGATCTGAGCCTGTTCGCCGAGCGCTCGTTCACGGCCGCGCTGTCGGTGCTGCTGCTCACCATGCTCACCCAGGGCGGGCTGTACCTGTTCGTCGGCCAGTACCTGCAACTGGTCGAGTCCCTGACGCCGATGGCGGCCGGGCTGTGGATGGCGATCCCGGCCACCGCCCTGGTCGCCGGCTCGCTGATGGCTCCGGCGCTGGCCAGGCGCTACCGTCCGGCGAGTGTGGTCGGGCTCGGGCTGGCCGGGTCGGCGGCTGGGTTCGCGCTGGTCGTCGCGGGCGACGGGTTCGCGACGCTGCTGGCCGGGCTGACGATCGGCTTCCTCGGCACCGCTCCGGTGGGCGCGCTCGGGCTCGGCCTCATCGTCGGCGCCGCCCCGGCCAGGCAGGCGGGGTCGGCGTCGGCGCTGGCGGAGTCCGGCGGCGAGCTGGGGGTGGCGCTCGGCATCGCGTTGTTCGGCAGTGTGGGCACCGCCGTCTACGCGAGCCGTACCACCTCGCCGCAGGCCGGCGACTCGCTCAGCGACGCGGTCACGGCGGCCGCGACCATGCCCGCGGACGTCGCGGGCCCGCTGCTCGCGCAGGCGCGTGCGGCGTTCACCGGTTCGCTGGCCACCGTCGCGGGACTGAGCGCGGCGATCGCCCTCGGCCTCGCCGTCGTGTCGTTCGCGCTGCTCAGGCACCTGCGCCCGATCGGGCACGAGCCGGGCGGCGACGATCTGGGCTAGCGTGACGTCCCGTCATGACGGTGCGACCCTCTCCCCGGCCAGGACGCCCGCTGGTCTTCCTCGACGTCGACGGGCCGCTGCTCCCGTTCGGCGAGGACCCCCGTGGCGCGTCGCCGGCCACGCCGCCCACCCCTGAGGTGGGACGCCGGCTGGCGGCCCTGCCCGGCGCGCTGGTCTGGGCGACGACCTGGGAGGAACGGGCGAACACCGACCTGGCGCCCAGGCTCGGGCTGCCGCGCCTGCCGGTGGTGACCTGGCCGGAGCCCACCGGCCAGGACGAACGCGAGGACCGCTGGGTCGCCACCCACCACGCCGGCCCGGCGCTCCTGCATCGCGTCGAGCCGTACCGGGGGCTGGCCGACGAGGACTTCGCGGCGCTTGATCGGTGGCTGCGAGCCCGGTGAAATCGGGGTTTTTCCGTAAATTCGCGGCGGTGCAGGGGGAGACTGGAAGGGCTAGAGTGTGACATGTTACATGTCATGCGAACCTCCTTCTTAGCGGCGGCGGTCGCCCTCGTGGCGCTCGCCGCGTTCGGAACACCGCCCTCCTTCGCGACATCGACCACTTCCTCGTCCTCCGCCCAGGCGTCCGCGTCCTCCGCCCAGGCGCCCGGCCCCAAGGAGACGAGCAGGGAGGTCGCGCCGCTCAGCCCGCAGCAGCGCGAGCAGGCCGCGCTGCGCAGGCAGGCCGTCGAGGGCGCCGTGACGCAGGGGCCCGCGGCCATGGCGCGCGGCGGCCGCGCGGTGAAAGTCGGGCACCGCTACGTCGAACTCGGCCAGGAACGCAAGGACCAGGTCTTCGTCGTCCTCGCCGAGTTCGGCGACCAGGTCGACAACGAGACGATGATCGACGGCCAGATCAAGTACGGCGGGCAGCCCGGCCCCCGCCACAACGCGATCCCCGACCCGCGTGGCACCGACGACAACCACACGCTCTGGCGGCCCGACTTCAACCGGTCCTACTACCAGCAGTCCTACTTCTCCACCGGCGGCAACTCGCTGCGCGACTACTTCCGGCTGCAGTCCTCCGGCCGCTACGACCTGGACGGCTACGTCAGCGACTGGGTACGCGTCCCGTACAACGAGGCCAGGTACGGCAGCGACCGATGCGCGCCCGAGGAAGGCGGCATCTGCTGGAACAACTGGGACCTGGTGCGCGACTCGGCCAACGCCTGGTTCGAGGCGGAGAAGGCCAAGGGCAGGACGACCGAGCAGATCCGCGCCGACCTGCGCAGGTACGACGTCTGGGACCGCTACGACCACGACAACGACGGGAACTTCGACGAGCCCGACGGCTACCTGGACCACTACCAGGTCGTCCACGCCGGGATTGACGAGACGTGGGGCGGCGGCGCGCAGGGCGCGGACGCGGTCTGGGCGCACCGCTACTTCGCCTACTGGCCCCAGCGCGGCCAGGCCGGTCCCGAGGGCAACAGGAACGGCGGCACGCAGATCGGCGACACCGGCATCTGGGTCGGCGACTACCTGACGGTCGGCGAGAACAGCGGCGTCGGCCTGACCGCCCACGAGTACGGCCACGACCTGGGCCTGCCCGACCTGTACGCGGGGTCGGGGGAGAACGCGGTCAACTACTGGTCGCTGATGTCGTCCGGGTCCTACCTGAGCACCCGGCGCGGGCCGCTCGGCGAGTACGGCGGCGACCTGGACGCCTGGAGCAAGCTCCAGCTCGGCTGGCTGAACTACGAGCGGGCCAGGGCGGCCACGTCCTCCACGCACACGCTCGGCGTCGGCTCCTACAACACCCGCGACCCGCAGGCGCTGCTGGTCGACCTGCCGGCCCGCGAGATCAGCACCCCGCTCGGCAAGCCGTACGGCGGCGCGTGGCAGTGGTGGAGCGGCAAGGGCGACAACCTGGAGCAGACGCTCACCCGGCAGATCGACCTGACCGGGCTCACCCAGGCGACGCTCAAGGCCCGCGCGGCCTACGCGATCGAGCAGGACTACGACTTCCTGTACGCGGAGGTCTCGCGCGACAACGCCACCTGGACCCCGCTCGGGCAGCCGCTCACCGGCGCGTCGGACTGGCGGGAGATCGGCTACGACCTCACCCCGTACGCGGGCGGGAAGATCTGGTTCAGGTTCCGCTACTCGACCGACTCCAACACCACCGAGTCCGGCTTCCGGCTGGACGACGTCGAGGTGCCCGGGGTGTTCGCCGACGACGTCGAGCAGGGCGAGGGCGAGTGGACGGCGGTGGGCTTCACCCGCAGCGGCGAGGTCGGGGTGCAGCGGTTCCTGCGTGCCTACCTGGCCGAGAACCGCCGCTACACCGGCTACAACGCGTTCCTGCGCACCGGGCCGTACAACTTCGGCTGGACCGGGAGCCAGCGGATCGAGCACTACCCGTACCAGCAGGGGGTGCTCATCTGGCTCTGGGACGCCTGGTACGGCGACAACACCACCCGCGACCACCCGGGCGAGGGCATGATCCTGCCGGTCGACGCCCGTCCCGAACCGCTGCGCTGGACGAGCGGGGCGCTGGTCCGTGGCCGGCAGCAGGTGTTCGACGCGCCGTTCGGCGGCGAGCGGACGGACCGGCTCAGGCTGCACTCCGAGGGCGTGCCCACGGTGTTCCCCGCGCGTCCGGGGGTTCGCGTGTTCGACGACCGCAACGGCGTCTACTGGCACCCGGACCTGCCCGAACTGGGGGTGAAGGTGCCCGACACCGGCACCAGGATCTCCGTCCTGCGCGACGGCGACCGGGCGACGGTACGCGTCAGCGGCTCCTGACCGCGCGGCTCGCACGACCGGGGTCGTGCCACCTAGCAAACGCTTGGTACGATCCCGGTTGTGCTGCTGGAGGATGAGGTCGCGGTCGTCACCGGCGCCGGTCCCGGGCTGGGGCGGACCCTGGCCGGGCTGCTGAGCCAGGAGGGCGCGCACGTCGTCGTGGCCGCACGCACCGCGGCCGGCGTCGCCGAGATCGCCGCCGAGGTGCCCGGCGCGCTGGCCGTGCCCGCCGACGTGACCAGCGCCGACGACATGCGGCGGCTGGCCGGCACCGTGATCGACCGCTTCGGCCGGGTGGACGTGCTGGTCAACGCCGCCTTCCCCGGCTCGCACCGGAGGAACGTGCTGGACATGTCGGACGACGACCTGGCCGCGTGGCGCCGGGCCGTCGACACGGGCGGCTACGGCACGCTGCTGGCCTGCCGGTTCATCGCGCCGCACATGGTGGCGCGGGGTTCCGGCGCGATCGTCAACGTCACCTCCATGTCGTCGCGCACCGGCTACGCCGGCCGCAGCGACTACGCCGCCGGCAAGGCCGCCGCGCACCTGCTCTCCCACTGCCTCGCCGACGAGCTCGGGCCGTACGGGGTGCGGGTGAACTGCGTCGCG
The DNA here is from genome assembly GCF_013283785.1 of Nonomuraea antri. GTDB lineage: Bacteria > Actinomycetota > Actinomycetes > Streptosporangiales > Streptosporangiaceae > Nonomuraea > Nonomuraea antri. The sequence goes on from NZ_JABCPZ010000024.1 coordinate 11,869, forward strand.
CCCGGCTGGATCGCGAGCGAGGCGCTCGACGACTGGATGCGCGCCAGAGCCGCGGCGGAAGGGGTGACGTTCGAGGAGATCCGGGCGCGTGACGTCGCGGCGATGGCGCTGCGCCGCATCGCCACCGAGGAGGACGTCGCCCGCGCCGTCGTCTACCTCGCCTCACGCCAGGCCGGGGCCGTCACCGGCGCCACCATCGACGTCAACGGCGGCCAGCTCTTCACCTGACCCTCGTTCAGGTCGACGAGCGCCGATACAGCCAGGTGAGACGCGGTTCGAGCAGCCACTTGAACACGGCCCTGGTCTGCGGCAGGCACAGGACGATGGTCAGCGCGAAACAGGCCGACGCGATGCTCAGCGCGCCGAGCGGGCCGAACAGCAGGGCGCCGCCAGCCAGCCCTGGTCCTTGGCGACCAGGACCACGACGCCGTGCAGCAGGTAGCAGTACAGGGTCCTGGTGCCCAGATCGGTGAACCAGGTCTCCCGCCTGGGCACCAGCGCCAGGACGGCCAGGCACATCGCCAGCGAGCAGACCAGCAGCCCGCCGCGCAGCAGCAGCCCCGCCCACCAGGACAACTCCAGATCCTGGTAGCTCTCCTTGAAGTAGAAGGGGCCGAGCGGCGCCCGGGGCGCCAGGTAGACGGCCACGGCGGCGGCGCCGAGCAGCGTCGCCACGCCGAGCAGCTTGGCCAGGCGCCGGTCGAGCAGGTCGAAGTGCTCGGGCCGCAGCATGAGCCCGATGACGAAGAACGGCATCAGGCCGAAGAAGCGGTCCATGCTGAAGTCGCCCGAGATCTGGGAGAACCCGGCGACCAGATAGATCGCGATCGCCACCGGCACCGGGTGTTTCATCCGCTTCCACACCGGCGCCGACAGCCGCCAGAACAGCAACGCCAGCAGGTACCAGTTCAGCCAGGCCGGGTCGATGATCGTCAGGCTCCACTTCTGCCCGAGTGCGAACCGCAGCGCCGCGTACCCGACCTCGACGATCACGTACGGCACGACGAACGTGTCGACCAGCTTGTTCGTCTTGGCGTTGGAGTTCCAGAAACTCCTGGACAGGTAGCCGCTGATCACCACGAACAGCGGCATGTGGAAGGTGTAGATGAAGAGGTACATCGCCCGGGCGGAGTCGGCGGCCAGGGTCGGCACCAGCGCGTGCCCGGTCGGCACCAGGGCGATCACCAGGAACTTGACGTTGTCGAGGTAGGAATCACGCTTGCGGCCGGGCCGGTCCGGGGGCGCCGTCCGTTCCACGGCCCGGGTCGCCGCCGAGGTCATGCGGACTGCTCGCCCCGGTCCGTCCGTTCGGCGGCGGCAGCGGCAGCGGCGCGTTGCCGCGCCCGCTCCTGGCTCTCGGCGGCCTTCGCCCGGTTCTCCGCGCGCACCAGGTGGACGACGCCGGCGACGAAGGCGCCACCGACCACCAGGGGAGGGACGAGGGCGGACACGATCTCGAACACGGCATCCCTTTCCCGACAGAAACTTCTACGACTCGTAGAACAACATACCGGCTCCGCCGACCGGCCCGGAGGTCACGGTTGCCCCCGGGTCACGGCTGCCGCTCGGACCGTTCGTTCAGCCTGGTGAGGTAGTCGTTGTAGGCGGCCAGCTCGGCGTCACCCCGCCGGTCGGCGTGCCGGTCCTGCCGCCGCGACTCGCGGTGGTCGCTGAGCGCCCACTGCGCGGCGATCGTGATCACCACGATCATGGTCGGGATCTCGCTGAACGCCCACGCCATGCCGCCCGCCACGCTCTGGTCCTGCAGGACGCTCGCTCCCCACGGCCGGTCCAGCTCGTCGTACCAGGACGAGGCGATCGACTTGCCCATCATCATCATCGAGATGCCGAAGAACGCGTGGAACGGCATGGTCAGCATCAGCGTGCCGAGCTTGGCCAGGTGGGGCAGGCGGCGCGGCGCCGGGTCGACCCCGATGATCACCCAGAAGAACAGCACCCCCGAGGCCAGGAAGTGCGCGTTCATCACGATGTGGCCGGCCGGCTGGCGCATCGCGCCCTCGAACAGCGAGGTGTAGTACAGCGCGTACGAGCCGCTGACGAAGATGACCATCGCGACCACCGGGTGCGAGACGATCTCGGCGACGCGGCTGTGCAGCACGGCCACGATCCACTCGCGCGGGCCGCGGTCACCGCGTCTGGCGGCCGGTCCGACCGCCCTGAGCGCCAGCGTCACGGGCGCGCCGAGCACCAGGAAGATCGGGGCCAGCATGGCCAGCCCCATGTGCTGGATCATGTGCATGCTGAACAGCACCGGCGCGTACGTGGCGATGCCGCTCTGCGTGAACACCACGACGAGGACCAGCCCCAGCGCCCACGAGACGGACCGGCCCACCGGCCAGGCGTCGCCACGGCGGCGCAGCCGCACCACCCCGGCCGCGTAGCCGACGGCGGCGACCAGCACCAGCAGGGCGAACAGCAGGTCCAGCCGCCACAGCGAGGCCAGGCGGGCCGCGGTGAGCTCCGGTGGCATCGCGTACCCCAGCAGGTCGCGTACCGGATCGACGGGCAGCGTGACCAGCGGGGGAGCGGTACGCGACAGCGCCACCGCCAGTCCCATGACGGCGGCCATGACCACGACCTCGCCGGCCGCCAGCCGCGCGAACGCCCGCGGCCGGCCCGCGCGCAGGGCGGCCAGCGTGCGGCGGCGGTGCAGCAGGCCGCACCCGCCCAGCACGATCACGGCGGCGGTCTTGGCCAGGACGAGCAGCCCGTAGGAGGAGGTGAGCAACTGCCCGGGCTCGGTCAGCCTGGCCGCGGCGCTCGCGACGCCGCTCACCGCCGTCCCCGCGAAGCACCATAGCGCCAGCCGCGAGAACCGCGACGCCGCGATCGCCAGGTCACGGCCGCCACGCAGCGCGTGCATGGTGACCGCCAGCAGGCCGCCGGCCCACAGGGTCACCGACACCAGGTGCAGCCCGAGCCCGGTGACGGCCAGCGAGTGGTTCGGTGAGCTGGCCGAATGACCGGTCAGCGCCGGGGGCAGCAGCGCGAGCACGGCGACGCCGAGCAGCCCGGCCGCGCCCTGCACGCCCACCACGTCCCTGGCGAAACCGGCGACGCCCGCGGCCGCGATCAGGACCAGCAGCAGCGTCGTCCCCTGCGGGAGATTCGCGACGAAGTCGAGCACCTGCGCGCCGGTCAGCCGCGCGACGGGGACCGCCATCAGGTCCGACGCGGTGAAGAGCGCGGTCAGCGCCGTCGCCGCGACCCAGCACAGCGCCGCCCATGCGGCGAGGCGCGCGTAGCGGCGCGACTCGGGCGCGAGCAGGCCCTTCTCGCCGGGCAGCAGGAAGGACGCCATGAGCAGCAGGCCCACGGTCGTCACCGCCGACAGTCCGGCGGCGAGCTCGGCGACGGGAAGTCCCCAGCGGGTGAGCGGGCCCGCGTCGGCCAGCCCGGCGATCGGCACGGTGCGGGCCGCGCCACCGGACACCAGCCCGACCGCCAGAGCCGCCGCTGCGACACCCGCCGCGACTGCGCCCGCCGCGACGGGCAGCACGTGGGCCAGGCGCGGCGCCGTCCGCGACTTCTCGCTCATCGACCACCCTCCGATCGGAGTTTCTACAGTACGTAGAACTTCTACATCATGTCGAATGTGGGTGTGGTTCCGCGCGGAAGGGCAGGCGGCCTGGGGCGCGATCGCGGGGGTGCTCTGGCAGGATGGCGGCGTGCAGGTTGGCCGACCAGTGGTTCGCGCGGTGCGTGCCGCGGCCTTCACCGCCGTGTGCGTGCTCGCCTCCGCGGCGCTGCACGTGCTGGTCGGCGGCGCCGCGATCAGCCTGCGCGCGCTGGCCTCCGCCGCCGTGGTGACCTGGCTGGGCGCGTACGCGATCGGGTATCGCCGGTGCGGCCGGCCCGTTCTGCTGGTCCTGTGCGGGCTCTCCCAGTACGGGCTGCATCAGCTGTTCGCCGGTGCGGAGCTGGGGTGGCCGGCCAGGGAACACCGGCCGACGTCCGCCATGGACGCCTGGGCCGGGCACGAGCACGGCGGCGGGACGGGGATGGTGATGATCCATCTCGCGGTGGCCCTGGGATCGAGCTGGTGGCTGGCGCGCGGGGAGAGCGCGCTGGCCGAGCTGCTGCGGCTGGCCGCCGTCGGGGTGAGCGGCCTGTGGGCGCTGCTGCTCGCCGCGCTCGCCGTCCTGGTCGACGGGCGGGTCGCCGAGCGTCCCCGCCGCCTGCCGGACCGGCCGGAGGCCGCGCACCGGGTGTCCGCCGTCCTGACCAGGGCACTGTCACGCCGCGGGCCGCCACCCGTCCGCCTGCCCTGCCGCTGACCGGCGGCGGCCCGCCACGACATTCCCCGCCCGGCCCCTTCGGCGTACGGGCGCGTTCCCGCCTGCCCCGGCGGCTCGCCGGGTGCCCTTCGTTCTCCGGAGTTTCCTTTGGCTCACCTGTCCACATTCGTACGGCGTGCCGCGGCCTCGGTGGCCGGCGCCGTCCTGCTGCTGACGCTCGGCGCTCCCGCCGCCCTCGCGCACGACCGGCTCAAGTCCAGCTCCCCGGCCGACAACGCCAAGCTGGACCGCGTCGAGACGATCGAGCTCGAATTCTCCTCGCGCATGACGATGCCCACGATTCTGCTCGAAGGCCCGGACGGCGACCGGGTCCCGCTCGCCAAGCCCCGCATGCAGGGCGTCAAGCTCCTCACCAGCCTGGAACGGGAGCTCCAGGCTGGCAGGCACCGGATCGCCTGGCGGGTGGTCTCCTCCGACGGGCACCCGATCCAGGGCGAGCTGCACTTCACGGTCACCGCCCGGCCCACCCCTGCGGCCACATCCAGCGCCGACGCGCCGACCACGCCGGCGGAGCCCAGCGCGTCGGGGGAGACCAGCGCTCCTGAGGGGACGTCCGCGCCTGGCTCCTCCCTGCCTGACATCTCCTCGCCTCCTTCTACGGCCGAGGCCGCGCCGGTCGCGGGGAGTGGCGATGGGATGCCCGCCTGGTTGTGGATCGCCGCCGGGGTGCTCGTACTCGCCGGGGTGGGGATCTTCCTCGGTGGCCGGCGTAAGAGCGGTTCCGGCGGCACCTGACTCCCGCTCAGCCGACGGCGGCCGCCGTCCGTCCGGCGCCGGACAACCGGGCGCCCCGGTCCAGGCGTCGGACCGCCGCTGCGGAGACCAGCCCGGCGACGGCGAGCAGCGTCCACGGCAGCGCGGCCAGACCGGCCGCGCGTGCGGTGTCGACCAGGCCGCCGGCCAGCAGGTTCCCGGCCAGGATGCCGACGCCGGACAGCAGGTGGTACAGGCCGTAGTAGGTGCCGGTCAGCCGGTCACCCGCCAGGTCCGCGATGACGGCCATCTCGAACGGGAAGGCCACCAGCGTGCCCGCGGTGAGCAGCAGTGCGCAGGCCAGCACCGGCGCCATCGCCCACGGCGGCGGCAGCGACACGTGCGCCGTCGCCGCGGGCGGCAGGAACGCGACGCTCATCAGCAGCAGCCCGCGGCTGATCGCCTGGCCGCGGGTCCACCGGGCCGCGCACCAGGCGGTCAGGCGTACCTGCCCGGCGATGCCGAGCAGCGCGGAGACGGCGTACAGCGCCGTAACCCCGGCCTGGCCGCCGCCGAGGCGCTGCACCTCCAGCGGCAGCGTGAGGTACATCTGGAACGACAACGCGCACGAGGCGATCATCGCGGCGGCGAAGGACAGGAACGCCCGGTCCCCGAACGCCTGCCGCCAGTCCCGCAACACCGACCCCCGCTCGACCCGCTCGGCCCGCACGGTCTGCTCGGCCCGCACGGTCTGCTCGACCCGCACGGCCCGCTCGACCCGCACGGGACGGGCCGCCTGCTCGGGACGGGCGTCATCAGGCTGGGCGGCATCAGGCTGGGCGGCGTCAGGCTGGGCGGCGTCAGGCTGGGCGGCGTCAGGCTGGGTGGGCAGGCACAGGCCCTGGAGCACGGTCAGCACTGCGAAGATCGCCGCCGCCGACAGGCACACGGCGGTGAAGCCCGCGTTCAGCAAGACGAGCCCGGCGACCGGGCCGAGCAGGATGCCGCCCTGGTAGAACACGTTGAACACGGCGAAGGCCGCCACCTTGCGCTCGCCGGCGGCGACGGCCAGGTAGGCGCGGGCCGCCGGGTTGAACAGCGCACCGGCGAACCCGGTTAGTACGGCGGCCACGACCAGCAGCGGCACCGAGGTGGTCAGCCCGAACATGGCGAACCCGATCGTCCGCAACGCGCATCCCGCCATGATCATCGGCTTGCCGCCGAGCCGGTCGGCCAGGGTGCCGCCGATCAGGAACATGCCCTGCTGGCTCAGGTTCCGCAGGCCCAGGACGAGCCCGATCGTCCAGGCCGCCAGCCCCGCGCCGGACGACAGATGCTGGGCCAGGTAGGGCATGAGCAGGTAGAAGCCGAGGTTGATGCCGGCCTGGTTGACCTGCAGCAGCTGGACCGGGCGGCCGAAGGAACGGAACTCACGCAACGTGCCGCTCATCGGGTCCCCGCCAGCGGGTCGGCGACGTTCGTGCAGCGGGTCCAGCGGTGGACCTCGCGCTCGCCCGGCGCGTCCAGCAGGTCGGGCTCGTCGGACGGGACGGCGCCGAGCAGGCCGTGCGCGCGGCAGTAGCCGTCGTCGTAGACGGTGTTCCAGTACCGCCACGGCCCGTCGGGGAAGATCGCCACGACGCTCCGCCCCGGCGAGGTACGGGCCAGCCAGTGCGCGACCAGCGCGACGGCCCCGGTGCTCCAGCCGCCGGAGACGTAGTGGCGGGCGGCCAGCGTCCGGCAGGCCCAGACCGCCTCGGCCGGGCTCACCCAGTGCACCTCGCCGAAGGAGTCGTAGGCGACGTTGCGCGGGTGGATGCTGGAGCCCAGGCCGCGCATCAGCCGTGGCCTGGCGGGCTGGCCGAAGATGGTGGAACCGACCGCGTCCACGCCGACCAGTCGCAGGCCGGGAAAGTGGTGGCGCAGCACCCGGTGGATGCCCGCGCTGTGCCCGCCGGTGCCGACCGAGCACACCAGGACGTCGACGTGCGCGACCTGGTTCAGCAGCTCGTGCGCGAGCCCGGCGTAGGCGTCCACGTTGTCCGGGTTGTTGTACTGGTCGGGGCAGTAGGAGCCGGGGATCTCGGCCAGCAGGCGTTGCACCCGGTCCCGGCGGGCCTGCTGCCAGCCGCCGGTCGGGTGCGGCTCGTCCACGATCTCCAGCCGGACCCCGTACGAGCTGAGCAGCCGGCACATCAGCGGCTCCATGCCGGGGTCGGTGACGAGCGTGACCGGGTGGCCGTGGACGATGCCGGCCAGGGCCAGGCCGAGCCCGAGCGTCCCGCTGGTTGACTCGACGACGGTAGCCCCAGGCGCGAGCTCGCCGCGGGCGCGGGCCTGGCGGATCATGTGCAGGGCGGGACGGTCCTTGATGCCGCCCGGATTGAAGCCTTCGAGCTTGGCCCAGAACCCGCCGTCCGCGACGCCGAACGGCTCGGGCAGATAGGCCAGCGGCGTGTTGCCGACGGTGAACGGGAGCGCGGAGTACGTGGAGTGTGCGGAGTGTCCGGTGGACGGCGCCTCGTGCGGGCGCGCGAAGGTCGCGTGCGATGACATGGTGAATCCCCGAGTGATGACGCGCGATCCGCGGGCATGACGAAAGACGCCGCGGACCGGAGAACTGACTGTGGACGGCGTGGGACGGGGCCGTCGTCCTATATGCGCATCACGCAGAGACTTTCCCTGGCCGGCCCGGCCGGGTGGACGGCGTCGGCCGCCGCGCCCGGGAACGTTCCGGCGAAGGCGGGGACCGGGTCGGGCGGCACGGCGGCCTGCATGGCCGGCGGCATGGGTGTTCCGGCGGGGGCGGTGGCCGAGCGGTCCTGCTCGGTCCCGTGCTGATGGCCGACCGGCAACCGCCGATGCGAGCACACCTCACCGACCGCCGCGACGGGCTCTGCGGCGGCGACGGATCGCGTCCCGGTACCGGGCAGCGGGGCCGCATCAGGCGGCGCGGCGACGCCGGATGGCATCGCGACACCGGGCGGCACGACGACACCGGGTGGCGTGGCTGTCTCCGGGTGGGCGCCGTGGGTCACCGGCTCGGCCAGTTCCACCGCCGCGCACGCCCCGCCGTGGGTGAAAACCACCCCGATGATCAGGGCGATCACGAGCACCACCCGCGTCACGATCCCGCCGGAGCCGGAGCCGGAGCCGGAGCCGGAGCCGGAGCCGGAGCCGGAGCCGGAGCCGGAGCCGGAGCCGGAGCCGCAGGCGGCCAGGCGGCGGGGACGGGCTGTCGGTGTCGTGAGCATCACCGGTGATGATGCCCGCGAGCGGCCCGGCCGCGCCCCTGAACGGCAAAGATTCGCGTAAAGCCATGCCGTCGTCCAGCCGATGAGCACCCGTTCGACGTCTTATGAGCTTGACATGGCGGCCACACTTCCGGCTATCTTGATCATATGAACAGTTCTTCAGATGAGCGAGTGTTGGCGTTGGACGGCTGCACCGTCCGGGTGGTCGATGCCGACCGGGTGGCCGCGGTGCACGAGCGGATGCCGTCCACCGAGGACGTGGCGGACACCGCCGACGTGTTCGGCCTGCTGTCGGACCCGAACCGGCTGCGCCTGCTGGTCGCCCTGCTGGACGGCGAACTGTGCGTGTGCGACCTGGCGGCGGTGACCGGCCAGAGCGAATCGGCCGTCTCGCACGCCCTGCGGCTGCTACGTGCCCACCGCATCGTGTCCGCCCGCCGCTCGGGCCGAATGGCGTACTACCGGCTTGAGGACCCGCACGTGCGGATGTTGCTGGACGTCGCGCTCGCGCACACCGAGCACACCGAGGCGCTGCACCCCGAACGCGAAGGGAGCAAGTGATGGGCGCGGGACACGGGCACGGGCACGCGGCCGGGCGGCATCGCTGGCGGCTGACGGTCTCCTTCGTCCTCATCGGCACGTTCTTCGTGGTCGAGCTGGCTTTCGGACTGTTGTCGGGCTCGCTGTCGCTGCTGTCGGACGCCGGGCACATGGCCGCCGACGTGGTCACGCTCGGCGCGGCGCTGGTCGCCACCAGGATCGCGACACGTCCTGACACCACCGGCCGCCGCAGTTACGGCTCCTACCGGGCCGAGGTGTTCGCGTCCCTGCTGGCCGTCGTGCTCATGCTCGGCGTCGCCGTCTACGTGGTGGCCGAGGCGATCGGCAGGATCGGCGGCTCTGCCGAGGTCTCGTCCGGGCCGATGATCATCGTTGGCGCCATCGGACTGGCCGTCAACCTGGTGGCGTTGTTCCTGCTGCGTTCCGGCGCGCGCGAGAGCCTGAACGTCAAGGGCGCCTACCTGGAGGTCGTGGCCGACACGGCGGGCTCGGTCGGCGTCATCGCGGCCGGCTGGCTGGTCGCCGCGACCGGTCAGGCGTTCTGGGACACCGCGGTCGCGCTGGCCATCGGCGTCTTCGTGGCCGTCCGCGGGGTCGCGCTGGGCCGCCAGGTGTTCGCCGTGCTGGGTCAGCACGTCCCGGAAGGCGTCGACGCCGCCGCGGTCGCCGCCGACCTGGCCGCCATCGACGGCGTGCGCGACGTGCACGACCTGCACCTGTGGACGCTCACCTCCGGCATGAACGTGGCCACCGCCCATCTCGTCACCGGCGACCAGGGCGACCACCACAGCGTCCTCGACCAGGCCCGCGACCTGCTGCGCGAACGCCACGGCGTGGCCCACGCCACCCTCCAGGTCGAGCCGGCCGACCACAACGGCTGCGACGAACTCGGCTGGTGATCCCGGGGGCGGAGGTCGCGCCCAGGCTGAACCACCGGGGTGCGTCGGCCGTCGTAGGGGGCATGACGCTACGACTGCTCGCGCTCCTGGCGCTCATCGCCGCCGCGCTGGCCGGCACCGCCACCGCCGCGCACGCCTGCGACTGCGCCACCCTTTCCCCGGCGAAGGCGGTGGGGCACGCGAAGACGGTGTTCACCGGCACGGTCGTCGCGATCCGCTCGGACAGCATGAACCCCCTGGGCCCGAGCGAGCCGAACGTCTACACCTTCCGCGCCGACACCGTGTACAAGGGCGCGCCGGCCGCCGAGTACACGGTCGCGACCAATGTCGGCGGCGCCGCCTGCGGGTACGCGTTCGAGCGGGGCGCCCGCTACCTGGTGTTCGCCGGCACGGACCCCTCGGTGCTGAACGAGACGGCGCCGAGGGCGGCCCTGTCGTCGTCGCTGTGCGCGGGCAACGTGCCGGTCGAGCCGGGTTCCGGGCCGCTGAGCCCCGGTGACGAACGCGCCGTACACCACGAGAGCTTCTCCGGTCCCATCACCGCCGAACTGATCGCAGCCCTCGGCCCCGCCAGGAACGCAACCCCGGCTCCGGCCTCGGCCCCGGTCACGACCCCGGCCCCGGTCGCTGCGGCCGACGAGAGCCGGGCCGGGGGGATCTGGCTGCTCATCGGCGCGGCGGCCGCGCTCGCCCTGACCCTCACCGCCGGCCTCACCCTGCTCATCAGACGCCGCCGCGCTTCCTGACAGACGGCGAGAACCGGCCACGGACGCCGGGTGACCGTCGATCCGGAGACCTCTCTGCGGGAAGCGTCCACGGCGCGGCGACGCGGGGCCGGAAACGCATCGGCCGGGCCGTCCGATCTCCTAGCTGTCGGGCGGACGCAGGCCGGCCGCGACGTTCATCGGTCCGGGAGCCGGAGGTGATGGGGTGCACGCCCCTGAGGAGAAGCTCCACACACACCAGGAACCCACGCCGCCCGGCGACGCCGACCGTAACAACGCCGGCCACCGCGACGTCGGCCGCTATGACGCCTTCCTGTCCTATGCCTGGGAACCGGACGCCCGTCTCGTGACGGCCGTGCGCGACGGGCTGCACCGGCTGGCGCGGCCCTGGTACCGGCTGCGGGCGTTGCGGGTCTTCCGCGACCAGTCCAGCCTGTCGGCGAACTCCGGGCTCGCCCCGGCGATCGAGAACGCGCTGGCCGACTCCCGCTTCCTCATCGTGTTCCTGTCGCCGCAGGCGGCCGCCTCGCGGTGGGTGGCCGAGGAGATCGGCTACTGGCTGACGCACAAGAGCGTGGAAACGCTGCGGCTGGTGTGGTCCGGCGGCACGCTCGTCTGGGACGACGCCGCCGGCGACTTCGACCTGGAACGGTCCTCGGCGCTGCCGTCCGCGCTGCTCGGCGTCTACGAGAACCAGCCGCTCCACGTCGACCTGCGCTGGGCGGCCGAGGACGACCGGCATGACCTGCGCGACGAACGCTTCCGCGGCTGCCTGGTGCAACTGGCCGCGCCCCTGCACGGCAGGGACACGGACGACCTGCACGGCGAGGACGTCCGGCAGCACCGCAAGACCCGCAGGGTGGCCGCCGCGGCGGTGACCGCGCTGGCGGTGCTGGCCGCGGCCACGGCGGTGGCGGCGGTGCTCGCCGTGCTGCGCGCCGAGGAGGCCCTGGCCAACCTGCGTCAGGCGACGTCCAGGTACCTGGCCGGCCAGGCGCTGGCCGACCGGGACACCAACCTGGACCGGGCGCTGCTGCTGGCCGTCCACGCCTGGCGGACGGCGGAGACCGCGGCCGCCCGCGACAGCCTCGTCACGACCGTGCACGAGGCGATGCGCGGGGTGTCGGCGTTCCCGCGCATCCGCGCCGGCGCCCCGATCCCCTTCGACCTGCAGGTACTCGCGATCAGCCCCGACGGACGCAGGATCGCGGCCACCAGGTACTCCGCAACGGGCGACGCGGGCGCCCCGGCCGACGGGCGGATCTACGTCTGGGATGTCACCGGCGGCCAGGCCCGCATCGTCCGCAGCCCCTTCGAGCAGGCGGTGAACGTGCGGCGGCTGGTCTTCGGCCCGGACGGCCGCCACCTGGCCGCCGAGGAGGCCGACGGCCAGGTCATGCTGTGGGACCTGGCCGCCGACCCGGCCCGCCTGGTGTGGACCGGCGACGCCCCGATGGACGTCACCGCCGATCACGGCCTGGCCGCCGCGGCCTCGGCGAGCGGCGTGGTCGCGTTCGTGGACCTGCGTTCCGGCCGGGTGCTGGACCGGCGGCCGGGCACGCTGTTCGAGGTGGACCGGCGCGGCGGGCGGGTGTTCGGCAAGGACCAGGCCGAGACGCCCGTCGTGTGGGACCCCCGCTCGTCCCGCGAGGTCAAACTACGGGTGTCCACCCGGTACGCCTTCGCCCACCTGCGCGGACGTCACGTCGTCATGGCGACGGGCGCGAAGCTGGACACCCTGGCCGGCTACGACGCGGCCGGCGGCGAACGCCGGTGGCGGCTGAAACTGCCCGGCACCCCGGTCGCGGTGGCCGTGTCGCCGACCGGGGATCGGGCCGCCGCCTGGACGTCCGACGGCACGCTGGTCATCGTCGCCACCGAAGACGGCCGGGTGATCGGCCGGGGCCGGCGCGTCCCCGGCCGCGAGCCCGCGCTCGCCTACAGCCCGTCCGGCGGTTTCCTGGTCGCCGCCGGCTCCGGCGACAAGAGCCGCCACCAGACGCTGCTCGACGCGCGCACCGGACGTGCCCGCTGGACGAAACGCGGACACGGCGTGGTCTTCGGCGCGGGTGACGGGTTCGCGGTGGTCAAGGGCGACCCGGTGCTGGTCGTCGACCTCGCGACCGGCGACGTCGTCGCGTCCGGCCCGGACAGCGCGGCGAGCATCGTGGCGGGCACCGCCGACAACGAGGCCGACAGCGGCGCGAACTCGGCCGTCTCACCGGACGGCGGCCTCGTCGCACTGCCGGGTGACGACGTGCGCCTGGTCGACCTGAACACGGCGGAACCACGGATGATCTCCCTGCCCGGGCAGCCTGGGCCGATCTCCGCGGTGTCGTTCGACCCCTCCGGCCGCCGGCTGGTGGGCGTCGGCTACGGCGGCGCGGCGGTCGTCTGGGACGTGGCGTCCGCGCTGCGGCCGGCCGACGTGCCGGCCGCGCCGCGAGCGCACGTCTCCACCCTGAGCGGCGACGGCGTCACCCTGTTCCACGCCGACGCGAGCCAGGCCCTGTGGCGGCGCGACCTGCGTGACGGCAGGGGCGTGCCGGTCCCCGGGCTGACCGGCGTGAGCGGCCTGTCCGTGTCACCGGGTGGCACCCACCTGCTGGCCTACCTGGGCGACGAGTACGTGTTGTGGTCCCTCGCCGCGGGCGCCGCGGTGTTGCGGTTCCCGTCCGAGATCGGCATGGCGGTGGCCTTCAGCGGGGACGGCCGCCGCCTGGCGCGGACGCGGTCCGACGCCTCGGGCCGCTTTACGGCGATCGTCCACGAGGTGGACACCGGCGGCGTCGTGGCCGGGATCCCGCTCCCCGACTTCGCCCAGCCGGTGGGCCTCACCTCCTCCCTCGCCTATCCGCGGCTCGCGCTCGACCACGAGGGGACGCGCCTGGCGGCGGGCCTCAGCGTCACCCAGATCCGCGTCTGGGACGTCGGCTCGGGAGCGTCCGGCGGAGGCTGCGACCAGCAGGCCGACACCTACACCCTGAGCCTGGAGGACCTGTGGTTCACCCCCGACGGAAAGGCGTTGCTGCTCAGCGACGGGGACCGGACGATCAGGTTCGCCGACCCGGCCTCCTGCGCGGTGCTGCGCAGCCTGCGCGTCGGCAACGGCACCGGCGAGAGCACCGTGACGCTCAACCGGGACGGCACGCTCATGGTCACCGACGATCCGCTGCGGCTGTGGGACACGCGGACCTTCGAACCCCTCGGCGAGCCCTTCCCCGGCGACGGGTTCCGCTTCCAGCAGGCCGTCTTCACCGCCGACGGCTCCAGCCTCATGACCCGCACCTTCGAGGGGGAGATCCGCCGCTGGCCGGTCGGCCCCGCGGAACTGATCCGCCGCGCCTGCGCCATCGCCGGACGCGAGCTCACCCCCGCGGAACAGGCCAGGTTCCTGCCCGCGGACGATCGGCGGCCGGCCTGCCGCCGAAGTGACTTACCTGGCTGAAATAATCATGGCACTGGCTGACCGATGACGCCGAATGTAGAGTCGCCCTCGTGGCGGTGAAGACCCGGATTCCTCCCGTGCCGCGAGGGCGGATCGCCCGCTGGTCAGCGGCTGCCGTCGTCGGCGCGCTGGCCGGTCTGGTGATCTTCGAGCTGACCCGCATCGGCGGGCGCGGCCTGTTCATCACCGCGGGCGCGGTGGCCGGGGTGGCCGGCGTGGTGCTGATCCAGATCTATCAGCGCTCGGCCCGGCTGACCGAGGTCAAGGTGTCGCTGCCGCAGGTCAGCCAGCTCACGTTCATGGTCAACAACGAGAGCCGCAACGTCGCGTGGAAACTGTTCGTGGAGGCCATGACCCGCGTGTCCACGCAGCCGCTCGACGACGAGGAAGGGCTCACGCGCGAGGCGCTCTCCTCGCTGTACGGGCTGTTCGCCACCGTCCGCGACACTCTGAAGTCGAGCCGGCCCTCGGTCCCCGCCCCGGGCGGGCAGACGGTCGAGCATCTGGCGATCAAGATGCTCAACCAGGAGCTGCGGCCCTTCCTGTCGAAGTGGCACCCCCGGCTGCGGGCGTTCGAGCAGGCGCGGCCCGACGCGCCCGAATCGGAGTGGCCGGAGAACGCCGCCTGCCGCGCCGAGCTGCGCGAGGTGCAGCAGCGCCTGCACGGCTACGCGATGGGGTTCGCCAAGCTGGCCGGCGTCAGCGACCCGGAGGCGATGGCCGGCACCAGCGCGTGAGCCGCCACGGCCCGCAAGCGGCGGCTGGAGCGGTTCGCCTGCCCGTGGTATCGCCGCCGCGTGTCGAGCGTCTTCCTCGACCAGGCGAACCTGAGCGCCGACCCGAACCTGTGGCCGGCGATCGAGCCGGCGCTGAGCCGGGCCCGCCGGCTGATCCCGATGGCCTCACCGCAGGCGGCCGGCTCGAAGTGGGTCCGCAGGGAGGACATGCTCGGCGACGGCCGCGCCGAGGGGGCGATCAAGGTTCGCTGCCACGCCGGCACCGCCGACGGTCAGCTCGTCCACGCCGCCGTCCTCCACACCGGCGAAGCGGGCCGGCTGGTCGCCGTCAGCCCACCCGGCCGCTCATGATGAGCGTCCAGCACAGCAGGCCGAAGGCCGCGGTGCTGGTGATCGTGCGTACCAGGTTGTAGGCGGCCCACCTGGCCTCGTCGAAGCGTTCGCGCACCGCGGCCAGGTCCGCGATGGCGTCCGGCTCGCCGGCGGCCTTGATGGCGTCGTTGAGCGGCACGTTCACGGCGATCGTCAGGACGAAGCCGATCAGGTAGAGCACGAACGCGACGAGCAGCCACGGCAGCAGCGCGCGCACGCCCTGCCCGAGATGGAGCACCGCCGCCAGGCCGGTGAAGAGCAGCGCGCCCACGAAGCCGGTCATGAACCAGGGGTTGATGATCGCCCGGTCGATGGCCTGGAACGCGCCCACGAAGGTGCGGTCGTCCGTGCGGGCCAGGCCGCGCATGACGGTGTGCGCGTAGAGCCCGAACACCCCTGCCACCAGCCCGGTCGTCATGGTCGCCGCGATGAGGACGGCGGCGCGCAGCACCAGCATGATCTCGGTCCCTCCAGGTCTCGCGCCCGTCGTCCCGAGCGCCTGGCACCAGTCAACGGGGTGCGGTGGGGTACCGGCCATGGCCGAGACTCTTGCGCGCATAAGCACGGCGCTCAGCGCCGCCACCGCCCCGGCGGCCCCGGCAGGCCCGGCGAGGGCGTCAGGGTTCGCGTTGCGGCGGGTTCCTGCGTGGTTCCCGGCTGCGGGGCAGCAGCAGGGTCGCGGTGTGCGCGTGGCCGCGGCTGCCGCCGACCCGAACCGTGACCGTCCGCTTGCGCAGGCTCACCGAACGGCTCCCGCGCTCGATCGAGCGCACCGGCCAGGGCAGGGTGAGCCGGACCTCGTCCGCGGTTCTCGACGGGTCGGCGACGGCCAGGCGGACGCGGCAGCCGTCCTGCCTGATCAGCACGGTGCAGGGGGCATCGGCGGAGAGGCCCGCCACCGAGCCGGCCCGCCAGAAGACCGCCCCGAGCACCTGCCCGGACCGGACGGCCTGCACCTTCGAGTTGTTGGCCAGCACCTCCGCCGCCGGGTCCGCGGCGTAGGCCGCGGTGGCGGCGGTGCCCGCGCCGGGCAGCACGGCGTAGGCGTAACGGGCGCGTTCCGGGTCCACGCCGTGGTCGAGCAGGATCGAGGTGTAGTGGCGGGTGTGACGCCGCCCGTCGCCGCCGGTGGTGGCGCCGCGGTCGATGTCGCGCCAGCGGCCGGTGCGCTTCTCGCGGACCACCTTCATCCTGGCGTCGTCGTCGAGCAGCACGTAGCCGGCCACGTCGTCCAGGTGCACCCAGTCGTCGCCGCGGGCCAGCTGCGGGTGCGCGGTGTGGGTGTTGCGGTTGTCCACCACGGTCTCGATCCTGCGGCCGTCGTCGGCGGTGATCCCGGCGCCCAGCGCGATCACCGCGTCGTCGAGCAGGAACCAGGCCTTCCGCGCGCGCAGCGAGGAGTTCTGGGCGCGCAGGCGCATGGCCGCCACGCCGTACCGCTCCTCCAGCGCGACGCCGCCCGCCCACGGCGTGGCGGGACGGTGGCGGGCGCCGTGCGGCAGCTCGGCCCGCCTGCGCCGGTCCACCGTCGTGCCCGGCAGCCGGTACGGGTCGATGGTCGGCCACAGCTCGTCGTTCCAGTGGGTCAGGTCCTCGGTGTAGAGGTAGGTCATGCCGTCGCCGGTGTACCAGCCGTGCAGGTTCTCCCGGTTCATGCCCTCGGCCGCGGCGATCCTGGAGGACGACATGGAGATCGCGTACGCCCAGGTGGGACGGCGGTGCACGACCCGGTCCATGTCGGCGAACACGTACGTGCCCACCGTACGCGGCCCGGCCGGCACCGCCGGATCCGCCAGGATCGGGATGGCGGACGGCGGCGGGACCAGCGCGGGATTGCGCGCGAACCAGCCCTTCACCAGCGCCCGCCACCGGTCGGCGTGCTCCTCGGGCGCGGCGGGCAGCAGGTTGAGCATGGCCTCGATGGCCCGCAAGCCGGAGGTGTGGTCGCGGTGGCCCTGCACGCTGATCTGACGGCCGCGCAGGGCGTCCATCATCAGCCCGTCGAAGATGACCGGGACGAAACCGCGGTCGACCAGGTCGAAGACGTTGTCCAGGTTCGGGTCGGTGATCTTCCAGGGGGAGCCGGCCAGCAGGACGACCAGTTTGGCGACGGCGTCCAGGTAGTCGACGCCGTAGCTGCCGGTGTACGGGAACACGTCGTGCTGGATGAAGGAGCCGTCGCGGTAGAACCCGTCGCCCGGGCCCTTGGTCGGGCGCAGCAGGCTCCACCGGCCGTGGCCGCGCTTGTCCGAGATGGCGTCCCTGGCCAGTTTGATCAGGCGCGGGTTGTGGGTGAGCACGCCGTGCATCGCCACCACCATGGCCTTGTTCGCCCGGTTCGCGCCGGTCTCGGTGACGCCGGGGTGGCTGATGCGGCGGCCGGGGTCGGGGCACCAGCGGCGTACCGGGCGCAGCCACCGCTTGACGCGGTCGTCGGGCAGCGCGTCGTACAGCATCGCGCAGATGTCGGTCAGCGCCCTGGGCACGCCGATCTCCCACCAGTACCAGTTGCTGCCCCGGCGCGGGCTGTGCTCGTTGTAGGCGTGCCGGTGCAGGAAGTCCAGGGCGTCGACCAGGACCTCGGTGACCTCCGCGTCTCTGTGCATGCGGGTGCCGGGGGTCGCCCAGCCCAGGGCCAGGGTGCGCAGGCGGTTGTAGGAGCGGTTGAAGTCGCCGGTGCCGGGGTTGCCCAGGGGGAGGTCAGGCCACAGGCTCGGCCGGCGGGAGCTGGGACGCAGCTTGCGCAGGACCGCGTTGGCCGAGCCCTCCACCCTCGACGGGCCGACGGCCATCATGGCCACCCAGCGTTCGCGTGCCGAGGTGAAGGCCGCCGCGGACGGCGCCGCCTCGGCGGGGCGTGCGGTCAGCGCGAGTCCGGTCACGGCCGCGCCGCCCAGCAGGGCCGATCGCCGGGAGACGGGCATGCTCAGGTGAGCCGGCATTCCCGTTCGGGTCGCGTTCCGTCCCACCGGTGGTTCCGTGCCGCCTGACGTACGTGTTCGACCGATGGGCTGTTCCCCCGAGAGTGGACACCGATATCACTGGTAATGCGCAGAGTGTGAGTTTAGCGGCGATCTCCGGGCGGTGGCTCGCGCCGTCACGACTCCCGCGCGGCGCGCCGCCTGGCGGTGTACGGCAGCACGAACAGGTACAGACCGGTGACCAGCTGGCCGATCAGCGGGAGCAGCGGCAGGTAGAACACCCAGTCCGGGGCCTGTTGCGCGAGCACGGCGACGATGCAGATCACGACCGTCACGGTGAAGACGATGGACAGCCAGCGGTGCGTCTGACGCACCCACGTGTTCCCCGACAAAGGGACCTCCTCGGAAAGTCGATGCCCGCCGCGGACGACGGCGGCGTTCCAGGACCTCGCCGGCCGATGCGCGGCCGGGGCCATGGCACCTCACGTTAGGTTCGGGCCGGGATCGGGCGCTTCTCGATTCCTGACCGGTTGTCCTCTGGAGACCCGGGTTTTGCGCGTGCGCGAATTCCGTCGATCCGGTAAAACCGGTACCGGTGTGATGTCGCGTGGGCTTGGCGCGGGAAATGAGGCCGTGATGTCGTCGCAGTCCCCGGACGAACCGTTACCGTTACCGTTACCGAGCCGCGGTCGCCGGCGAATTCTGCCGATCGTCCTCACCGTATTGCTGCTCATCACCGTGGCGGTGGCGGGATACGCGGTGAAGCGCGAACGCGACCGGGTCGAAGCCGTCGAGCGGATCGCGCTGGCCCGCAAGCTCGCGCTGGTGGGCGCGGAGTTCCGCGAGGACGACGGCGTCCGCGCGCGGAACATCGGCCTCGCCGCGGTCAAAATGCATTCCGACGAGTACACGCGGGCGGCGTTGATCGACACGCTCGTCGAATGGCGCAAGACCGACATGTACGCACTGAACCCGAACGCCGTCGCGGACGTGGCGATCTCGGGTGACGGCGGGACGGCGTTGTTCGCCGACATGGACGACGTATTCACCGTGAAACTCCGGACGTGGCTCGACGAAGAGGTCGGGATCATGGAGAAGGCGTCACCGGTGAAATTGGCGGCGGGCGCGGACGTGATGGCGGTGGCGCTGTCCGCCGACGGCCGCATCGCGCTCACCGGCGACTCCGACGGCACCACCGGCGTGTGGGACCTGTCCGGCGCGGGCCGACCGGCCCGCCGCGCCACCCTGCCCACGACGGCGAAGGACGAGTACCGCGACGTCGAGTCGGTGGCGCTGTCCCGCGACGGCCGTATCGGGATCGTCGGCGACTTCCCCGGCGACCTGACCGTCTGGGACCTGACCGACCCGGCCCGTCCGCGACGCCTGTCGTCGACCCGCGCGCACGACTCCACCCGCGACGTGGAGCTGAGCGGTGACGGCAGGACCGCGCTCACCAGCTCGGAGAAGAGCGTCACGATCTGGGACCTGACCGATCCGGCGAAGCCGGTCAAGACGGCGGACCTGGCCCTTCCCGAGGACTTCGCGGAGACGACGGCCATGAGCGAGGACGGGCGCACCATCCTCGTCGCGAACGCGGAACGGGCCGACATCTGGAAGCTCGACGACCGCGCCCGCCCGGTCCACACGGCCATGCTCGACACGGCGCTGCCCGGCGGCACCTACGACGTCGCCCTGACCCCGGACGGGAAGACGGCCCTGCTGGCCGGGGCCGGCGGCGCCGGATCCGTGTGGAACCTCGCCCAGCCCTACCGGCCGGTCCGGCTGGCCTCGCTGCGCGGATACTCCCAGGAGGTCGGTTACGTGGCGCTCAGCTCCGACGGCGCGATCGCCCTGATGGCGAGCCCCGACCGGGGGCTCTCGATCTGGGACCTGCGCGAACTGGCGGCGATCGTGGCCGACCCCGCCTGGTTCGTCTGCTCCCGGTCCGACTGGCCCATCAGCAACGCGGACTGGATCCGCTACACGGGGACGGCCGCGCCCCCCGGCTTCGAGGACGGCGACGAGGTCTCGCTCTGCTCCATCCGCTAGCGGGCTCGGACGTCCTGTCCGGTGCGCCGATCGTCCGGTGTCACGGATCCGGGTGACCGGGTGGTCCAAGTAGTCGAACCCGCCGGATCGCCGGCGCGCGTTCGAGACCCACCCCGATCCACGGAAGGGCACGCTCATGACCTCCACCGCACAGCCCGTCGTCGTCCTGGTCCACGGCGCGTTCGCGGAGTCGGCCAGCTGGAACCGGGTGATCCAGCGCCTGCACGACCACCGCTTCACCGCGGTCGCCGTGGCCAACCCGCTGCGCGGCGTCGAGGGTGACGCCGCGTACGTGCGCGACGTGATCGCGGGGCTCGGCCGCCCGGTCGTCCTGGTCGGACACTCCTACGGCGGCATGGTGATCAGCCAGGCCGCGGCCGGCGACCCGGCCGTCCGCGCCCTGGTCTACGTCGGGGCCTTCGTCCCCGAGCCGGGCGAGAACGCGTTGCTGCTGGCGGCCAAGTTCGAGGGCAGCACGCTCGGCGGCGCCCTGACCGCCTACCCGGTCTCCTCCGGCGGCAACGAGTTCCGCATCGACGAGGCGAAGTTCCACCACCAGTTCTGCGCCGACGTGGACCCCGGCGAGGCCGCGCTGATGGCGGCCACCCAGCGGCCGGTGACCGAGCGGGCGCTCACGGACGTGCTGACGGTGAGCGAGCCCGCCTGGCGGACCACGCCGTCCTGGTTCGTCCACGGTGAGCGCGATCTCAACATCCCGGCCGCGGCGTTGCGGTTCATGGCCGAGCGGGCCGGCTCACGCGGCACCCGCGAGATCGCCGGCGCCTCGCACGCCGTCGCGGTCTCGCAGCCCGACGCCGTGACCGCGGCCATCCTCGACGCCGCCGTCCACGCCCAGGGCTGACCGGCCACTCGGCGCGACAGGCGATGATCATGACTCTCGATCCCCGGCCGCCCGTGCACTGGAGCACCCGCGCCGCCTGCCAGGACGCGGACCCGGCCCTGTTCTTCCCGCTCACCTGGGACGACCGGCTCGCCCCGCGCAACGATCAGGCGCGGCGCATCTGCCGGGGCTGCCCCGTCCAGCGGGCCTGCCTCGACTGGGCGCTGCGCACCGGCGAGCCGGACGGCATCTGGGGCGGCACCACCCCGGCGGAACGCCGCCTGCTGCGCGCCCGCCAGTACCAGGCCACGGCCTGACCCGCACCCGCGCGGAGTCGGCCTGGTGCCGGCCCGGAGTGACCGAGGACACCCGGCGCGGATGTCACAGATCACCGCGCCGTTCTGTCCTAGTTCATGTACGGCTTTCTACGCACGGGGTCAAGGAGTGCTGCCATGCATGCGCCGGAGCATCGAGTCGCCACGTCCGTCCTGGTCATCGGCACGGGAGGAGCCGGGCTCCGGGCCGCCATCGAGCTGGCCGAGCTCGGCGTCGACGTTCTCGCCGTGGGCAAACGGCCGAAGGCGGACGCGCACACCTCGCTCGCCGCGGGCGGCATCAACGCGGCACTGGCCACCATGGATCCCGAGGACACCTGGCAGCAGCACGCCGCGGACACGCTCAAGGAGAGCTACCTGCTCGCCGACCCGCGTACCGTGCGCATCGTCACAGAAGGGGCCGCGCGCGGCATCGAAGACCTCCAGCGTTACGGCATGCCGTTCGCGCGCGAACAGGACGGACGCATCTCGCAACGGTTCTTCGGCGCCCACACCTACCGGCGCACCGCCTACGCCGGCGACTACACCGGGCTGGAGATCCAGCGCACCCTGATCAACCGGGCGGCCCAGCTCGACATCCCCGTGCTCGACAGCGTCTACGTCACGCGCATCCTCGTCCGTGACAACGCGGTCTTCGGCGCGTACGGGTTCGACCTGAACGACGGCACCCGCTACGTCATCCACGCCGACGCGGTGATCCTGGCCGCCGGCGGCCACACCAGGATCTGGCGGCGCACCTCCTCCCGGCGGGACGAGAACACCGGCGACTCCTTCCGCCTGGCCGTCCTGGCCGGATGCCGCATCAGGGACCCCGAACTGGTGCAGTTCCATCCGTCCGGGCTCATCTCGCCGGAGAACGCGGCGGGCACGCTCGTCTCGGAGGCGGCGCGCGGCGAGGGCGGGATCCTGCGCAACCACCTCGGCGAACGCTTCATGTCCCGCTACGACCCGGACCGGATGGAACTGTCCACCCGCGACCGCGTCGCACTGGCCGCCTACACCGAGATCAAGCAGGGCCGCGGCACCCCGGACGGCGGCGTCTGGCTCGACGTCTCGCACCTGCCCCGCGAGACGATCATGACCAGGTTGCCGCGCGTCTACCAGACGCTGCTGGAACTGCAGATGCTCGACATCACCAAGCAGCCGATCGAGATCGCGCCGACCGCGCACTACTCGATGGGCGGCGTGTGGGTGCGGCACGAGGACCACGGCACGGACGTCGACGGCCTGTACGCGATCGGCGAGGCGGCCAGCGGCCTGCACGGCGCCAACCGGCTGGGCGGCAACTCGCTCATCGAACTCCTCGTCTTCGGCCGCATCACCGCGCGGGCGGCGGCCGAGTACTCGGCCGGGCTCGCGGCCCAGAACCGCTCGGCCGAGGCGCTCGGCGAGGCGCGGGCGGAGGTGGACGCGCTGCTGGCCGCCGACGGCCAGGAGAACGTCCGGGCGCTGCAGCGGAACCTGCGCGACATCATGACCGAGCACGCCGGCGTGGTACGCGACGAGGACGGACTGCGCCAGGGCCTGGCCGAACTCGCCGCGGTGGAGACGCGCATGGCGGACCTGGGCGTGCACCCGGACATCGCCGGGTTCCAGGACCTGGCGCACGCCTTCGACCTGAAGTCCGCGGCGCTCGCCGCCCGCGCGACCATCGACGCCGCGATCGAACGCCGCGAGACCCGCGGCTGCCACAACCGCTCCGACTACCCGGAGCTCGACCCCGCGCTGCAGGTCAACCTCGTCTGGTCGGGGCCGGGAGCGGTCGAGCGGGAGCCGATCGCGCCGATCCCGGCCGAGATCGCGGCCCTCATGCGCGAGGTCTCGACCGCCGGAAAACTCGTCGAATGACCAGAGAAGCACGACGATGACGAATACCCCGGACGACCAGACGGGCGGCCATATGGAGGCCCAGAAGGGCGACCCCGCAGACGCCCAGACGGGCGGTCGCGCGGGCGGCCAGGCGGGCGGCCCGTGGGGTGTGGTCGTGGGTGTGGACGACTCCGAGGAAGGCATGCGGGCCGTGGAGTGGGCGGCGGGCGAGGCGGAACGTCGCCGGCGGCCGCTGGAGATCGTGCACGCCTTCGTCTGGCCGCTGCTCGGCGTCCCGCTCGGCGTGGCGCCGGACGGGCCGCCGGAGGGAGGGCTCAGGCACGACGCCGAGCGCGTCCTGGCCGCCGGGCTGGCCAGGGCCCGGGCGGTGGCGCCCGACGTCGAGGTGACCACGAGCATGCCGGAGGGCGCGTCCGTGCCCGTGCTGCTCCACCGATCCCAGTACGCCGAACTCCTCGTCGTGGGCAGCCGCGGGCTCGGCGAGTTCGGCGGCCTGGTGCTGGGCTCGGTGGGCGCGCGGCTGGCCACCGAGTCCGCCTGCCCGGTCGTGGTGGTGCGCGGGCCGGGCGATCCGCGCGGACCCGTCGTGGTGGGCCTGGCCGGGCCCGACGACGCCGAGGCCCTGCCCAACCTCGCCCTGCCCAACCTCACCCTGCTCGACTTCGCCTTCGCGCACGCCGCCAGGACCACGAACGCCCTGACACTCGCACACGCCGTACGTCCCGCGCGCTCCCCGCTGTTCGAGGATGACAAGGACGACGGGGACGAGGGGGACCAGGTGCCGGTGCCGACGGATGACCTGGCCCGCCGAAAGGAACGCTTCCCAGCGGTCGCGGTCAGCAGTCAGACGCTGACCGGCCATCCGGGAAAGGCGCTGATGCACGCCGCGTCCGGGGCGTCGCTGCTGGTCGTCGGCTCGCACCACGACCACGAACTCGGCGCGCTGCTGCACGGCTCGGTCAGCCAGGCCGTCCTGCACCACGCGCACTGCCCGGTGGCGATCATCAAGCTCGGTTCGTAGCCGCGAACTTTTCCCCGCCGGTCTGTCACGAGCGCCGAGGGCCGTCCGGTCATAGCGGGTGACCGGACGGCGTCGGGGCCGCCGGACGGTGGATCGGCCGGAGCCCCGTACACGTCGCGCATGGAGGAGACATGAGTACGCCGAGCGGCGAGAACGAGTTCCTGTACGAGCTCCACGTCGAGGTCGAGGCGGAACTGACCGCCGTGGCGGCCAGCCACCCGGAGGAGGAGCTGAGCCTGCCGGTCACCGAATGGCTCTACGACCCGGCCGACGCCGAACGCGACGAGATCGGCCTGCGCGGCATCCTCGACGCGATCGAGGTGCTGGAGGACGACTCCCGCCGCGGCGGCGACGGTGCCTGAGCCCGGGATCGACACCCTCGACGGCCTGCGCGAGCACCTGCAGTGGGCGATCGAGCTGGAGCACGCGACGCTGCCGCCGTACCTGACCGCGCTGTACTCGCTGGACGCCGCGCGCAACCCCGAGGCGGCCCAGGTCGTGGGCAGCGTCTTCGTCGAGGAGATGCTGCACCTGGCGCTGGCCGCCAACCTGCTCAACGCCGTCGGCGGCCGGCCGGTGCTCGACCATCCCGGGATGCTCCCGCCGCATCCCCGTACCCTGCCGCACGGCGACCGCTCGCTGGAGCTGTCCCTGGCGCCCTTCGGCCCGCGGGCGCTGGAGATGTTCCTGCGCATCGAACGTCCCGCGCCGCCTGCCGCGCCCCCGGAAGGCGACCACTACGAGACGATCGGCCAGTTCTACGCCGCCATCGAGCAGGGCCTGCGCCACCTGTGCAAAGAGCTCGGCGAGCAGGCCGTCTTCAGCGGCGACCCGGCCAGCCAGGTGACCGCCGCGCACTTCAGGCACACCACTGGACGGCTGATCGCCGTGGACGGCCTGACCTCCGCGCTGACGGCGCTGGCGGAGATCGTGGAACAGGGCGAGGGCACCGCCAGAGGCGAGGTCTGGGACGGCGACCAGGACGTCTTCCACCCGGAACGGGACGAGGTCGCCCACTACTACCGCTTCCAGGAGCTCCGACTCGGCCGCCGCTACCAGCGCGGCGACACCCCGCAGTCCGGGCCGACCGACGAGCCGATCAGCGTGGATCCCGGCGGGGTGCGTCCGATGCGGCCCGATCCGCGCCCCGCCGCCCCCGGCAGCGCGATCCGCGCCGCGCAGGACGAGTTCGACCACACCTACTGCGCCGTCCTGCACCTGCTCGAACGGGCGTTCAACGGCAGCCCGCGGCTGCTCGCCGTCGCCACCGGCACCATGTACGCGCTCAAGGCCCAGGCCCAGGCCCTGATGGCCATGCCGGACGGCACGGACACGACGGCCGGCCCGACCTTCACGTACGTGCCGAAGGAACGACGCCGCTGGAGCGTCGGCGAGCACCGGCGGATCGTGGTGCTGCGCGACGGGCCGTACGTCGTCTACGGCGGCGTGCCGCTGCGGCGCAAACACAAGATCGTCTCAGCCGAGAACGACGCGCTGACCTGGCAGACCGGCGAACCCCTGGAGACCGAGGACACCTACGCGCTGTGCCGCTGCGGCCACTCGGGCGCCAAGCCCTTCTGCGACGGCACCCACGCCCTGATCGGGTTCGACGGCACGGAGAGCCCGGAGATGCGGCCGTACCGGGAGTTGCAGCACGTGCACGACGGCGTGGGCATCTCCGCCCAGCGGGTGGGGGAGCTGTGCGTCCACGCCGCCTTCTGCATCGGACGCACCAGGCCGATCGCCGCGATGCTCGCCGACAGCGCAGACAGCGACGTGCGCGCCGCCATCATGGGACGCATCGACCACTGCCCGTCCGGCTCGTACAGTTACGCGCTCGAACGCGGCGGCGAGACCATCGAGGCCGACCTGCCGCCGGCCGTCTCGGTACTGACCGAGGAGGACGGGCTGGCCGGCGCCCTGTGGGTGACCGGCGGCGTGCCGGTCATCCGCTCCGACGGCCGGCCGCTGGAGACCCGCAGCCGGGTGACGCTGTGCCGCTGCGGCCACTCGGGCAACAAGCCGCTCTGCGACGGCACCCACCGGGAGATCGGCTTCCACGAGTGACTCGCGCAACGTCCCTTGCCCGAAGCCGCAAGCGGGAGGTCAGCGCCACGCAACAGTGATCCTCTTTGCTGAGCCTGTCCGACATCAGTCTCACAGGGGGAACCAGTGACCAGACCAGTGACCAGAACGGTTCGGGCGGCCGGCGCGGCCGCCGTCGCGAGCGCTCTCCTGCTCGCGCCGGCCCCGCCGGCCCAGGCCACCACCACGACCACGATCAAGGTCGACTGCCACACCTACGCCGGCCTCGCGACCCGGTACGAACTCGACGCGACCGCCACCTTCCAGGACCTGCCCGACGGGGGCCGCGCCTGGCAGAAGCTCACGTTCCGGGTCAACCGCGGCGGACCCGAGACCCGGGTGCGGATGCGCATCAGGGACGGCGCCAAGAACGCCTGGGCCTTCGAACGCGTCGTCGAGGCCGGGCACACGTACACGGCGCTGCCGCTGGTCGACGGCGGGCGGCTGCTCGTCACGAAGACCCACAGCGTGGACGACATAGTCGTCTTCGCCGCGATCTTCGCCACCGTCCAGGACCCCGACCCCAGGTGCGGCGTCCGCACGGCACCCGTGTAACCCGCCTGGCCGCCATCTCCGGGACCACGTCGGCTCGCTACGTGGTCCTGGGGATGCCCGGCCGCGTACGATCCGCGCGCCCCGGAGCGTCGTCCCCGCTGGGGGGCGGGGCAGCAGCGGTGCAACATTCCGGCAAGGGGATTCGCGTAGGTCTGGTGGCCCTCAGGACGGGTCGGGCGGGAGTTAGGAGGCGCTGAGGTGGGACTGCCTGCTGTGTTGCGGACGCGCCCAGCGAAGGACATCCGCGCAGGCCGCGACGTCCGCGACGGCGAAGCCGCCCACGGCGACCGCCGCGCCCACGGCGACCGCCGCGCCCACGGCGACCGCCGCGCCGACGGCGACTGCCAGGCCCACGGCGATCGCGAAGTGCGAGCTGACCGCATCGCCCAGGGCGCTCGGAGCGCTGAGCCGACCGCGCCGACACCGGACGTCACCGAGCCGGAAACGCCCGACGCCCCCGGCCGTGAAGCGCCGCACGTTCCCGGTCCTGAAGCGCCGGGAGTCAGTGAGCGGGAAACGCCCGAGACCCCTCGCAAGCAAGCGCCCGGCGTTCCCGAACGGGAGGCGCCCGGGTCGCCGGACGAGGGAGCACCGACGGCACCCGACAAGGGAACGCCAGCGGTCCCCGACGAGGGAGCACCGGCGGTACCCAACAAGGCAGGACCGGCGGCACCCGACAAGGGAGCGCCGACGGCACCCGACAAGGCAGGACCGGCGGCACCCGACAGGGAAGCGCCGACGGCACCCGACAGGGGAGTACCGGCGGCACCCGACAGGGAAGCGCCGACGGCACCTGACAGGGGAGCGCCAGCGGCACCCGGTGAGGATGTGCCGGGAGCCGGTGAGGGGCCGGTGCGGGTCAGGCCGCCCGGGCGGCGGTTCCTGGCCGCCGTCCCCGCCGCGACGCATGCGCGCCGGTGACGTGGGCACGGCGCGGCGTCACCGGTCACAGCGGCGTCACCGGTCACAGCGGCCAAAGCCGGCGACCCGCGACCGGGCCCAGCCCGTCATCGCCGCCTACGAGAGCGGCCCGCGACCCCTCAGGGCACCGGCGCGTGCGTGGCGATGGCTTCGGCTGACGTGATGGCCGTGGTCACGATCTCGGTGATCGTGTTGCGGCGTCCGGCCGCGTGTTGGGCCTGGTAGGGGTCGGGGCCGAGGGCGGTGCGCAGGGCGTTCTCCAGGGCGTCGAGGTCGGCCGCCTCGCACGGGGGCACCGGGGCCGAGATCGCCGCCCGGATCGCCGAAGCGCCGCCGAGCAGCCCCGCAGCGGTGGCGTGCGCGCCGGCCAGGTGCAGGGTCCTGGCGATGGCCTCCACCACGCTCGACGACCGGCACAGGTCGCCCAGGCGGTGCTGGATGTCGAGCGCGCCGGCCAGCCGCCCGGCCGCCGTTGCGAGGTGGTCCGGGCCGCCGGTCAGGTCGGTGAGCGCCAGGAGGTTGTCGGCCCAGCCGAGTCCTTCGGGGAAGCCGACCTCCTCGAACAGCACCCGGGCCTCCAGCAGCAGGCCACGAGCGCGGGCCGGGTCCCCTTCGTACAGGTCGCAGGCCGCCAGGTCGAGCAGCGTCCAGCCGATGCGTTCCTTGTCGCCCAGCCGGACGAAGTCGTCGTGCGCCTCGCGCGCCCACGCCCGGGCCTCGGGGAAGCGTCCGGCCAGCCAGGAGGTCAGGGCGAGCATCTCGACCTGGAAGGCCTCGCCCCAGGCGTCCCTGGCGGCTCGGTACTCGTACCTGGCCTGGTCGTGGGTGCCGAGGGCGCGGCCGAAGTCGCCGGTCTCGCGGGCGATCTCGCCGAGCATGCCCAGCGCCCGGGCGACCCCGGCCGCGTCGCCGAGCCGCCGGTGCACGGCCAGCGCGCGCTCGGCGTAACCGGTGGCCCGCGCGTAGTCGCACTCGTAGGCGGTCAGCGTCGCGGCGCCGCCCAGCGCCTTGGCCACATACAGCTCCGCCGCGCCCTCGGGCGGGTGCGAGGCGGCCGACGCGAGGTCGGCGCGGTGCAGGGCGGTCTCCAGCCAGTGCCGCCCTTCCGAGTAGTGGCCGCGCAGGTAGTAGTAGCGCCAGACGGCGCCCGCGATGCGCAGCGCCACCTCGTCCGCGGCGCCGAAGGTGCAGGCGGCGCGCAGGTTGTCGTGTTCGGCGGCGATCCGGTCCAGTGCCGCGCCGAGCCCCGGCCCCTTCAGCTCGCCCTCCATCTTCTCGGCGAAGGCCAGGTAGTAGTCCGCGTGCCGCCTGGCGATGAGTTCGCGGCGCTGCGGGGCGAGCGATTCCGCGGCGAACTGGCGGATCGTCTGCGACATGCGGTACCTGGCCCCGGCCGGCGTCGGGTCGACGATCAGCAGGGACTTGTCGACCAGCCGTCCCAGCAGGTCGAGGACGTCCGGCTCGGCGGAGACCGCCGCGGCCGCCGTCAGGTCGCAGCCGCCGAGGAACACCGACAGGGCGCGGAACAGCTCGCGTTCCTCCGCGTCGAGCAGGGCGTCGCTCCACTCGATGACGGCGCGCATCGTCCGGTGCTGCGGCGGCGCGGTACGCGGGCCGCCGGTCAGCAACGCGAAGTGGTCGTGCAGCCGTTCGGCGATCTGGGGCAGCGTCAGCACCCTGGCCCGGGCCGCGGCCAGCTCCAAGGCCAGCGGCAGCCCGTCCAGCTCGGTGCAGATCAGCGACAACGCGTCCCGCTGGTCGTCGGCCAGGGCGTCGGCGGGGCCGAGCCCGGCACGTTCCAGGAACAGCTCGGCCGACGGCGGCCCGTCCAGCGGCGGCACCCGCCACACCAGCTCGCCGCCCACCCGCAGGGTCTCCCTGCTGGTGGCCAGGACGTGCACCGACGGGCAGCTCGTCAGCAGGGAGTGCGCCACGCCGGCGCAGGCGTCGGCCAGGTGCTCGCAGTTGTCGAGCACGAACAGCACGCGGCGCGTCCCCAGGTGCTCGGCGAGCGCGTGCAACGTGGTGTGCCCGCCCGTGGCGTGCACACCGAGCAGGTCGGCGATCGCCGGCGCGACCAGGTCCGGGTCCTCGACCTGGGCCAGCGCGACGAAGTGCACCTCGTCGAAGCCGTCCGCCTGGCCGGTCGCGGCGACGGCGGTGGCCAGGCGGGTCTTGCCGACGCCGCCCATGCCGGTCAGCGTCACCAGCCGGTGGCCGGCGACGAGGCCGCGCAGCTCGTCCATGGCCGTCTCGCGGCCGATGAGCCGGGTGATCGCGGCGGGGACGCCGGTGCGGACGCCCGCCGTGGCCCGCGGCGCGGCCGCCGTCCGGTGCACGACCGGGGCGGCGCTGGGCGGCAGCAGATCCTCGGCGGTGAGCCTGCCGTGCAGCACGTTCGCCTCGATCTCGCGCAGCGCCGGGCCGGGGTCGACGCCGAGCTCGTCGTCGAGCACCCGGCGGGCGCGCTGGAACGAGGCCAGCGCGTCGGCCTGCCGTCCGGCCAGGGCGTGGGCGATCATGAGCAGCTCCCACAGCCGTTCGCGCAGCGGATGCTCCACGACCAGGTGTTCGAGCTGTTCGGCGGCGGCCCGGTGCTGTTCCAGGCGTAATCGCGCGGTCAGGACGTCCTCCGTGGCCGACAGCCGCATCTCCCTGAGCCGTTCGATCTCCCCGTGCGCCCAGCCGTGCACCCGGCAGTCGGCGAGCACGTCGCCCCGCCACAACGTCAGCGCGCCGGCGAGCGTGTCGACCGCTCTGGCCGAGACCTCCTCGGTCAGCAGGCCCCGGCCGAGTGTCACGCCGGATTCGAAGACGGCCGCGTCGACCTCGCCCGCGTCCAGAGCCAGCCGGTAGCCGGGCGCGCGGGTCTCCAGGATCTCGGGCAGTCCGGCGTCACGCAGCATCCGGCGCAGGTGGGAGATGTAGGTGTGCAGGGTGCGGACGGCCTCCGCCGGCGGCTGCTCGCCGTAGAGCCCGTCCACCAGCCGTTCCACGGACACCACCCGGCCGGGCGTGAGCGCCAGCAGGCCCAGCACCGCGCGCAGGCGTGATCGTGGCAGCCCGGTACGCCGGTGACCGGCCACGAGCTCGACAGGTCCGAGTACGGCCACGCGTACGTTAGCGGCCACCAGTTGCTACCTCCGGGGCAGGGGAGTGACAGGGGAGTGACATCGTGTGCGACGAGTAAAGAGGTTCGGGTTCGTCACGTCCTCAGGGAAACCCCTGAACCCGCGAGATTTGTTACGCTCCACGAGCCGTGGCGGATCGATGCCCCGCCGTCCCGGCCGCGCGGGGGGCGCTTGCACGGCGGGAGAAGATGGGCGAGCTGCGCGGGCCGGAACCGTTGCACGGGAGAAGTGCCGAGCTGGGCTCGGTGTACGCATGGCTCGACCTCCGTCACCCCGGCCCTCGCATGCTCATGATCAGCGGTGAGGCCGGTCTGGGCAAGACGTCGTTGTGGACGGCCGCCCTGTCCACCGCCAGGGCGGCCGAGGCCCGAGTGCTCGCCTGCCGGCCGGGCGAGGCGGAGACCGGCCTGATCTACTCCGGCCTCGGCGACCTGCTCGACGGGCAGGAGGACGCGCCGGCGGTCCGCGCGTTGCCCGCGCCGCTGCGTGACGCGCTCGGCGTCGCCCTGCTCTGGCGGGAGCCCGGCGCGACGCCGCCGGACCAGCGGGCGGTCGCGCTGGCCGTGCTGCACCTGCTCAGACGCTGGGTGGCCGAGCGCCCGCTGATCGTCGCCGTGGACGACCTGCAGTGGCTCGACCCGTCCACCGAGGCGGTGCTCGGCTTCGCGTTGCGCCGGCTCGACCAGCCCGCCGGCCTGCTGGCCACGTTACGCACCGGCACGGGCGACTCCTCCTGGCCCGCGCTCGCCCGTGCCGTGCCCGCCGACCGGGTGGCCCGATGCGAGATCGGCCCCATGGACCGGGACTCCATCGGCGCCGTCGTCGCCCAGCGCTACGGCCGGCCACTGCGTCCCGGCCCGCTACGGGTCGTGCACGAGGCCAGCGGCGGCAACCCGCTGTTCGCCCTGGAGCTGGCCAGGAACCTGGACGAGCGCCACCCGCCCGCGGCCGAGCTGCCCGTCCCGGAGAGCCTGCGGCACCTGCTGCGCACCATGATCGACGGGCTGTCGGACGCCGCGGCCGAGGTGGCGCTGATGCTCGCCTCCGCCTCCCGAGCCCGGGCCGGGCTGCTCGACGGGGCGCCCGAGCGGCACGAGGGCCTGGCCGAGCTGGTCGCCAGGCACGTCGTCGTCACCGACGGACGGGTCCCGCGCTTCACCAACCCGCTGTACGGGGCGGCCGTCCTGGAGTCGGCCGGCGCGGTCAGGCGGCGCGAGATGCACGCCAGGCTCGCCCGGTCGGCGGCCGGGCCTGAGGAGCGGGCCAGGCACCTGGCGCTCGCCGCGACCGGCCCCGACCCGGTCGCCGCCGACGCCCTGCACGAGGCGGCCCGGCTGGCGGTGGCGCGCGGGGCCCCGTACACGGCGGGCGAGCTGGCCGAATGGGCGGCCGGGCTCACGCCGTCCGAGCAGGCGGAGCTGGCCACCAGGCGGCGCGTCGAGGCCGCCGCGAACCTGCTGACCAGCGGCGGCGCGTCCCGGGCCAGGGCGTTGCTGGAGGACGTCGCGCGGCGGTGCCCGTCCGGCCCGGTCAAGGCGGAGGTGCTCTTCCTGCTCGGCCGGGCGATCTTCGCCGAGGGCGACGTGGCCGGCTCGCTCCCGCCGAACCAGCAGGCCAGGCTGGAGGCGGGGGAGGTGACCGAGCTGCTCGTGCCGATCCTGGCCGACCTGGCGTACACGCGCATGCACATCGGCCACCTCGCCGGAGCCGCCGGGCACGCCCGCGAGCTGCTGGCCGTGGCCGCCCGCACCGGCGACGCGGCCCTGCGCGACGAGGCCACGATCGCGTCGATCACCATCGAGTTCATGCGTTCCGCCCGGCCGCCTGCCGAGGTGCCCGAGCTCGGCTACGACAATCCGCTGGAGCGCTCGCCGTTCGCCGCCCTGCACGTGGTCGGGTACCTGTACCGCTCGCTGGGCGACCTGGCCGCGGCGCGGGCCGCGCTCGACACCGTCCGTACGGCGGCGGTGGCGGCCGGCATCGAGGCCTACATCCCGTCCGCGCTCATGTGGGCCACCGAGGTGGAGTGCCTGGCCGGTGACTTCGCCGCGGCCGGGGAACGCGCCGCGCTGGCGCGCCGGGCCGGGCAGGAGGCAGGGACGCCGTCCACCTCGGCGCTGTTCACCGAGGCGCTGGTGCTGACCCACCGGGGCGAGCTGGACCGGGCGCGGCCGATCGCCGAGGAAGGGCTCGCCCTGGCGGTGCGCACCGGGCTGGGCACGGGCGCGCTGGGCCTGCGGGCGCTGCTCGGGCTCATCGAGCTGGCCGCGGGCGACCCGGCCGAGGCGGTACGGCACCTGGAGCTCACGGAGCAGGCGGCCGCCTCGCTCGGCGCGGCCATCGACGTGGTGTGCCCGACCGCGGTGGCCGACCACGTGGCCGCGCTGGTGGCGCTCGGCCGGCTGGACCGGGCCGCCGAGCTGGCCGAGCGGGCCGCCAGGTCGGCGCGTCTCATCGACCGGCCGCTGGCCAGGGGCGTCGCGGGCCGGGCGCGCGGACTGCTGCTCACCGCCACGGGCGCGCCCAAGCGGGCGGTCGCGGAACTGGGCGCGGCCGTCGCGGAGTTCACCGCCGGCGGGATGCCGTTCGAGCTCGGCCGTACGCTGCTGGCGCTCGCCCAGGCGCAGGGACGGCTGCGGCAGCGGGCCGCGGCCAGGCAGAGCGCCGAGCGGGCCGCCGCGCTGTTCGCCGAGCTCGGCGCGCACCGCTGGGCGGAGTCGGCGGCGCAGCCGGCCCGGGCGGCGGAACCGTACGGGCTGACGCCGTCGGAGGCGCGGGTGGCCATGCTCGCCGCGCGCGGCCGCTCCAACAGGGAGATCGCCGAGGAGCTGGTGATCGAGGTGAAGACCGTGGAGACGCACCTGTCCAGCGCCTACCGCAAGCTGGGCGTGCGCGGCAGGACGCAGCTCGCGGTCCGCCTCAACGAGGCCGCGGCCTCCCGCCAGGCCTGAGCCGGCTCAAGGTTCAGGGTTCAGGTCTGCCTGGCCGCCGCGGTCAGGTCGCGCAGCCGGGCCAGGAACGCCTGCCCGTCCGGGCCGGCGTCGAGCGGCAGCAGGTACGTGCTCGCGTCGGACGAGCCGAACCAGCGCGCCTGGACGTCCACCCCCGTGGCCTGCCCGTACAACGCCGGGTCCACGACGCGCAGCGACACGTCCGCCAGCCTGGCGCCCAGC
This sequence comes from Nonomuraea antri, assembly GCF_013283785.1. GTDB lineage: Bacteria > Actinomycetota > Actinomycetes > Streptosporangiales > Streptosporangiaceae > Nonomuraea > Nonomuraea antri. The sequence continues at coordinate 45,739 of NZ_JABCPZ010000024.1, forward strand.
CGCACCTCCGTGCCGCGATCGGTGACGGTGGCGATCACGATCACGCTCGGCGTGACGACGGCCGCGCTCGTGAACGGCCCGATCTCCAGCCCGACCAGCCGGAACGAGCTGAACAGGCCGCGTAGCAGGCCGCGCCGCCAGCCGTGCGGCGGCATGATCGGGACGCTGCGGGTCTCGCAGCACATCTCGGCCGTCTCCTCCAGGTCGCCGAGCAGCTGCTGCCCGGCGTACGCCGTGACCGCCGTACGCAGCCGGTCGTCCAGGCCGCGGACCGGGCACAGCCGGGTGGCCCTGGTGTAGTCCAGGCTCATGACGTCCCCCTGATGAGGTCGGGCAGGTGGGCGCCCAGCGGCGTCCCGGCCAGCAGCCTGGCGGTGAGGTCGGTGTCGAAGCCGCTGAAGTAGCCCAGCAGCCAGGAGGCGTAGAGCCCGTAGGCGTCGAAGTAGCGGACCTCGCCCCCGTCGCTGGTCACGTACCGGTAGGCGGGCGCCTGGCCGGCCGCGACGGCGGCCGCGTCGACGGCGCAGGCCGGGACCTGGCGGGGCCGGCCGTGCTCGCCCGGCCGCCATTCGACCGTCGTGCTGGACGGGCCGTGCGCCGGGTCGAACAGGCACGGCGGGTTCGTGCCGCCGCCCCGCGCGAGCTCCCGCCCGGCCTTGGCCAGCGCCTCCGTGCACGCCGACACCTCGCGCCAGTACGTCGTGCCGTCCGCGGCCCAGGCACGCAACGCGTGGCTCTCGGCCAGCCGCCGGTACTCGCGAGCCGTCTCCGCCCCCGGCGGCCCGTACCCGGCCTCCGCCCCCGGCGCCGGAAGTCTCGCGTCCAGCAGGCGCAGATCCTGCTCCAGGCAGGCGCCGATCCACTTCTTCAGCTCGGCGAAATCACGTTCCGCCCGGGCGGCGAACGCCTTCGGCCCGTTGCGTACGAACACCAGCGCCGCGATCAGCCCGGCGACCACCGTGATCGACAGTGCGACGATGACCAACATCCCCGTTCTCCTTCCAGATTCCAGCTTTCATCGGGTGGCGGCGGGCCAGAGGTATTCCTGCCGCCAGTCCGGGATCGGCTCGTCGGCCACGTGCCCGGTGCCCAGCAGCAGGTAGACGCAGGCCGAGACCAGCGCGGACAGCAGGTAGCCGACGTCCAGGCCGCCGGTCAGCGCGACCAGCGGGCCGGTGTAGAGCGGGCTGTCGGCGTCCAGGAGCCCGACGGCGGCCCCGGCCAGCCAGGCGGCGCACGCCCGCGTGTTCCAGCCGCCGGTGTACCAGTAGCGGCCGCCCGACAGGCTCTTGTTGTGCACCTGCAGATCCCGTACGTCGTATACGCGCCCGCAGCGCAGGTGCCCGATCATTGCTATGACCGCCCACGGCGTGGCCACCACGGTCAGCACCACGACGAACCCGGTCACGGCCTGCTCCACCCCCACCGTGGCGCGGCCGAGGAACACCAGCCCGATCGTGATCGCCGTCGCGGCCGCCGCCCCCGCCGTCCTGGACGTGCGCGGGAACAGCCCGTGCAGCTCCAGCCCCAGGTTGTAGAGCGGCACCCCGGCCGCGCCCAGGCAGCCGGCCACCCCGGCGAACAGCAGCAGCGGCACATACCAGGCGGGCGCCGCCCGCACCACGCTCTCCAGGTACGAGCCCTCCGCCCGCGTCGAGATCGCCGCGAAGGCGCCGAACAACGTGGGCACCAGCAGCCCGCAGAACAGCCCCGCCGCCGACGACCACACCACCCCGGCCGCGCTGTGCCGCCGCGGCGACAGGTAACGCGTGTAGTCGCCGATGATCGTGGCGTAGGCGATGGGGCCGCTGATCCCGGCCGTGATGAGGGCGAGTATCCAGGCCGACGCGCCGTTCATCGGCGAAGCGGCCGACCAGGAGGCGTCGAAGCCCGGCGCGTACGCCACCACCCCGGCGGCCAGCACCAGCGCCATCGGCGCCACCAGCAGCGCGCTGATGCGGGAGATCAGCTCGAACCCGCACACCGCCAGCGCCGCCACCAGCACCGCGATCCCCGCGTACGCCAGTCCCCGCGCCCACTCACCCGGTACGGCCCCGCTCACCCGGCCGAGCACGACCACGACCGCCTCGCCGCCCGTCCAGATGGCCACCGCCGTGTACCCGAGCGACAACAGCAGCCCGATCAGCGAGCCCACCAGCCGGCCGCGCACCCCGAAGTGCGCGCCCGCGGCCACCGTGTTGCTCGTCCCGGCCCGGAACCCCAGCAACGCCAGCGGCGCGGCCAGCAGCAGCCCGAGCGCGGTGCCCACGGTCGCCGCCGCGACGATCTGCCACCAGCTCAGCCCGTACGTGACGGGCAACCAGCCGAACACCGACGCGCTCAACGACAGGTTCGAGCCCACGAGCACCCACATCACGCGCGCGGGGCGGGCGGTGCGGCGATGCTCGGGCATGGCGGAGACACCGTGCTGTTCGATGCCCATGCGCTGCTCCATGGCGGCGTCCCTTCCGATCGTGGTCACGACCACGATCGGCGGCGCCGGTTGCGCGCGCGTGCACACGGCGCTTGCCGGTGCCGGGCAAGCGAGCGGCAACAGTACGGCAAGCCTGCCGCCATGAGGGTTCCTCGGCTCGGCCGGACGGTCGGGACGGTCATCGCGACACGGCCGGCATCGCCGCCGTCTCCCTGTGGTTCGCCGCCGAACGGCAGCGGGAATCCGGCGGTTGATCATTCTCGCGTCCCGAGCGGCAAACTGCGCGGCCTGGGCTCGGCTCCGCAATGTTTCGAGAAGGAAATCGGGCGACAGTGAATCCGCATCTAGGGTCGAAAGTCCATCAGCGCGCTCACGCCAAGGCGATTTCGGACGCGCAGCGTTATCTGTTCTCGCGCGACGGCGAGAACATCGTTTACGTCGGCACGACCAACCAGCTCAAGCCACTGATCGATCTCGTCGTCATCACGAATTTCCGGCTGATGGGCGTGCTGCTTTCGCACCCCCACGAAAGCCCCAAGATTCAGGCCTGGTGGCCGCAGGTGCGGTCTTTCTCGTTCGGTGAGAGGTGGAACACGCTCAACCGCCTGACCGTCGTCACCCAGGACGGCCGCCAACTCCATTTCGGCACGATTCCCGAGCAGGACGTGCCGCACGTCCATGCCCATGCCGAGCGGTTCATGTCCGCAGAGGCGCCGGGCGCCACCCACCTCCTCCCCACGCCCCCACCCGTTTCGCCGGTTCCGGCACCCCTGCCTGTCATGGCGCCCAAGCCCGCAGTGACGACGCAGCCTGAGCCGGTGGCCGAAACGCCTGATCCGCCGGTGGCGGCGACACCCATGGAGGACAGACGCTTCCTGGCGGAGATCGATGCCGCGCAACGAGTGTCGAGGAAATGGCCGTTCGCGCTCCTCGTCACCGAGGGCGCGGCCATAGCCATGCGCGGCAACGGCTGGCCGGTGGCCGTCGCTGGGCTGCTCCTGGCCCTCGCGATCGCCTCTGTGGAACGCTCCCGTCGGCGTCCGCGCGTTGAGTACGCGGACTCCGAGCCCCATGTCGTGGTTTTCGCGCGGCTGGAGGCGGCCTTTCAGCAGGCGTGTTCCACGGACATGCTGTGGCAGATCCCTGGCGAGGCGAAGATCGGCGAGACCGAACGCCGGGCCAACGGCGGCGCCGGCTTCAGCGTGAGACGAGAAAACGCTTCGGCGTCGTTCGGCGGAGTTCCGGGAATCGTCATCGACCTCGACGTGCCGCGACTGGAGTCACCGGCGTGGACCCTGTATTTCTGCCCCGATCGCATCTTGAGCAGGAGCCGCGGAGGCGTTTGGGCGGAACGCCGATATCGCGAATTACGGGTGGCACATGGCACAGTACGGATGATCGAAGACATGACACCCCCGCAGGACGCCCGGATCGTCGGCCGGACCTGGGAACACGTCACCGTCCGTGGCGGTCCCGACCGTCGGTTCAAGAGCAATCGGGAGCTGCCCATCGTCGAGTACGGCGAACTGGTCATCACGGCGGGTGGTGCCAGGACGGCCTGGATGACCTCCCGTCCCGAGACAGTGGAGACCCTGGCTCTCGCCCTGGCCGCCGCGGGCGCCCGCTGACACTTCTCATCCGCGCGGGCAGCCGTGCACGCCCCGCTCGTCCGCACGGGCCGCGTCCTCGTACGCCTGGAACCGTGCTCGCATCGACCTGCCCACCTCAACGGTGAAGGCCCTGGCGGCGCCATCCTTGAGTACCAGGGCATTGATGAGTTCGCCGTCGGAGTTCCACAGGTAGACCGCCGACGGAGAGGAAGCGCGCGTCAGGACCCAGACCAGACCGCCCGACGAGAGCCGCGAGGCCAGACGGCGCTTGGCCCACGCCGCGCCGCATGCCGACCCATGCGGGGCACGCAGGCCGAGCAGTCGGGCGACGGCCGCCTTCGAGGCGCCGTCGGCCGTCGCCGGCCCGATTCGTACCTGGTCACCGCTCAGGATGTCCGTGACGACCGCTCGCCGTGCGGCTTGCGGCACCTGGGTAGGGCGTTCACGTCCGGTGTTCGCGGGCGCGGGACTGGCAGCAGGAGCAGGGGGTGACACGCCGCCCCCCGGCTCGGGCGCCAGCGCCATCCCGATGGTGGCGAACATCACCACCGGGAACAGGAGCACCGACCAGAAACGCCAAAACCTCGACGAGCCCTTCATGCCCGACGGCCCCAGATACAGACGCGCCACACCCCTGCCGTTGAGCGAGGCCGCGGCCAACAGCAGGAGCGTCTCGACCCATAGGCCTTCGGCCGCCCAAGTCACGGCGGCCCGTGCCACCGCGTCCAGCCCCCAACTGCGCGTCTCCGGCTCCATCAGGCGGATCGGCCAGGCGAAGAACCACGAGACCAGGTTCGCCACCAGGCGCACGACATAGATGACCGCGCCGAGGGCGAGCATCCCGACGATCAGGGTGGAGCATCCTCTGCTGCTGATTCCGCCCGACACTCTGACGGGACCAAAGCCCACCCCGACTCCGAAACCCATCACGACTCCCCGCCGGATCCGCCCGCCGGACGATGGGGGAGAGGCCGGCGGGCTCTCAGTGGGTGGGGCTGCGCTCGCCGCTGAGAGGAGCGGCCGGAGGGTTGAGCGAGATCTGGGCCACTCCGACTTCAGCGACTCCGTCGGCCCGCCCCTCCGCCCAACTCGCTGCCCGGCCTCGACCCGGCGGTAGCCGTCGGCGGTTCTGCCCGGGTTAGCTCGTCGCCGGTGTTCCCGCCAGGTCGGTCAGGGTGCGGCGCAGGTCGGTGAGGTCCGTGCCGGCCCAGCCGACGTACCCGTCGGGGCGGACGAGGAGCAGCGGGCCGCCCGGCGTCGCGGGGGCCGCCACGTGGACGCGGTCGTCCCAGCCCCAGCCGGTGAGGTCGGCCGCGCCGATGAGGACGAATCGTCCGCCGCGCAGGGCCTCGTACAGCCGGCCGCCATCGGCGAGCGGGACGTCGGCGGCGCGGGTGCCGACCAGCTCGTGGGCGCCGTCCGGTGTGGGGTAGGTGTAGCCGATGCCGCTGAGCTGGCCGGTCACCTTCGCCAGCACCTTGGGGATGGACAGCGCGCCGCGGGCGGCGAAGCCGCGCAGCGCCCGTCCGGCGGCCGACTCGATCATGGCGGCCCTGATGAGGGCGCCGCTGCTGCGCAGGACCGCATGGCCGACCGGGTGGCGCTCGCCGTGGTAGGTGTCGAGCAGCGCGTCGGGCGCGCCGCGCAGCACCGCGGCGAGCTTCCAGCCCAGGTTGGCGGCGTCCTGCAGGCCGGTGTTCATGCCCTGGCCGCCGGCCGGGGAGTGCACGTGGGCGGCGTCGCCGGCGAGGAAGACCCGGCCGACCCGGTAGTCCGGCACCTGACGCTCGTCGCTGTGGAAGCGCGACAGCCAGCGGGCGTCGTGCATGCCGAAGTCGCTGCCCAGGGCGCGCCTGGTGACGTCGCGGACCTCGTCCAGGTCGAGGGGGGTGTCGTCGGGCACGGCGTGCCTGCGGTCCCAGGCGAAGATCCGGTAGTAGCCGTCGCCGAACGGCGCGAGGAACGCGAACGCGTCGCCGACGCCGTTGACGGTCAGCAGGTCGGCGGGCGGCTCGGCGACCCGCACGTCGGCGAGCATGATGGACTTCAGCACCGACTTGCCGGGGAAGGGCTGGCCGAGCGCGCGCCGCACCGCGCTGTGGAAGCCGTCGGCGCCGACGACGTAGGCGGCGCGATGCGCGCCGCTCGCGGTGGTGACGGTGACGCCGGTGGCGTCCTGGGTCAGCTCCCGCACCTCCGCGTCGTACACGATCTCGGCCCCCGCCTTGAGCGCCCGCTCCAGGAGCAGGTGCTCCACGTTGTACTGCGGGGTGATCAGCAGGTACGGGAACCGGCTGGGCAGCCCGCCCAGGTCCACTTCCACCCGCTCGAACAACTGCAGCCGGCTGAGCGTCGCGCCCATGGACACGAGCTGGTCGGCCAGGCCGCGCGCGTCCAGTTCCTCCAGGGTGCGGGCGTGGACGCCGAACGCCCGCGACAGGTTGGAGATCCCGCCGTCACGCCGCTCCAGGACCGTGACCGCGACACCCGCCTCCGCCAGGTCTCCCGCGAGCAGCAGCCCGGTCGGGCCCGCCCCTACGACGATCACCTCGGTCATGTCACGACCCCTTTCTGGTCAACGCTTGTTGGCAACTACAGTTCAGCATTTCGGTGGCAGGCATGTCAACGGGTGTTGGCCAACAATTGTTGACCAACCTGGCGTTGGCTTGGCTCAGTAGTACGCGCGCATCAGTTCGCTCGCCCACGCGGGCTGGGTGGTCTCGCCCTGCGGGCCGAACTCGGCCATGTACGGCTTGACGTCCAGCACCGGGGTGCCTTCGATGGCGTCCAGGCCGCGTACGTGCAGGTCGAGACCGTCCACGGCGAGCAGCCTGCAGCGCGAGACACCCAGCCGGTTCGGACGGTTCTTGGCCCGCTGGGCGAAGATGCCCACCGGCGGCCACTCCGGGTTCCCCCGGGGACGGCGGGCCGAGGTGTGCACCTCGGCCGGGTCCACGAGGTGGAACAGGTACACCACCTCCAGGTGCGAGAAGGCGTCCAGCCCGGCCAGGGAGTCCGGGCCGAAGCGGCTCCCGTCGATGCGGATCACCGCCTGCTCGGTGTTCCAGTCGTCGTCGAACGGCTCCGCGCGTCCGCCGACGACCGTCGCCACGGGCTCCAGGCGGATGCTCTCGTCGTGCTCCACGGCTCTCCTCCGGTGATCGTTTCGCTGCTCGACGACCGTAGGACGCGGCGGGGTCCGTCCGCATCAGTCAGGTGACCGGAGCCGCGCGGTCCGGCGGCCGGGCGGTTAGGTAGGGTCGGTGCATCATGATCGGGCGGAACGCGGAGATCGCCCTGCTCAGCGGGATGATCGCCGAGTCCCGCGCCGGGCGGGGGAACGCCGTCGCCGTGTTCGGCGAGGCCGGCATCGGCAAGTCGGCGCTGCTGGCGGAGGTCGTCCGGACGTCGGCGGACGACGACCTGCTCGTCCTGCGCGCCACCGGCATCGAGGCCGAGGCCGAACTGCCCTTCGCGGCGCTCCACCTGCTGCTGCGTCCCGCCCGTCATCTCGTCGACCGGCTGCCGGGCGCGCAACGTACGGCGCTGCGCGGCGCGTTCGGCGAGGGCGCGCCGCCGGCCGCCGGGCAGGAGGACGGCCCGGACCGGTTCCTCGTCGGACTCGCGGTGCTGACCCTGCTCGCCGACCTCGCGGAGGAACGCCCGCTGCTGTGCCTGGTCGACGACGTGCAGTGGCTGGACCAGGCGTCCGTGGACGCGCTGCTGTTCGCCGCCCGCAGGCTGGCGGCCGAACGGATCACCATGTTCTTCGCCGGCCGTCAGGGCCCGGAACCAGCCGTGCACGGGCTGCCTGAGGTGCGACCGTCCGGCCAGGCGGAGGTGCGGCTGTCCGGGCTGCCTGAGGTGCGGTTGTCCGGTCTGACCAAGGACGACTGCGAGCGGCTGCTGGCCGAACGCGCGACCGATCTCGCGCCCCAGGCCCGCGACCGGGTGATCGAGGAGGCCGAGGGCAACCCGCTGGCGCTGCTGCAGTTCGCCGGGCTGCTGACCCCCGAGCAGCGCGCCGGGCACCTGGCGCCGCTCCCGCCGCTGCCACCGGGATCGTCCCTGGCCGGGCGGCTGGAACAGTCGTTGCGTGCGGCGATCAGACGGCTGCCGGAACGTACCCGGCTGCTGCTCCTGGTCGCCGCCGCCGACGGGTCGGGCAGCCTGCGGCTCGTGCTGACGGCGGCTCGCGCGCTCGGCGCCGGGCCCGAGGACCTGGAGCCCGGCGAGCACGCCGCCCTGGTGGAGGTCTCCGACGGGTGGCTGCGCTTCGCCCATCCGCTGATCAAGGCCGCCGCCTACCACGAGGCGCCGCTCGTCCGGCGGGTGGCCGCGCACCGGGCGCTGGCCGGCGTCCTGGACGGCGACGAGCACGCCGACCGCAGGGCCTGGCACCTGTCGGCCGCCGCGCTCGAACCCGACGAGGACCTGTCGCTCGTCATGGCCGCGACGGGCGAGCGCGCCAGATCTCGTGGCAGCAACTCCGCGGCCGCCACCGCCTACGAGCGGGCGGCGCAGCTCACCGTGGCGCGGGAACGGCGCGCCCACTGGCTGGCGGCGGCGGCCGAGACGGCGCTCGGGGCGGGGCAGCTTCCCCGCGCGGGCCGGGCGGCCGAACGCGGCCGCCGGCTCACCGCCGATCCGGCGTTACAGGCCCGGCTGGCCGGCGTGTACGCCGCGGTCCAGGCGGAACAGGGCGACCCGGCCCTGGCCGCGCACACGCTGATCGCCGCCGCCACGGCCGTCACGGAGATCGCCCCAGCCGACGCCGTGTCCCTGCTCGCCAGCGCCGCCGCGGCGGCCTGGTTCGCCGGGGACCTCGCCGCGCTCGACCGGTCCGCCGACCTCATGGAGCCGCTCGACGCCGACGTCGCGCCGCACCTGGCCCCGCTCGTCTCGGCGGTACGAGGCATGCGACACGTAGCGGCCGGCGACCCGGCCACCGGCCTACCCCTCCTACACGCCGCCTTGCCCCCGCCTGATACCGCCGAACCCGCCTGGCTCGCGCCCGAAGCGGGTGCGCCCGCCTCGCCCACACCTGGTGCAGGCGAGTCCGTCCTACCCGCGCCCGGTGCGGCTGAATTCGGGTGGGGCAATGGTGTTGCCGGCGTGTACGCCGTGTTCAGCGCGTTGATGACCGGTGCCGACGACGCGGCCTGTGCGCTGGCCGCGGCCCGGGTGGACGCCTGCCGCCGCCAGGGACTCGTCGGCGCGCTCCCGCACGCGCTGCAACTGCTCACCCAGGCCCAGATCCTGCACGGCAGGCACGCCGAGGCCGCGGAATCGGGCGCCGAGGCCTGGCGCATCGCGCGCGACACCGGTCAGGCGGGACGCCTGCGCCACCTGAACGGCATCCTGGCGTTCCTGGCCGCCATCCGTGGCGAGGACGACGAATGCCGCCGCCTGGCCCACGACGCCGAGGGCGGCGCCGGGGAACGCAACGGCTCCGGCTGGGGCGGCGTCGCGCTGACCCTGCTCGACCTGGTACGCGGGCGCTACGACGCGGTGGCGGAGCGGATGGCGCACATCCTCGACGGTCCGCTCGGCCACACGGTGATCGTCACCTTCGCCATCCCCGACTACGTGGAGGCGTGCGTCAGGATGAACGAGCCCGCCCGCGCGGCCGCCGCGTTCGCCCGTTTCGACGCCTGGGCTGCGGCCAGCGGCCGACCATGGGCGATGGCGGTCGCGCACCGGTGCCGGGCCCTGCTCGCCGGCCGCGCCGACGCCACCAGCAACGCCGCCACCCACGCCGCCACCAACGCCACGACCAACGCCGCCACCGATGCCACCAGCAACGCCACAGCCGACGCCAACGCCGCCACCCACGCCGCCACCAACGCCGACGCCAACGCCGCCACCCACGCCGCCACCAACGCCGACGTCGCTGCCGACGCCGAGGCGTACTACGTCGCGGCGCTCGGCCTGCACTCCCGGCCCTCGGCCTCGCCGTCCGGCTCGACCGCGCCGCGCAGCACGTTCGGCGAGCCTCACGACAGGCCGGAGGCGGACCGGCAGGGGCGGCCATTCGAGCAGGCCAGGACCCACCTGGCCTACGGCGAATGGCTGCGCCGGGCCCGCCGCCGCGCCGACGCCGGCGTGCAGTTGCGCGCAGCCGTGGCCGGGTTCGCCGCGCTCGGGGCGACGCCCTGGGCCGAGCGGGCCCGCGCGGAGCTGGCCGCGACCGGCGCCAGGACCCCCGCGTCGGCCCCGCGCGGTGCGACGCCGGCGCTCGACACGCTGACCCCGCAGGAGCTCCAGGTGGTCCGGCTCGCCGCGACCGGCGCGACGAACCGGCAGATCGGCGCCCGGCTCTTCCTCAGCCCCAGGACGGTCGGCTTCCACCTGTACAAGGCCTATCCCAAGCTGGGCGTCTCCTCGCGCGCCGACCTGGCCGGCCTCGACCTCGACCTCGGCCCGCCCGCCTGAACCGCGGCGAGGCCACGCACCCGGTTCGGACGCCGCGCGATCCGGCGACAAGCCGACCGGCGGGCAGATGCCCGGCCGCGGCGGCCGGTCGTCGTACCTTGAGTGCGTCACCGCCTCGCCGGACTCATCGTCCCCCCGCATGGTCGCCGGAGGTGAGATCGAGATCCCTGGAGGACCATGCGGAAGCCGATGAAGCCGGACGACGGCGTGCGCGAAGTGCGGGTGCTGCTCTCGCCGGCCAACGTCTGGCGGGCCGGGCTCGTCATCGCGGCCGTCGTCGCCGTGGTGCTCTTCCTGCGGTTCGTGGTCACCGACGCGGGTTCGCTGATCGCCATGCTGGTGATGGCGTGGTTCCTCTCGCTGGCCATGGAACCCGCCGTGCGCCGCCTGTCGCGGTACGTGTCCAGGGGACGGGCCACGCTGCTGGTGATGGCGCTGGCCATCGTCGCCTTCGTGATCTTCCTCGTCCTGTTCGGCAGCATGTTCGTGCAGCAGGTGGCGGTGCTGCTGAAGGCGCTGCCCGGGGCGGTGAGCGGCGCGGTCGACTGGCTCAACGCCAGGCTCGGCACCCGCTACGAGGTCTCCGGCATCCTCAAGTCCATCAACCTGACCCCGCAGCAGGCGGCGACGTACGCGCAAGAAGCGCTCGACGGCGTGCTCGGCCTGCTGGGCACGGTGACAGGAACGGTGTTCAACCTGTTCACCCTGATGCTGCTGGCGTTCTACTTCTCGGCCGACGGGCCGCGGCTGCGGCGGTGGATCGCGCGGCTGCTGCCCGGCCGGTTCCAGGAGGTCTTCATCAGAGTCTGGGACGTGTCCGCGATCAAGACCGGCGGCTACGTCTCCTCGCGGCTCATCCTGGCCGCCATCAACGGCACCGCCTCGGCCCTGGTGTTCTGGGTGCTGGACATGCCGTCCTGGCTGGCGCTCGGCGCCTGGACCGGGCTGGTCGCCCAGCTCGTGCCCACCATCGGCACCTACATCTCGATCGCGCTGCCGGTGGTGGTGGGGCTGGCCTCGTCCAGGCCCTGGATCGGGCTGGCGGCGCTCGGCTGGGGCGTGCTGTACCAGCAGGTGGAGAACCTGACCCTGGAGCCGAAGATCAGCTCGCGGGCGGTGGACATCCATCCCGGGGTGTCCTTCGCCGGGGTGATCCTGGGCGCGTCGCTGTTCGGGCCGCTGGGCGCGCTGCTGGCCGTCCCGGTGGTGGCCATGCTGCTCTCGCTGATCGAGACGTTCGCCACCCCGCAGGAACTGGGAGAGGCCATGACCGACGAACCGCCGCCGCGGTGACGTACGGGACGCAGGGGAATCCTTTGCCTGCCCGCGGTGGCCGCGCGATGGAGAAGGGGGGATCACCAGGTGCATGAAGGACGACCTGGCGGGAGGGGAGCCCGATCCGGCCGGCGGCCACGCGCCGCCGGCGCACGGCGCCGCCAGGGACTACACCGGCGCGGTCTACGGATCGCTGCTGGCCGCCTCCGTGGTGGCCGGCGCCGGGACACTCGGCAGGTTCCCGCGCCTGGAGATGATCGTGCTGCTGCTGGGCACCAGCGTCGTGTTCTGGGCGGCCCACGTGCACGCCCGCCTGTTCGGCGCCCGCGCGGTCTTCCGCACCATCAGCCTGGCCGAGGTGCGCAGGGCGTGCGCGGAGGAGTGGCCGATCGTCACGGCGGCCGTCCCGCCGGCCGCCGTGGTGGCGCTCGGCCCGCTGCTGGGCCTCGAAGCGCAGGGCACCATGTGGCTGGCGATCGGGGTCGCGGTGGCCGGGCAGGTCGGCTGGGCGGCCGCGGCGGCCGCGGGGATCGGCGCGCCGCCTCGGGCGGTCCTGCTCACCAGCGTGGTCAACCTACTGCTCGGGCTGGTCATCGTGGCGCTCAAGGCCGCCTTCCACCATTGACGGGATCCGTCCGCCATCCGGCGCCGGCGCGCAGATCGAGGGGACCATGAGCAGGTGGCTGACCAACCCGCTGACGCCGCTGGCGCTCGCCCAGTTCATCTGCAGCTTCGCGGGCTCCAACATGAACGTGATGATCAACGACATCGGCGCGGACCTGGACACGACGGTGCAGGGCGTGCAGGCCACGATCACGCTGTTCCTGCTGATCATGGCGGTGCTCATGATCCCCTGCGGCAAGCTGACCGACCGGTGGGGCCGCAAGCGCTGTTTCCTGGCGGGGCTCACCCTGTACGGGATCGGCGCGCTGATCAGCGCGCTCTCGCCGAACCTGGCCGTGCTGATGCTCGGCAACTCGGTGCTGGAGGGGGTGGGCACCGCGCTGCTGATCCCGCCCGTCTACATCCTCGCCACGATGACGTTCACCGACCTGCAGTCGCGGGCCCGCGCGTTCGGCCTGATCAGCGGGCTGGGCGGGGTCGGCGCCGCGGCCGGGCCGCTGATCGGCGGTTTCATCGCGACCGCGATCACCTGGCGGGCCGCGTTCCTCTTCCAGGCGCTGGTCGTCGCGGCGATCGTGGTGCTCAGCCGCCGGCTCGCCGACCCGCTGCCGCCCGACCCGTCCCGGCCCTTCGACGTCGTGGGCGCGGTGCTGTCGGCGGCCGGCATGTTCTTCGTCGTGTTCGGGATCCTCCAGGCCGGCCACGGCGACACCGGGCTGATGGCGGCGCTGCTCGCCGCCGGGGCCGGCTTCCTGGCCTGGTTCTTCCTGCACCTGCGCGCGCGGGAGCGGGCGGGCCGGGCGCCGCTGCTCAGGCTGGGGCTGTTCCGCAACCGCACGTCCAACCTCGGGCTCGTCACCCAGAACATGCAGTGGCTGGTCCTCATGGGGACGTCCTTCGTCGTCGCGGTGTTCCTGCAGACCGTCCGCGGCTACAACGCGATCGAGACGGGGGTCATCTTCACCTCGGCGACCGTCGGTGTGCTGATCACGTCGCTGGCCGCGGAACGGCTCTCCAGGAAGCATGCGCAGAAGCGCCTGATCTCGGCGGGCTTCGTGATGACCGTGGCCGGGATCGCCGTCCTGCTCGTGCTGGTCGGCGCGTCGTCGAGAGTCGTCGCCTTCGCGCCGGGGCTGCTGCTCATCGGGCTGGGCGTGGGCCTGATGCTGACCCCGTCGGTCAACGTCGTGCAGTCCAGCTTCCCCGAGGAGCAGCAGGGCGAGATCTCCGGGTTGTCGCGCAGCGTCTCCAACCTCGGCTCGTCGTTCGGCACGGCGATCGCGGGCACGATCCTGGTCTCCGGGCTGGGCCAGGGCGACCGCACGTACGCCCTGGCCATGGTCGCGCTCGGGATCTTCGCCCTGATCGGCCTCGCCGCCGCCATCCGGCTCCCGAATGACGGGTGACGGGTGGGCTACCCGGCGCTCGTCTCCGCGCGATCGAGGTGCTCGTCGAGCGCCATCGCCGCGGCGATCAGCGCCAGATGGGTGAACGCCTGCGGGAAGTTGCCGAGCTGCTCGCCGGACGGGCCGATCTCCTCGGCGAACAGCCCGACGTGGTTGGCGTAGGTGAGCATCTTGTCGAAGGCGTAGCGGGCCTGCTGCAGCCGTCCGGCGCGGGCCAGAGCCTCGACGTAGAGGAAACTGCACAGGTTGAACGTGCCCTCCGAGCCGCGCAGCCCGTCGGGCGAGGCCTCCGGGTCGTAGCGGTAGACCAGGCTGTCGCTGACCAGTTCGTCGTCCATGGCGTCGAGCGTGCTCAGCCAGGCCGGGTCGGTGGGGGAGATGAACCCGACGCGCGGCATGAGCAGCAGCGAGGCGTCCAGCACGTCGGTGCCGTAGTGCTGGACGAACGCCTGCCTGCGCGGGCTCCAGCCGCGGTCGACGATCTGGTCGAAGACCGTGTCGCGGACGCCGCGCCAGCGGACCAGATCGGCCGGACGCGAGTAGGCGGTGGCCACCCGGATCCCGCGGTCGAAGGCGACCCAGGTCATCAGCCGGCTGTAGGTGAAGTCCTGCCGCCCGCCCCTGGTCTCCCAGATGCCCTCGTCCGGACGGTCCCAGTTGTCGGCCAGCCAGTCCAGCAGCCCGGCGAACGCCCGCCAGCCGCGGATGCCGCCGATGTCCGGGGCCTGGGCCAGGGCGTCGGCGGCTTCGCCGTAGATGTCGAGCTGCAGCTGGTCGGCGGCGGCGTTGCCGGCCCGCACCGGTCCTGACCCCTGGTAGCCCTCCAGATGGTCGAGCACCTCCTCGGTCAGGTGCGGGTCGCCGTCGATGCGGTACATGATCTGCAGGGGCTCGCCCGACTCGTTCCCGCTGTCGAGACGTTCGCGCAGCCAGGTGCGGAAGGCCTGGGCCTCCTCGACGAAACCCAGGTCGATCAGGGCCCGCACGGACAGGGACGCGTCGCGGATCCAGGTGTAGCGATAGTCCCAGTTGCGCTCGCCGCCGATCTGCTCGGGCAGGCCCATGGTGGCGGCGGCGATCGGGGCGCCGGTGGGCGCGTAGGTGAGCAGCTTGAGCGTGATCGCCGACCGGTTCACCATGTCCTGCCAGCGGCCCCGGTAGCGGGACGTGCGCAGCCAGCCGTGCCAGAAGTCGCGGCAGTCCTCGAAGGCGGCGTAGACGTCGTCGGCGGTCATCGGCGTCACGGGCTCGTCGCCGCCGCTGTCGCTGGTCAGGACGGCCGCGGCCATCTGCCCCGCCTGGAGGGTGAACTCGGCGGAGACGTCGTCGCCGTCCCTGAGCAGGGTGAACGGGCCGGCAGTCTGCAGGTGGAGATCCGTGCCCGGGCCGTGGAAGACCGCCGACCTGTCGTCGCCGAGCGCGAGGGTGTGCGGGGCCCGTCCGTAGTCGAACCGGGGACGGCAGGCGAAGGTGAAGGGCAGGCTGCCGCGCACCACCCGGGCGACCCGCAGCAGCCGGTGCCGGGCGGATGGAGTGGTGGCCGAGCTGGGCTCCATGAAGTCGAGGACCTCGCCGACGCCACCGGGAGCCATGAACCGGGTGACCAGGATGGCGGTGTCGGGCAGGTAGAGCTGCCGGACGGTGGCGCCGTCGATCCGGTCGACGTCGGCGGCCAGCCGGCAGTGCCCGCCGCGCTCGCGGTCGAGGATCGAGGCGAAGACGCTCGGGGAGTCGAACCTGGGCGTGCACCACCAGTCGATGGTGCCCGTCCCGGAGACGAGCGCGGCGGTCTGCAGGTCACCGATCATGCCGTGGTCCGCGATCTGCGGGTAGCCGTCCATGGAATTCCCTCCGTGGTCGCTGGAGACGCGTAGCGACTGCTTCCGGACGGTCGAACGACCCTCGCCCGGGGGGACGGAGCAGTTCATCCAGGGTAACAACGGCCGGCCCGCCGATCAGTCGCGGGTGAGCGTCACCAGCCGATCGATCGCCGCGGTCTCCGCCTCGTGGATGGCGGCCAGGCGGGCGCTGAGACCGGCGAAGAGGTCGGCGGTGTCGGCGGCGGCCAGGCGCTCGTTCGCCGCGGCCCGGGACTCCCACAGCAGCCGGCCCGCCGCGACGGCCTCCTCGCCGTTCGCGCTGCCCCCGCCCATGACGCTCTCCTTGATCGAGGCGGTCAGCTCGCGGACGCGGGCCAGCTCCGGCACCTCGGACGGCAGCGCGGACTCGGCCAGCTCGTGCCACAGGCCGTGGATCTCCCTGAACCGGCCGGCCAGTTCGGCCAGCTCGGGCCGGGCCAGCAGCGCGGCGGCCTGGTCCAGGGAATCGGCGAACAGGTCGCGCAGGTTGCCGCCGTCCATGCCCACCGGCTCCACGCCCTCCCACACCGACAGCAGCGCGTCGGCCAGGCCGCGTCCGTCGGCGAAGACCTTGCCCCAGGACTTGGCGTTGCGGGTGTCGACCAGCAGCCGTGACCACTTGCGCCAGGCGGGCAGCGAGAACGAGTCCGAGGCGGCGGACAGGTGGGCGGCGCAGTCGCGCAGCCCCTCGCGGGCGGCCTCGGCCAGCGTCTCGTCGCTCAGCTTCGCCTCGCCCAGCACGTGCGTGGCGTTGCGGTACGAGCCGACCCGCGCCCGCGCGGCGTCCAGCCTCTCGCGGGGGATCACGATCGGCGCCTGGCCCCGGTCGTCGAGGTGGACGCCGTTCTCGTCGCGCCGGTAGGCGACGACCGGGCCGCCGCCGTGCCCGTCCATCGCGGCGGGCAGCTGCCAGTAGCCGAGGTGGTAGCGGTCGGGCAGGATCACGCACGGCCGCCCCGCGTCCAGCTCGGCCGCCAGCCGGTCACTGGCGGCGCGGGTCCCCGAGGTGTGGTGCTCCTCGTACGGCACGCCGAGCCGGGTGAGCGTCTTGGTCATCCACCGGTCGTGGTACTGCCACTGGTTGCGGAAGCCCAGGGTCACGTGGCGGGACTGGTCGTGCTTGAACTCCCACAGGATGTATCCGGCGCCGATGCCGCCCCCGGCCAGGAACACCAGCGGCTCGCCGACGTCGGCCCCCTGGTTGACCAGGACCGCGGTGATCGCCGCGCTGGACGGGTGCCGCCCGCCGGCGAAGCGCCAGCCGGCGTCGGAATGCGTCTCGGCGCCGCCCACGAGGTGGGCGCGGGCGGTGGTGTAACTCTCGCCGGTCTTGGCCATCCGTGCCCTGATGCGGGCCTTGAGCTGCTTCTTGCTGGTCATGACGACTCTCCCCGCGGCCATCGCCAGGACCCGGCCCACGCCCGCGGCCCGTGGCGGCCGCTCCAGGATCGCGGGCCGTGCGGACCACCGCTCCCGAGGCGCGTGATGTCCCCTTTGCCCCCGCGGTCGGCGGGTCGCGTGGGGACCCGCTCAGGAGGTTGGGCGGGAGAGCACCGCCCGCAGGGAGCTTATCCCCTCGGCGGGCGATGCCGAAGCTCCCCTGCCACACATGTTCATCCGCGCGGCAGCAGCCGCTCGTCCCGCTCGGCCAGGGCCTTGAGGTTGAGCAGCTGCTTGCGCATGATGATCGCGTCGGCGAGGGCGAGCGGCCCCTGCGCCCGGCGGGAGAGCCCGCGGTCGCCCGGCACGCTGAGCCGCACCACCAAACGGCTGAGACCGGACGGCCTGGGCGCCACCCGGTAGGTGACGGCGAGCGTGCCGTACAGCCGCCGGGCCGCCGGCGTGGTGACACCGGTGATGTGGTCGTCCGTGGCGAAGTCGGCGATGTCGAACACCATGAAACGCTGCCCGAGCGCGAGCCGGTCGGCGCCGGGCGTGAGCGTGCGGCTGCATCGCCACATGCGGCCGTAGGTGTAGTCGCCGGTGGTCAGCTGGCACAGCCAGCGGAACGTCAGCGGGACCGACGCGTCGACGTCCACGGCCCGGTGGTAGGTCCGGCAGGGCTGCCGCACCTGGCGGTCACACGGGTACGCCGCCGCGCGTTCCGCCTCGGTCGCACCCCACGATCGGCTGCTCAACATCGTGCCTCCAGCCTCGACACATGCCCCCACCATACGGTGGCGTATGCTCAGCAACATACAGTACCGTACGGTATGGTCGTTTAGCCGGGGACCGGTCATTCGACAGATGCAGAATTCCGCACTCGTTGGATTCGATGGCGGCATGGTTCACGACACACAGGTCCTCGTGGTGGGCGCCGGTCCCACGGGGCTCATGCTGGCCGCCGAGCTGGCGCTGCGCGGGGTCTCCTGCCGGGTGCTCGAACAGCGGGCCGAGGAGTCCAACCTCACCCGCGCCTTCGGCGTGCACGCCCGCACGCTGGAGCAGCTGGACATGCGCGGGCTCGCCGACGACCTGCTGCCGCGGGGCATCCAGGTGGACGAGGTCAGGCCGACCTTCGGCCGCCGGTCGGTGCGGCTGCCGATGCGGCACCCGGAGAGCCGCTTCCCGTACGTGCTGATCGTCCCGCAGGCGCGCACCGAGGCGCTGCTGGCCGAACGGGTACGGTCGGCGGGCGTCCGGGTCGAACGCGGCGCGAAGGTCGTCGCCCTGGACGACGACGGCCGGGGCGTCACCGTGACGATCGAGGACGACTCCGGCACCAGGACGGAACGCGCCGGCTACGTGGTCGGCTGCGACGGCGCGCACAGCAGCGTCAGGCGGTGCATGGGCGTCGGCTTCTCCGGCGCCGCCTACGACACCGACATCCTGCTCGCCGACCTCCGCCTGGCCGGGGCCGACGCCCGCGCCGTGCGCACCTACGTGGGACGCGACGGCGTGGTGCTGATGCCGCCGTTCGGCGACGGCTGGGTCAGGGCCGTCATCTGGGACCGCCGCCACCGGGACGTGCCGCTCGACGAGCCCCTGGGCGTCGCGGAGGTGACGGAGTCGCTGAACCGGCTCGCCGGACGCGACCTCGGCGTGACCGAGATGCGCTGGTCGACGCGGTTCCGCAACCAGCGCCGCCAGGCCGACCACTACCGCAGGGGCCGGGTGTTCCTGGCCGGGGACGCCGCCCACGTGCACTCGCCGCTCGGCGCACTCGGCATGAACACCGGCATCCAGGACGCGGTGAACCTGGGCTGGAAGCTCGCCGCCGCCGTGCACGGCCACGCCGCGCCCTGGCTGCTCGACTCCTACCACGCCGAACGCCATCCGGTCGGCGCCGCCGCGCTGCGCCTCACCGACCTGCTGCAACGCATCAGCGTCGCCCCGGCGCCGGTGCGCGCGATCCGGCCGTTCGCCGCGCGGGGCATGCTGGCCGTCCGGCCGATCAGCGACACCCTGCGCCGGCGCGTGGCCGGGCTGTCGATCGCCTACCCGCCCAGGGACCCGCGCCACGCCCACGCCTGGGAGGGCCGCCGGGTCCCGGACGCCCGCCTGTCCGCCGGCCGTCTCTACCAGGCGCTGCGCGACGGCCGGTTCCTCCTGGTACGCCGCACCGGCACGCCCGCCCCCGACCCGGCCGCCTGGGCCGGCCGGCTCGCCGCCGCGGAGACGAGCGACACCGCCTTCCCCGCGTTGACCCTGGTCAGGCCCGACGGATACGCCGCCTGGGCGGGCGACGACCCGGACTCCGCCCGCGCCGCAGTCACCGGGTGGTGCGGATCCCCGGCGCCGGAGATGCGATCATGACGGGCATGACCGAACCCCGTGTCCCGGCCGCCGCCAGGAAGGAACGCCCGTGACGGCACCGCTGAGCGAGAACGCGCGCGAGCTCATCGACGACGCCCACCCGGCCGTCCTGGCGACGCTGAACCCCGACGGCAGCCCGCAGACGTCCGTGGTGTGGGTCGGCAGGGACGGCGACGACCTGCTCGTCTCCACCGCCATGGGCCGGCGCAAGGAACGCAACGTGCGCCGCGACCCGCGCGTCAGCCTGACCGTCTACGACCGGGCCGACCCGCAGCGCTACCTGGAGGTACGCGGCGAGGCCACGGTCACGGAGGACGCCGGGCGCGCGCTGGCCGTGGCGCTGGCCGAGCGGTACGAAGGGCCCGGCGCCGGCCAGGAGTACCTGGACCTGCCACCGGAGGTCGTCCGCGCGGTGATCAGGGTGACCCCGCACCGGACCGTGGGCACCGTCGCCGGCTGAAACTGTCGAATCCGGTAACCCGGCGAACGGAGGCGGCGTGCTGCACGGACGGATCAGCGAGTCGGCCGTGCTCGACGGCCTGCTGACCGGCGCGCGTGCGGGCCGCAGCGGTGCGCTGGTGATCCGCGGCGAGGCCGGGATCGGCAAGACCGCGCTGCTCGAACGGGCGGCCGAACGGGCGGCGGGGGACCTGCGGGTGCTGCGCGGGGCCGGGGTCGAGCAGGAGATGGAGCTGCCGTTCGCCGGGCTGCACCTGCTGACCCACGGCGTGCTCGACGGCCTCGACGCGCTGCCGCCGGGCCAGGCCGCGGCGCTGCGCGGCGCGCTCGGCCTGGACCAGGCGCCGGCGGGCGGCGACAGGTTCCTGATCGGGCTGGCCGTGCTCACCCTGCTGGCCAACCTGGCCGAGGAACGTCCGCTGCTCGTGCTGATCGACGACGCCCAGTGGCTCGACCGGTCCTCGGCCCAGGCGCTGCTGTTCGCCGCCCGCCGGCTGGAGGCGGAAGGCGTCGTGCTGATCTTCGCCGTCCGCGACGACGGCCGGCCACTCGACGGCGACCGCTCCTTCGCCGCGCCCGGCGTGCCCGAGTTACGGCTCGGCGGGCTGACGGAGCCGCAGGCGGCCCGCCTGCTCGCCGAGCACGCGCCCGATCTCGCGCCGCCCGTGCGTGACCACGTCCTGGCCGAGGCGCAGGGCAACCCGCTGGCCCTGCTCGAACTCCCCGCGACGCTCAGCCCGGCGCAGCGGGCCGGCACGCTGCCGGTGCACGCCGTCGGCGCCGGACCGATGCCCGCGCCGGGGCGGGTGATGCGCTCGTTCCACGCGCGCGTCGCGGCACTGCCCGCCGGGGCCCGCGCGCTCCTGGCCGTCGCGGCGGCGGACTCCGGCGAACTCGAACTGGTACTCGCGGCCGCCCACAGGCTCGGCCCGTCGGGGAAGCCGGACACGGCGCCTGGGAAGCCGGACGCGGCGCCCGGGCGGCCGGACACGGCATCCCGGGAGCCGGACGCGGCGCCTGGATGGCCGGATGCGGCGCTGGAGGCCGTGGCCGTCGCAGAGGCGGCCGGTCTGATCCGCGTCACCGAAGGCGTCATCCGCTTCCGGCACCCGCTCGCCAGGACCGCCGCCTACCAGCACGCGTCCACCGCCGTACGGCTGGCCGCGCACCGCGCGCTGGCCGAAGCGCTGCGCGACCGTCCAGGCGCCGCCACCCGCCGGGCCTGGCACCTGGCCGCCGCGGCGACGGGCCCGGACGAGACGGCGGCCGCCGCGCTGGAACGCGGCGCGGAGGACGCGCGGGACAGGGGCGGGTACGCCGCCGTCTCCGCGGCCTACGAACGGGCCGCCCAGCTCACCGCCGACCGGGCCGAACGCGGCCGGCGCCTGGCCGCCGCCGCCAGGGCCGCCGCCGAGTGCGGGCAGCGCCGGCGCGCGGCCACCCTGGCCGAGCAGGCCGCGGCGGAACTGGACGAACCACCGGCCCTGGCGCACGTGGCCGAGACCCGGGCCATGGTGGCCATGGCGGGCGGACGTACCGACCGGGCGCACCCCGCGCTGGCCGCCGCCGCGGAGGCGCTGCGCGGCCACGCGAGCCCGGCCGCGGCGCTCGACCTGTACTTCGCGGCCATGACCGCCGCCTGGCTGGCCGGCGACTACCCGGCGCTGAACGCGATCGCGGCCCGCACCGCGGCGCTGCCCGGCGACGCCAGGTCCCTGCCGCTGTGGCGAGCCGTCGCGGGACTCGGCCGGCTCGCCGTGGAACGGCCCGAGGATGCGTTGCCGTGGCTGCGTGAGGTGATCGAGGGCGTCCGCACCGCCTGCGAGAGCGCCTACGAGCCGCCCGGCCTGCAGCAGCGGGCCCAGCTGGCGATCTGGGACCTGCTGCACGGCGACGACGACGCCTCCCACGCCAGGGCCGTCGCCATCGAGCACGAATGCCGCGCCCTGGGCGCGATCGGCGTCCTGCCGGGCGCGCTCCTGGTGAAGGCCAGGGCGGAGATGTTCCTCAGCCGGCACCGGGACGCCTGGGCCAGCGCCGAGGAGGGCCTGCGCGTGGCGGGGGACACCGGGCAGCCGCACTTCACGAACCTGCTGACCGGCGTCATGGCCTACCTCTCGGCGATCGAGGGCGACGAGGAACGGGTCCGCGCACTGACGCACCGCATCGCCGACGCGCGCGACCCGGGCACCACCGGCCTGCGCTGCGCCTCGCTCAACCTCGCCGACCTGGCCCAGGGCCGCTACGAGGCGGTGCTGCGGCGGGCACGCGAATACGGGCTGGACGCCCCGGCCGCGCACACCATGATGCTCCTGCACCGGGTGCCCGACATCGTCGAGGCGGCGGTGAAGCTGGGCCGTACCGAGGCCGCCCGGGTCGCCGACCGCCGGGTCCAGATCTGGGCCGCGACGACCGCCCGGCCCTGGGCGGAGGCGGTGGGCCTGCGTTGCACGGCGTTGCGCAGCGAGGGCGCGGCCGCCGACGCCGCCTACGCGCGTGCCGTCGTCCTGCACGGCAGGGGCGGGCGGCCGTTCGAGCGGGCCAGGACGGAACTGCTGTACGGCGAATGGCTGCGCAGGAACCGGCGGCGCGCCGAGTCGCGCCCGCTGCTGGAGTCCGCGCTGGAGATCTTCGAACGGCTCGGCGCGCGCCCGTGGATCGAGCGCGCCAGGAACGAGCTGAGAGCCGCCGGCAAACGCCACCAGACCGGCGACCTCGGCGAGCGGGCCGCCGCCGACGTGGCCGCCCTGCTCACCGCCCAGGAACTGCAGATCGTCCGGATGGCGGCCGACGGCATGAGCAACAGGGAGATCGGCGCCCGGCTCTTCCTCAGCCCGCGAACCGTCGGCTACCACCTGCACAAGGCGTTCCCCAAGCTCAACGTGGCCAGCCGGGGCGAGCTGGCCAGGCTGCCGCTGGCCGCGCACCCCGACCGCCCGGACCGCCCGCAGTCGCCGGCCGGCTGACGGACGCCCGCCCGCTGACGGACGCCCGCGAACCTGCCGCGGATGTCAGGGCCGCGCCTCGTAGACGATGTTGAACGGCGTCTGCGCCACCCGGCGGAACCGGCTGAACCCCGCGTCGGTGGCCACCTGCCGGATCGGCTCCTCGCCCGCCTGGGCGCCCAGCGCGTAGCCGCCCTCCTGCGAGAGCGCGTTGGGCACGCACAGGAACGCCGAGAACGCGTAGTAGGCGCGGCCCACCGGGTTGAGGTTCTCGCTCACCGACGCGCCCGCGGCCGGCTCCACGATCATCCACGTGCCGTCGTCCGTCAGCTGCTCGCGCACCCGCCGCGCCGCACCCATCGGGTCACCCATGTCGTGCAGCGCGTCGAACGTCGTCACCAGCCCGTACGGCCCGCCGCCGAAGGTCTGCGCGCTGGCCACCCGGAACTCGACGCGCTCGCCGAGCCCCAGCCCGTCGGCCTGCTTGGCGGCCTCCTTGACGGAGTCCTCGTGGTAGTCCCAGCCGGTGAACGTCGACTCGGGGAAGGCCTGCGCCATCAGCCTGGTGGACGCGCCGTGGCCGCATCCCACGTCGGCGACCCGCATCCCGGCGCGGAGCCCGGACTCGACGCCTTCGAGCGCCGGCAGCCAGTCGTTGACCAGGTGGGCGCTGTAACCGAACCGGAAGAAGCGCTCGCAACCGTCGAAGACGTCCTCGTCGTGCTCGTGCCAGCCGACGCCCTCGCCGGTGCGGAACGCCTTGGTGATCTCCGGCAACGCCTTCAGCGAGCCGACGGCCAGCTGGAAGCCGCCGAGCACCGGCCCGTTCGGGTCGGTCAGCGCGTACGCCTGTTCCTCCGTCAGGTAGTACTGGCCCGTCGCGGCGTCGTACTCGGCGTAGCCGCCGGCCGCCTGCCCGCGCAGCCATTCCTCGACGTAGCGCGGCGCGGTCCCGGTGCGCTCGGCCAGCTCCTCAGGCGACTGAGGCCGGTCGGCCAGAGCCCGGTAGAGACCGAGCCGGTCGCCCACCACGACACCGCCCGCCCCCATCGTGGCGCCGACGTCGGTGACGAACTTGAACAGGAACTGCATGAGTCGTTCTTCATTGATCGCCATGGTCTTCCCCCTGGTTCTGTTTCTCGGGCAAGGTCCATGAAGTCACCTCGCCCGGCCGCTGTGCAGCTCCACTCACCACGTGAATGCGACGCTTACTGGTCTCCCCGGTCAGGTGGCGTGCCTGGCCACGCCGCGTACCGCCCAGGCCCTCGCCGTCAGGGGGATGGCGCCGCCGGGGCCGGTGGGCAGGCGGGCGCGCAGCGTCTCGCGCAGGGCGCGCCGGCGCTCCTCGGTCAGTGACATCGCGTACGCCGGCGCCGGGCCCTGCCCGCCCAGGAACGGCCGCCAGTAGTCGTCGAAGCCGGCGAACGTGGTGGCCGTCTCGACGGATCGCACCCGCACGTCGTCGAGCCCGGCCCCGGCCCACAACGTGCGCAGGCCCTCGGGCCGGCAGAGCGGGAAGCGGCGGCCCTCGTCCAGGTCGGCGGCGGCCGGGTCGAGGGCGGTGGCGGCGTCCCAGAAGTGCCGGATCAGCTCCATCCCGGCGGCGTAGTCCCACACGTAGGCGGCGACGACGCCGCCCGGCGCGGCGACCCTGGCCAGCTCGGCGGCGGCGCGTTCCGGCGCGGGCACGAAGTTGAGCGTCAGCCCGCTGACCACGGCGTGGAAGCGGCGGTCCGGCACGGGCAGCGACCGCGCGTCGCCGGGCACGAACGTCGCCCGCGGATCGGTGACGCGGGCGCGCGCGGCGGCCAGGAACCCCTCCGAGGTGTCCACGCCGACGACGTCCGCGGGATCGGCGACCGCGAGGATCGCCGACGTCAGCGCGCCCGTGCCGCAGCCCACGTCCAGCCAGCTCGAACCGGCGGGCACGGCCGTCCAGCGCAGGAACTCCGGCCCGATCCCGCGGCTCCACCTGCCGACGTACGCCTCGTAGGCGTCGCCGGCCTCCCACACCTCCGAGCCCATGCGGTACCTCCATCACCTCTTCTTCCCATCGGCGTGACATTCCGTTCCACGCGGCCCGCCGATGGAACGGAATGTCACGCCCTCAGATACGGACGCGGTGGCGAGGCCCGCGTCCGGCGGAGACACCCTCCGACCACGCCGGAACGTTCACGCCAGGGAAGAGGCATGCGCAGCTCACAGAGACTCTCGATCCCCATCCACCTGGAACGCCACCTCCCCGATCCGCTGCAGGACCAGCTCGCCGGCCAGATCCGGGCGGCCATCGACGCCGGGCGGCTGGCGGCAGGGACGCGGATGCCGTCCACCCGCACCCTGGCCGCGATCCTGCGGGTCTCGCGCGGCGTCGCGGTCACGGCGTACCAGACGTTGTACGGCGAGAACTACATCACCGGCCGGCGCGGGTCGGGCACCTACGTCACCGCGGTCGCGCAGCGCGAGGAACGCGCCGTGCCCGCGCCGGCGGCGGTCGCCGAGGAGCCCATCGGCATGCAACCCGACCGGCCGAGCCCGCACGGCTTCCCGCTGACGGCCTGGCGGGCGGCGTGGCGGCGGGCCGGACACCACCCGCCGCCCGTCGAGGAACTGCCGCCGGCCGGGCTGCCGGAGCTCAGGCGCGCGATCGCGGTGCACCTGCGCGACACCCGCGGCCTGGTCCTCGACCAGCACGAGATCATCGTCGCGGCCGGGTACGGGCACGCCACGCAGCGGCTGCTGACCGCGTTACGCGGGGCTGCCCCGGACCTGGTCATCGGCCTGGAGGAGCCCGCGTCCCCGATGATCAGGGCCGCCCTGGACGGGCACGGCACGGTGCTGCCCGTCCCCGTCGACGACGAGGGCGTGCGCGTCGACCTGATCGGCCGCCGCTGCGACGCGCTGATCGTCCGGCCGGAGCGCAACGATCCGCTCGGCGTGCGGATGTCGCTGCGCCGGCGTGCGGCGGTGGCGGACTGGGCGGCCGAGCAGGGCGTCCTCGTCATCGAGCCCGCGTTCGACGGCCTCTTCGACACCGGGCTCAGCCCGCGGCCCAGCATCCTGTCCCTCGGCGACCCGGAGCTGACCGCCATGGCGGGCACCTTCGCCGGCATACTCACGCCCACGCTGCGCCTGGCCTACCTGGTCGCGCCCCGGCGGCTGGCCCCGGCGATCGAGCGGCACATCGCCACCGGCGCCGAGCAACCGTCGTTCCCCAGCCAGCGGGCGGTGGCCGAGCTGCTGGCGTCGGGCTGCGTGGCGGGCCGCGTCGACCAGCTGTCCAGGCTGTACGCGCCGAAGCGAAGGCTCGTCGCCCAGGCGCTCGGCGCCTTTCCCGGCGCGAGGCTGCTGGGCGCCGACACCGGCTCGGCCGTCACGCTCGTCCTGCCCGCGCGGATCAGCGCGGAACAGGTGATCCGGGCGCTGCGCGAGCGGCGGGTGCACGTCACCGCGCTCGACTCCTACTACCACCCGCGCGAACGGGGGCACAACGGCCTGGTCATCGGCTACGGGCATCTCGACGACATGACCCTGCGCAGAGCCCTGCGGGTGATCGCGGCCACCCTGCACGCCCACGGCCTGCCCCGTCGTGCGGCCGGACACCGGCAGACCGTGGCCTGAGATCCTTCGGGTCAGCCTTCCTCGACGCCGCGGATGAGCTCGGTCACGCTGCGCAGCGCCGCCCGGGCCCGCCGGCTCCAGTCCTCGTCACCGAGCAGGATGACCGCCTCGCCGCCCAGGAACGCCAGGCCGATCAGCGCCGCCACGTCGACGGCCGAGAACGGCCCGAGCGAGCCGAACCGCGTCTCCGCCTCGCGGGCGACCTCCTCCAGGACGTCCTGCCATGGCTGGAGGATGGTGAGCACCCGGCGGGCGAGCGCGGGATCCGACCAGCCCGCCGAGATCATCTCCTGCAGGACGCGCACGTAGCCGGAGTCCAGGTCCTCTTCGAGCAGGTCGCAGGCCTGTTCGTAACGCTTCCACAGGGGTGCGTCCACGCCGTACATGTCGCGCTGCCTGTTCACCAGGCGGCGGTTCTCGTAGTCGAGCAGGGAGAGCACGAGCCCCTGCTTGCCGCCGAAGTGGTAATGGATCTGGCTCAGCGGCACGCCCGCGATGTCGGCGACCTTGCGGGTGGACAGCCCGGAGATGCCTTCGGCGAGGAGACACGTCCTGGCCGCCTCCAGTATCCGGGTCGCGGTGGGGCCGCTCGGTTCGCCCAAAGGTCAGGCCTTCCTCGTACAAATACCTTGTCGGTCGTTCGACCGAATGTTACCTTCCCCCTTATCGGTCGATCGACCGAACGGTCTCTGTGGAGGCACGCCATGCGGGCGAGGACAGCGGACGCCGAAGGCTTCATCGAGCATCACGGCGTGAAGATCCATTACGAGGTGCACGGCGCCGGCGGGCCGACCATCCTGCTGCTGCCCACCTGGACGATCGTCCACAACCGGTTCTGGAAGGGCCAGCTCGCGTACCTGGCGCGGCACCACCGGGTGGTCACCTACGACGGGCCCGGCAACGGGCTGTCGGACCGCCCGGTGACCCCGGAGCCGTACGGGCAGGCCGCCCAGATCGCGTACGCGCTGGCCGTCCTGGACGCCACCGGGACCGAGCAGGCGGTCGTGGCCGGGCTCTCGCGGGCCGCCAACTGGGCGCTGGAACTCGCCGCGGAACACCCCGCCCGGGTGCTCGGCACCATCGTCCTCGCCCCGTCGGTGGCCAGGGGCAAGGCCGAGACCCTGGCACTGGACGCCCCGGCGCCCGCACTCGACGCCTCCGCGGTCCGCGCGGGCGGCGCCGACCCGCCGGCGCACTGGGCCAAGTACAACCGCCGGTACTGGCTGAAGGACTACGAGGACTTCCTGTGGTTCTTCTTCGGCCAGTGCTTCACCGAGCCGCACTCCACCAAGGCGATCGAGGACGGCGTCGCCTGGGGCCTCGACACGAGCCCGGACGTGCTGGTGGCCGAGAGCCAGGCGGCGCGGCCGAGCAGGGAGACGATCGAGTCCTGGTGCACCCGCATCACCACCCCGCTGCTGGCCGTCCACGGTGACCAGGACCGGGTGGTCCCGGTGGAGGTGAGCGAGAAGATCGTCGCCTGGAGCGGCGGTGAGCTCGTCCTGCTGGAAGGCGGCGGCCACATCCCGCCGGCCCGTGACCCCGTGCGGGTGAACCTGCTGATCAGCGAATTCGTCGCGCGGTTACGCCCGCCGGCGCCGCGCCGCCGCACGTGGAGCCGCTGGAACCGGCGGCAGAAGCGGGTGCTCTACCTGAGCTCGCCGATCGGGCTCGGCCACGCGCGCCGCGACCTGGCCATCGCCCGCGAACTCCGCGCCCTCCATCCGGACGTGCGCATCGACTGGCTCACCCAGCACCCCGTCACCCGCATGCTCGACGAGGCCGGCGAGCACGTGCACCCCGCGAGCCGGTGGCTGGCCAGCGAGTCGGCGCACATCGAGAGCGAGGCGGACGAGCACGACCTGCACTGCTTCCAGGCGCTGCGCCGGGCCGACGAGATCCTGGTGTCGAACTTCATGGTGTTCCACGACCTCGTCACCGAGGAACGCTACGACCTGGTCATCGGCGACGAATCCTGGGACGTCGACCACTTCCTGCACGAGAACCCCGAGCTGAAGCGGTTCGCCTACGCCTGGATGACCGACTTCGTCGGCTTCCTGCCCTTCCCCGACGGCGGCGACCGCGAGGCGCTGGTCGCGGCCGACCACAACGCCGAGATGATCGCCCACGTCGAACGGTTCCCGCGGGTGCGCGACCGGGCCGTCTTCATCGGCGACCCCGGCGACATCGTGGACGAGCGGTTCGGCCGCGACCTGCCGCCGATCAGGGAGTGGACCGAGGCGCACTACGACTTCGCCGGTTACGTCACCGGTTTCGACCCCGGCGAGTACGCCGACCGCGAGGCGCTGCGCGCGGAACTCGGCTACCACCGGGACGAGCGGGTCTGCGTGGTCACCGTCGGCGGCTCCGGGGTCGGCAAGAGCCTGCTGCACCGGGTCGTGGCCGCCTTTCCCGAGGCCGCGATGCGCGTACCCGGACTGCGCATGGTCGTCGTCGCGGGGCCGCGCATCGACCCCGGCACGCTGCCGCGGCAGGCGGGGCTGGAGGTGCACGCGTACGTGCCGGGGCTGCACCGGCACCTGGCCGCCTGCGACCTGGCGATCGTCCAGGGCGGCCTGACGACCTGCATGGAGCTCACCGCGACGCGCCGGCCGTTCATCTACGTGCCGCTGCGGCACCACTTCGAGCAGAACTTCCACGTCGCGCACCGGCTGCGGCGACACGGCGCGGGACGCCGCATGGACTTCGACGAGATCACGCCGGGCTCGCTGGCGGAGGCGATCGCCGCCGAGATCGGCCGCGAGGTCGCCTACCGGCCGGTGCCGCCGGACGGCGCCGCCCGCGCCGCGTCGATGCTCGCCGGCCTGCTCTGAGGGGATCCGCGCGGGGGCGCGGACGGGGGATGTGGGGACGGGGGATGTC